>NZ_JABZFS010000049.1:0-169825 GCF_014237355.1 Desulfosporosinus sp.
CTTTCCGACGCTGCCGTCTTCGTTAACCCAATATTTCGGTACAATATACAGCCCTAAACCAGCTGATCCTTTACAGCCCTGAGGGGGTCGCGCTAACACCAAATGGATAATATTGTTACATATGGAGCCATCACCAGCGGTGATAAACATCTTAGTCCCTTTAATCTTATATACCCTAGGGTCATCTGTTGGATAGGACTTCGCTAAAGCATCTCCCACGTCTGAACCTGCAGAAGGTTCTGTGAGGTTCATAGTCCCTTGCCATTCACCATTCAACATTTTGGGAATAAACCTTTTCTTATCATCCTCCGTACCATAATTCAGAATCACATTAGCAGCACCCGAAGTTAATTTTATGTTCGAACCCATTGCCGGACAGGCCGCCGCAATCATCTCGAATACTGCTTTGTAAATGATTAAGGGCATGCCTCCTTCAACTTCAATACACTCACTACTGGAACCCCACCCGTTTTGCTGGATAAATTGAAATACTTCCTTATATCCTGGAGGAGATGTTACTACCCCATTTTCAAAGCGCACAGGGTTTTTGTCACCTGCAGCGTTAATTGGACTTATTACTTCACGGCAAACTTTATATCCTTCTGTTATAATTTGATCAATATCCTCAATGCTATAAAATTCCTTAAAACGGTCACATTCCAGGACTTCCTCAGTAGGCAACCATTCTTTTAAGATGAACTTTAAATCCCGAGTGTTGTATTTAAATTCCATGCAAATTCCTCCAATTCTAGTAAGCCTTCGCCCTTAGCAAAGGCAAACAATAAATGATTATATTACAAGAACCGTGCCAACCTTGGATAACGCATAGAAAATACTTTGTGCAATCTGGGAATCAGACTAAACCTAAGCCCCACAAAAAAGCATAAAAGGCTTGGCCTTCATAGCCTATGGAAACTTTAGAGAGACTCACTCTTTCTGTAATCTCGGCTTAATAAGGCCACTTTATTTTACAAATTTTTCTGCAGAGGGGTCTATCTTGTATAGAATTGGGACAGATATGCTAACTAATAGCCTTGTATTGTATATAAAACATACAGTATGCGGGGTATTTGTTATAATCGAAGTCATGATAAAATAGTCGTAATCTCAAATCAGTAGATGTGAAATGGACAACACTAATGACTCATTAAGGAGCGGAGATACCAATGGAAAAGCTGATAGTTTTAGGAACCGGTCATGCAGCAGTAACTAAATGTTATAATACCTGTTTTGCAATTACGAACGGGACTGACCATATTTTAGTGGATGCTGGGGGTGGCAATGGAATATTGGGAGTTTTAGAGAAGGCTCAGATCCCTTATCATAAAATTCATAACGCCTTTGTCACACATAAGCACACTGATCATTTGCTGGGTATGGTGTGGATTATTCGTAGAATTGCTATGTCAATTCTCGAGGAGCAGTATGATGGGAGCTTCAATATTTACTGCCATCCAGAGTTAATTGGCAATATAAGTGCCATAACAGCAGCGACCCTCGATAAGGTCATTACTGACTTTATCGGCAAAAGAATCCTCCTAATTCCTGTGGCAGATGGGCAGATTAAAAACCTAGCTGGTTACGATTTCACCTTTTTTGATATACACTCCACAAAGGCAAAACAATTTGGCTTCACTGTTAAACTGAACAATAGTAAAACTCTTACCTGCTTGGGTGATGAACCCTATAATCCGTTATGTCAGAAGTATGTAGAAAACAGTGATTGGCTATTATGCGAAGCCTTTTGTCTTCATCGGGATCGAGAAATATACAAACCATATGAGAAACACCACAGCACAGTGAAGGACGCTTGTGAACTTGCCCAAACGTTAAGCATCAAGAACCTAGTTCTATGGCATACAGAGGATCAGACGATAACACATCGCAAGGAATTGTATACCGCCGAGGGAAAAGAGTATTATGACGGCAATCTTTACGTTCCTGATGACCTTGAAGAGCTTTACCTTTGAAGTATGACAGGGGGACGGTCCTTTTTGACACACATGTGTGTCAAAAAGGACCGTCCCCCTGTCACGTATTGCCCTGGTCACGCCAAGGCTCGTCCCACGGCTTTTGCCACGGGTTCGATTCTTTCCATGAGTTCAGCAAAGTTTTTGAAGTTCAGGGATTGATCTCCATCGCTTAAAGCCAGATCCGGTTGGGGGTGTACTTCGATCATTAACCCATCTGCCCCTGCGGCAACCCCCGCTAACGCTACTGGGCTGACGAGTGACCATTTTCCTGTTCCATGACTAGGATCCAAAAATACCGGTAAATGAGTTAATTCTTTCAAGGCAGGAATTGCAGTAATATCTACCGTGTTTCGAGTATACGTTTCAAAGGTTCTGATCCCACGTTCACATAAAACGACCTGATCGTTTCCTTCGGCCATAATGTATTCTGCGGCATAGATCCATTCCTCTAGGGTTGAGGCCAAACCACGTTTTAGGAAAACTGGGAGTTTAGTTTTCCCCACTTCCGTTAGCAGGGTGTAGTTTTGCATATTACGAGATCCGATCTGAAACATATCAGCCACTTTCGCAACCTGCTCGATGTCACGAGCATCCATAACTTCCGTTACCACTGGAAGCCCTGTTAGGGCCTTAACCTGGGATATTGTTTCTAAGCCGATTTCCCTTTTGCCTCGAAAAGAATAGGGAGAAGTTCTTGGTTTATAGGCACCCCCTCTGAGCATTGTGGCTCCTAAACGTTGAACTTCCAGAGCGGTACTTAATAACTGCTCATAGCTTTCGATAGCACAAGGACCTGCAATAACGACCAACTCAGAGCCTCCGATGATAACATCTCCCACTCGAACCTTAGTGGTTTCCTGTTGTTCATCCTTCCGCCGAGCGATAAGTTTCATCGCGCTCCCCTTCTTCCTTACTAAAGCTTTCATCAACCTTACTAATTATCAGCATCTACCAGATCTTTGCGTAATATCACAGCATTACGCAAAAAGATGTGTCGGATTTCCCGTTGGCTACGAGTAGTATTAGCGTGTAAAAGTACACGTATGCAAAATGGAAGTGCACCCGGCACTGGAATTTCCGTCGAACAAAGAAGCGGTACTAACTGCCAGCCAATGGCTCTTGCACTTGAAGCAGGAAAATCCGCATTTAAATCTGGGGTAACCGTAAAAATAGCACTCACTAAATCGTCTGTACAAAGTGAGTTTTCCTTTAGAATCATTTGTAAAAGTTCTTGGGTTGCTTCCCGAATCTCCTCCGCATCGTTGCGACTGACGGTTGTCGCACCTCGTATACCTCGTTGCATATTCTCCCCCCTTATTCTTTGGGAGCCACGCGATGTCCCAATCCAACAGCTACTTCATCTAAATGTAAGAGCCCGATTCCAAAAAATACTGCCACACTTAAATGATCGTTCTGACGAGCGATTCCAATTTTTCCACCTATATTCAAGCCTATGGCTTTGTTCATTATTTGAGTTAAAGCTTCACGAGTAGCACCAGCTACCGCCCCTTCATCCCCATGGATCTCTTGAATTACCCCTTCTCGTTTCGAGGCTACTATAGCGCGCTCTACAATTTTACGAATCGAAGCCACATACTCACCACCGTAATCCACTGCGGCAGTCTTAACCCCATTCCTTAAATAGGACTCTTTTAAATGCATCTCTTCATCTCGGCTTTCTGTCATAGCCATCTTTAACGCAGCAAGTGCAATTTTTTTACTTTGTGCCATAATTATTCTTCCTCTCCTCTAAAATAAACTTGTTAACTCTAGCAAGAAAAAGACACCTCTCAGTGTCTTTGATTTCTTAAAAACCATCCCACCATTCTTCAACTATTAAGTTGCAAATTAATTGAATGGGGAAAATTCACAAGCATCCTGCATTAACTATAACTCATCCTACCATACTACCCTCCATTTCTCATCTATATTGTATGAGAAAACAGCCAAACACAATATTTACCAACAATTATAGTACGACATAGAGCGCTTTGCAACATTACGGTTTGACGATTAGATTCTGAATGTTCCCTTGCAATATGAACGTCTGATTTTGACGTGGTTCAAGCAATTGGGCATCTTTTCTTATAACCTGAACCTTAACGGTCTGGGCAATTCCTATACCATCCAATTGGATCTGCCCAGATTTAACTCCTATCTGTTGTTCTCCTTTTGTTAGGGTAGCAATGACTGTCCCATTTTGAACGACACGAATAGGAGCGGCTGGCGTCGCTTTCAACGTTATCTGCCAAGTCTTAACGGATTCTCCTAGCTCAGGTTTAGCGAGTGCCGGTAATTCCATAGCAGGAGCTTCAACCTCAGCTGCTACGGTCATATAGAAATCAAGGGGATCCCTTACAGCACTTAACTGCATTAATAAGAGTATAACAGATGCCAGAACCAAAACTCTGATAATTCGACGCTCTCCATGCTGAACCACATTCCAGAACCACTCTAATAGGCTTCCTCTTCGACGCACGTACATCACCTCGAGAAGAGTTTATGCAGGAAGCTTATCAATCAGACCATCTAATCTACAACATTCCCGACAGCTTGGCCTGCTCTGTAACCCATGGCAAAAGCGGCCTGAAGGTTATAACCACCCGTAATGCCGTCTACATCAACAACTTCCCCCGCCCAGTAAAGCCCTTCGACACATTTGGAGGCCATAGTTTTAGGGTTGATTTCCTTGACATTTACTCCCCCAGCCGTAACAATCGCAGTCTCAATGGAAAGGGTTTCGGTAATCGTGAGAGGTAATTCCTGAAATAATCGTATCAAACCCTTGCGTTCTTCACGGCTAATTTGATGCACTACCCCTTCAGGATTTATTCCACTTAGACGGATTAAAACTGGAATCAGACTTTGAGGCAAGAGTTCATCTAGAGCGTTCTTAAACTGCTTATTGCTAAATTTCTGGAAATCCCGTTGTACTCGAATGTCAAACTGTTCCGCCGAAAGAGCCGGTTTCAGATTAATCCTAAGCTCAACTTGTTTGTCTTCCCGAAGAGCATCCCCCGCTTGACGGCTCAACGTCAAAATAATTGGACCGGATACTCCAAAATGGGTGAACAGCATTTCTCCAAATTCTGCAGCCTTCTTCTTGCCCTCGATCCATAGCGAGCATTCGACGTTTCGCAGGGCAAGTCCCTGCAGCTCTTTCACCCACTCCTCGGCTGTTTTAAGGGGAACCAAGGCCGGCCGAGGAGTAATCACGCTATGGCCCAGTTTTCGGGCAAAACGGAACCCATCCCCGTTTGACCCGGTTGCTGGATAAGAGGATCCACCAGTACAAAGAATTACAGAGGGTGCATAATATTTTTTTGAACCACTTCCTCGTACCCCTACGACATGTCCATCCTCCACTAACACTTCTTCCACCGTGACTCCGGATTGTACCTTGACTCCCATATCCGACAGAAAGGTTGAAAGAGCCTCTACGATCTTCTCTGCATCATCAGATACCGGAAAAACTCGTCCTCCACGTTCGACTTTCGTCTCAACTCCATAACTCGAGAAAAATTCCCGTAAGGCTACGTTATCAAAACCTCGCAAAATGCCGTGTAAGAAGCGCCCATTTCCAGGATAATGACTAATAAAATCCGACACATTTTCTACATTTGTTATATTACAGCGTCCCTTGCCTGAAATTGCGATTTTCCTGCCTAGGCGTTCCTTCTTTTCTAGTAGAAGGACTTTTGCCCCTGCTTTTGCAGCTTGCCCTGCAGCCATCATCCCAGCGGCCCCGCCACCAACAACTATTACTTGATATTCGTTCATTATACATCCCTTTCTTACTGAACTTAACCCAGCCTTCTAATCTTATAGTTAGTATTAACCCTCCGGTCAAGCTTCTAATCTTGGCACTGATTACGGAGTATTTTTGCCCAAAAATCCAATCTGTGCTAAGATTGAGAGTAATCTATCACAGTTCAAAAATTTAGTTCAGGGGGAATATACTATGAGTCTTGATCATCGAACGACTATTGTAGCCCAGATTTCGGCTGCAGTAGCCTGTAATGCCCTAGCAGCGCTCCGTCTTGCCATTACTGAGGGATTAGATGCAGGTTTAACTAAAGCAGAAATCCAAGAAGTTATCAGCTTAGCTAAGGATGTTCAGCAACAACCTATTTCACATGTGAGCCATTTAACCAATCAAATTCTACGTGAGCCGCAGAAAAAAACCCACGAGCATAGTGCCCATTGTGGGTGTGGCGGACACCATGCTTAAAGGGAGAAAAATCCCCTGCTCTCCGGATCGCTAGTTGCACAAACTAAACATAACTCTCCATTATCAAAAATTCGCTTGCCGCATTGACTACAATATTTAGGACTGCCTTCATGGATTAATATTTTGCCCGTGAGGAGCCGATGCGTCAATGGCTTATAATTGAATTCCAAGGCTTGTGAACGACAAGTTTCCAGACAACGATGGCATTGTACACACTTCTGAGGTTCATAAATGAGCCGCAGGGATGTGATCTTTTCTTCTTTAGTAGGATCTAACCTTATCGGATCCGGGTTCCTTTCCTCCCGCTTTTGCAAAGCACCCTGGGGACAAATTGCTGCACAAACCCCACAGTTTGTACATGAATCAGCAATAGATATAGTGTGAAAAGGAATCTTCTCTTCCGAGGAAGCCTCGAAAGCTTCGATTAACCATTGCCGTGACTTTGGTATAGCATAGGCTTCATCTGCAGCCATACTGGGCAGCCATTCCTCGATTTTCTCTCGACTTTTCTGCCTCCAGCCAATTTGCGAATTCGTTTGACCAACAGAGTTTTGAGCTACACCTTCAGAGTTCCCTGACTCAATTGTATCCCCTTTATCAGGTCGGACTTGAATTTGTATTACAGGATGCTCCGGCCAGTCCGAATGAATTTGTTTAAAGGTCTCAACACTGGAAGCACATGCTTGTCGATCCGTGCAATCTGCACAAACTCCTGTAATGATTTTAGCTGGTTTGTCCTTAGCTAAGAGCATCAGAGTCATCCAACTATCTCGATCCAGCATTCCTATACAGGGAATCTCGAAACCGAGAGGGATTGCCTTTGGACAGCTTAAGATAACATCTTCCGCATGAAAAAGATAATCATGGAGCTTATCCATTGTCTGATCGGCAAAACCATCACTCGGACAGACCGCCATACAAACTCCACATTCTGTGCATTGTCTAGTATTTAGCTCTCGAAATTCGGAGATCGCTTGATGAGGACATCCCTCTATACATAGTTTACATGAACGGGCATAGGGTTTTTTTGTATTTAAACAATTGCCGTTATGGAAGACCATTTGACATGTCATATTAATATCCTCACTTATCGAGTACTTGTACTTGACTATTCGCTTTCAATCTCAGATTACCTTCCTATAGGATTACCTTTCACTATCACCCTCATTCGTAACCTTCAGTGTTTAGAAAACTTGGCTGGCGCCAAAGCCTTCAGGCGTAGGCGGCAGCCTTAGTTGCACTTATGCTTCAGACGAAGACACTGTCTTCGCACGTATTAGCCTTCTTGCAGTATCAACGAAAAGTTATACTTTCTGTCTAGTTCAAAAGAGGCAGGAGACACTTTAACAAAGTGTTTCCGCCTCTTTAATTCAATGGTAAGGCCCATTACTTCTACAAATTAGAGTGGTGCCACCCTACTAGGGTTTACCTATTATTTTAGAAGAAGTGCCTTGGCAAGATGGTTCTCAACGCCCACTAAGTGATCTAACATAAGCTTCTGAGCTTGCTCCGCATCACGGTTTTTAATAGCTTGAAAAATCGCTAAATGCTCTTGAAATAACTTTTCAGGGGTGTCTTCATGTTCATAGAGTTTGCTTCTACTACTCTTTAAGGCCTTTTTCATGGTATCCGAAAGGGTGTTCATGAGGCGGAAGAGGATCTTATTATGGGTTGCTCTGGCAATTGCGTAATGAAAATGATGATCTGCCTCTTCCCCTAGGTGATGGGATTCCAAATCTTTCCGCATGATTTCTAAAGCCTCAAACATCTCACTAATCTCATCTTCATCCGCTCGTTCAGCAGCTAAGCCAGCAGCCTGCACCTCTAGGATCTTACGTGCTTCATAAAGTTCTAGATCCGTATCCTTCTCTATAAATAACATCCAGGCTAAGGGAGTCACTACTGATTCTATATTAACCTGCCTGATGAACGTACCTTCACCAGAACGAACTTCGATTAATCCCATCATTTCCAGAGCACTAATAGCTTCACGTATTGATGCCCGACTGACTTGAAACCGTTCAACCAATTCCCGCTCTGAGGGTAGTCGGTCACCGGGTTTTAGCTGCCCTTGAGCGACCAGTTGACCAATCTGATCAACAATCTGCTCGTAGATTTTGCGGGTTCTAATGGGTTTTAATAACACCCTATTTCACTCCTTGCAAACGGTTGTATGGATTAAGTGTATCATAGGTCTCCGATATATGAAATATGGGAACACTTTATTATTAAAAGTGCTCCCATATTTTCAATGCTCTGTACTATTTCTTTTTACCATTTTTATAAGATTCCGCTAAGATCTGGATTGTATGCACAACCTCTTCTTCGATCCCGGCATTTTCTACTCCGCTTTTCAATTGTAAGCGACAAGCAGGACAACCAGTCGCTACTGTATCTGTATGGGTTAGCTCAATATCCGCTGTTTTTCGATCTGAAATCTGTACTGAGAGATCCGGATGCACTAGACTGAAGGAACCAGCCATTCCACAACAGCGGCCAGGCTCTTTCATTTCAATTAGTTCAACCCCGGGGATACTCTTTAAAATTTCTCGAGGTTCAGTATTAACCCCCTGCCCACGATTTAAATGGCAAGGATCATGATAGGTTACTTTCCGTTCAACCCGACCTAAGCCTTCTTTTTTAAAGGGAACTTTTTTAATCAGGAATTCCGAAATATCATAGGATTTACCAGCCCATTTATCCGCTAAGGCTTTAAATTCCGGCTCATTATCGAGCAATTCACCGAAAACATGCTTCCAAGCGGTTCCTCCAGATGAACAAGCCACAACTAACGCGTCTGCACCAAGCTTCTCAAAGGCTCTTAAATTTCGTTTTGCTAAGGCTGCAGCAGAGTGAACATCACCATTCACCGAGGCTGGAATACCACAACATCCCTGACCTTTAGGAATCACTACTTCAATGTCGTTTTCTTTGAGTACCTCGACGACAGCTTTTCCGATATCCGTATAGAAATAGTTAATCATACATCCAGTAAAGAAGGCCACTCTCATCTTCGGATTTTTTACTTTAACTACTTCCGGAAATTCAGAACGTAAGGTCCTACTAGCTAACATCGGGAATACTTTATCTGTACCTATACCAATGTCAAAACGCATCCTAGCAATACGGTCACTTTTGTGGGGTACATGCTTCAAGGCCATGCCCTGAAAAATGCTTCCGGTCTTCATCCCAAAATCAAACATGCGCTGCATCTTAAGTGCTGTAAAAGCTATCTTTTTGACTGGGTGTAAACCCTTTTTTCGAACCGCTTCTGCCCTTGCAGCCAGGATTATTTTATCGAATCGAACTCCACATGGACAGTTCGTGTTACAAGCCATACAGGTTGTACACAAGGAAAAGCGATCAGCCAGCTTTTCTGTCATTTCAAGCTCGCCTGAAAGGAGATACTGAACTAAGCTGATTTTCCCTCTTGCAACTCCTACCTCTTGGCGAGTTTCCTTGTATATAGGACAAACCTCCATGCAGTTTCCACATTTCATACAGTTATGGAGTTCTTCAGTAATCGAATCCAGCGAATTATATACGGACACGATTAGTCCCTCCTTACTATCTTCCCAGGGTTCAACAAATAGTTGGGATCCAGGGCTTCTTTCATTCTTCGCATTGCTGCGACTCCAGCTTCTCCAAACTCCCAATCAAGATATCCCATTTTAGCAATCCCAATCCCGTGCTCTCCTGAAAGAGTTCCTCCCAAGGATATTGCAGTTTTGAAGATTTCATCGACTGCAAGGTGAACACGCTTCATTTCATCCTCATCTCGCTCATCGGTTAAAATTGTAGGGTGAAGATTCCCGTCTCCTGCATGTCCAAATGTGGCAATCTGGAGATTGTGTTTTTCAGCAATCTTGCGAATTGCTTTAATCATATCGGGAATTTTACTTCTAGGAACCGTAGCATCCTCGAGTACTGTGGTTGGCCTCTTCTGGGCGAGAGCAGGAAGTGCCCTACGACGAGCTAACCATAGAAGATCGCGTTCTTGATCATTCTTAGCGATTTTTATTTCCACAGCCTGTTCTTCTTGCAAAATTTGTTCGACCAAAACGGCTTCCCGTTCGACAACTTCTTTATATCCGTCTACTTCAATCAGGAGGACTGCTTGAGCATCCATAGGGAGTCCTGCATGAACAAAGTTTTCAACGGTTTGAATCGTTACATTATCCATAATTTCCAGGGTTGCTGGAATAATCTTATTACGGATGATTGAAGCGATAGCCTTTCCTGCCTTATCAACGTCATCAAAAACAGCTAAAATACTCTTACGGGCTTCTGGAGCAGGAATTAGTTTGACGATAATTTCCGTAATAATCCCAAGGGTTCCTTCGGCTCCTGTAAAGAGTGCCACCAAATCATATCCGGTGACATTTTTAACGGTTTTTCCACCCCAACGGATAACTTCCCCATTGGCTAAGACAATTTGTAATCCCATAATATAATGCTTGGTTACCCCGTATTTCAGGCCACGTAATCCGCCCGAACACTCTGAAAGAGATCCACCCATGGTTGCTGTTTTGACTGTACCAGGATCCGGTGGGTATAACAAACCATGTTTTACCACTTCATCATTGAGTGTCTGAATGATTACCCCAGGTTGAACTGTAGCCGTTAAGTTATCTTGGTCAACTTCTATAATTTTATTGAGATTGAGCATTGAAAGAACAATGCCTCCACTTATGGGAATAGTTCCTCCACTAAGATTTGTGCCAGAACCGCGTGGATAGATCGGAATATTGTTCTTTGCAGCTATTTTGACGACTTCTGCCACTTGTTCAGTAGAATTGGGCGAAACTACAACATCTGGCTTATGATGTTTCATCGCGGCTGTCGCGTCATAAGCATAGGTCATTAAGTCTTCCTGCTCAGTGAGAACATTCTCCGCACCCAGCACTTGAATCAGTTCTTGTAAGACTTCACGAGCTAACATCCATCTACCCCCTATATGTTTGTGAAAATTATAATTATGCCTGACTGTCAGACCACCTAACCCATATATTAATGCAATTATCATTAAATTTCAACATGTAAAACAGTTTCTTCTTAATTTTAATGGGAAGGGTTAATTAAGTTATTAACCCTTCCCTCAATATTTCCCTAGATACCTAATTTATGGAGTAATTACTGAATTGTATAAGTTAACGTGAATATTTTTGTTCAAGTAATCTCAGTTCTTGTTGAAAGGATTGACTAAGCCGAAAGAGTAATCTCTCCATATCCAAACGATGAAGAGATATATTTTCAGGACTTAGAAACTCAATTTTACGAAACTCTGGTTTGATTAAAAGAGGCAGCAAATCGTCTACATTCTCAATACGCAGGGTTAAAATTATCGGAGCATAAGCTGCTTCATGGTTTCGTCGGCCATTCTCTTCTGTCACTGTATAAACGTCTAGACTCAAATCGACGTCTTCAATGATGATTCCTTGAAGGGGTACATTGCGCAGTAAGGCGACTTGTTGCTCTCGCATTGTTTCAGCCATTAGCTCCTTGCTCTTACCTCCAAAGAAAAAGCGTCCACTTTTGGATTCACCACGATAATCCACTCGGATCCGTACGCGAATGTGTTCTGTAAGGAGCTCATTCCCAATTCGAATCTTCATCTCTGGTTCTCTCCGTTTCCTCAATTCGATCATTTCTATCGTTTATTGTTGTCTTAATATTCTTCACAGGTTCAAATTTCTCCTGCAAGCCTTGCTTTAGGGTTGGAATTTATGGACATACTAAGAAAACTGCAAAAGGTAATTAATGTTTGCTTTAAAAGGAGGATCAGAACATGTCCATGTTAAGAACAGCCGTTGCAATTTTTAAAGGACCTCAACAGACGAAAGAGGCAATCGAAGAAATCCAAGGGGAATCCTTGGCAAATAGTAAAATATCCGTGGTGGTTCGCAGTGAATACCTCCATCAAGGAGAATTCCGTGAAGAAATCGCGCATGAATTAGCCTATTACCCCAGCGAAATCAACTTAGACCAATTTGACGCTTGGCTCGTTCAAGCTCCGCCCTTCATCGTACCAAATATTGGAGAAGTAGTAGCCGCTGGTCCACTAGCCAGTCAACTCATGCATCAACCTAAAGGACGTGGGCTTGTTGAAGAACTTTTCACCTACGGCCTTTCAGAAATACGAGCACGACATTACGAACATGAGGTACGCACAGGACATTGGTTTGTTCTGATCCAGACTGAACATGAAAAAATCAATTCCGTCTGTAATACTTTACGGAATTACGGCGGCAAAGACATCGAGATATGGAATAAGGAACTTGACCATCCGATCTATCCCCACTCATAATCCCACACTGTTGCGTAATTCCTTGATTTCCTCCTTCGTCAAGGCTCTATATGCTCCTGAGGAAAGGGTATTCCCCTGACTTAACGATCCAAACCGGACACGTTCCAGCTTTAGAACTGGATACCCCACCGCTGTAAACATTCGACGAATTTGGCGATTTCGTCCCTCATGAATGGTTGCTTCTAGGATTTCTAACTTCGTGTCCTTAGGTTGACTATTCGTTGTTCTTGAAACACCGCTCACGCGTACGACCTTGGCGGGAGCGGTGTTTCCATCTTCCAGTAAGACTCCTTGGCGCAAAGTTTCAAGAGCATTAATTCCTATTGGACCTTGTATCCAGACTCGGTAAGTCTTCTCAACTCCATAGGAAGGATGCATCAAGCGATGGGCTAATTCTCCATCATTGGTCAGCAATAATGCGCCGGATGTATCGTAATCCAACCGACCAACGGGATAAACCCGAACTGGAATGTCTTTCATTAAATCAATGACCGTAGGGCGCCCTTGTGGGTCAGACACACTAGTTATTGTGCCAACAGGTTTATTCAGCAAATAATAGTGTAACGATTCGGGATGTTCTACAGGCTTTCCATCGACTTCTATATAATCTTGTGTTTCGACTTTATGTCCTAAAGCACAGATCTTAGTTCCATTGACACTTACTCGACCTTCTAGAATAAGTTGCTCAGCACGTCGTCGTGAAGCTACTCCAGCTTTCGCCAGCACCTTTTGCAAACGTTCTCCACTCTCTTTTTCTTGAGTCACAGTCCTTTTCTCCCCTTCCTAATTGAGCAACTACATGGCAATTTAGGTACTTTGTCATTAAGCACGGCGAATAATCTTATTCACCCCAGTTTTCGGTTAAATCCGGATAGATTCTTCACAACTTTTCGTAGGGGCAATTCATGTTGCCCCTACCGCAAATCAAAAACTCCTGGTCCGATCTCAGGATAACTTTCCTCAACCTTTTTCCAAAACTGTTCGTTCTGACCGCTTCTCGGAAGATGCACAAGGTAATCTCCCTGAAATTTTTCCAGAACTTTAGAAGGAGTTTCCTGGTTGATTTTATTGATTAGACGAAATCCAACCCTTTGCGCATAGTAAAAGGTCATTGGCGGTGGATCGCTTAAAACCAAAATACTAGACGTTGGGGTATGCTCCTTAATCCAACGAGCTTGGGTGAGGTATTCCTGATTCCACTGATATTTCGGGGTTAAATCAGCATATGAACTCTTGTAGATGAGTACCAAGATCACTATTCCAAGCACGGTTCCAGGTAAAGAAGCCATCCAGTCAAGGGCATATGCACTTAATAAGGCGACTAAGGGTAAAACAGGTACTAAATAATAATCCAAGGGAATACTAGCACAAACCAATCCAATATATAAACTACCTATTGCTCCCCAAGTTAAGAGGGCGAAACGAACAGGGGAGGGAGAAAAGAAGAGGCGCAGCAGGCCCCCTCCCGAGAGGACTAAAACTAATACGGTAAATCCTCGTTGAATATTCCTAGTTAATAACTTCCAGTCTAAATTTGTAGAATTAGCAACTTGTCCAGTCAAAATTCCCGAGACAAATTGACTGGAAGAAGAGACGTTATAATGTACCCATAAATAATATACTATTGGAGGAATTAGTACAATTATACTATACTGGATAAGTTGCCTTACCCGTCCATTCTTCAAAGGCCAAAAACCAAGCAAGACAGCCACCGGAAAAAGCATAAGCTGGGGAAGTTTAGCTAAGACTGCGGCCGCCATTAACAAGGCTATTTTCCAGATTCCCTTTTCCTCTTGCTTAATCCTCCACCGCCAAGCCATAGCCAGTGCCCAAATGCTCCAGGCTTGGGCCATAGGTTCAGGCATTACAACTCGTCCATAATAAATTGATAAAGGCATTATGGAATATATAGCCGCTGCAAATAATCCCGCGCGGTGGTTAAACATATTCCGACCTAAATCATAGATTCCTACTATTGTAACCAAAGACAAAGTGACAGACCATAAACGCCCCCACAAATCTGACCAACCTAAAATTGTCCAGGTCCAAGCTAAAAGATATGGCAAAAAAGGAAACTCTAACTCGACATTCTGGGGTATAACTCCATCGTAATTAAGCTTAGGTAAGAAAACATTAGGAAAATTCAAGAGATGACCCATCATATGAGTCGCCATACTGGCGGTATCTGCCTGCCGCCAGGCTTGATCATCTAATAACGGGTTTGCAATTCCACGTAGACGTAGCAGCAAGGCAATCGAGAGAATTAAGGCCAAAGGGATGTATCGTTTTACGTTGCTTTCAGCGGGGCTTATTCTTCGGCCCATTCAACTGTACTCCACTTTTGGCGTTTTAACTGATAAATGAGTTGAATATACCCCCAAATTGTTGCCCCAATTCTCATTTTGCTGGCACCTTTTTTGAGTTCATAGTGAAGTTTTAAAGGGACTTCGGAAACGCGCTCTGCATAGGGAGCCAATTTTAGTAACAGTTCAACCATCCCTGAGAAGTTCCGGCTTTTAATAATATTTGGTCCATATTGCCGGGTTCCTTCAGCTAATAACTTAAGTCGATAGGCACGATAGCCGCATGAATAATCTCGAACTCCCTGAATAGGCGCAAAAAAACGCATAAATTTTCCCGCTCCCCAAGAAAGTCCCCTGCGCCCTAAAGACAACCCATGCTGTTCCCCGCCTTGAACATAACGAGAAGCGATAACAAGGTCAGCTCCGAAACAAATCTCCTCATACAGCAAGGGAATACAGTCTGCTGGTTGAGTGTTATCCGCATCCATTGTAATAACCACATCGGGCGCTTCACGAATCGTTTGATCAAGATTGCCAGGAAGATTCTCTAGCGAGTATTCCTCCCTGTACCTTGCCTCCGCGGGGCTAGATTCCTTCCTCATCGAAGTCTCGAGGTTGAACTTTAGTTGGGCAAGCTCATTTTGATATAAAACGTATTGAAAGCCGCTATTGATAGCTGCCCCAAGCCCTTGGTTCTGTTCATGATTCACTCCATGCACATTCTTGTGTGTCTGGGCATAGTTCTGGATGATATCAAAGGTATGATCTGTACTTCCATCATTGACAACAATGATTTGATGAGGAATAGCTGCACATTTGGTTTCGATATCTTCGAGCAAAGCAGGAAGTGCAGCATCTTCATTATAGGCAGGTAAAACAATATATAGCATACTAACAATGCCCCCTTTCGGTTCACTGTTAGTATGCACAAAGTAAGGTTCAATAAAACACTTTAGTGACAATCCAAATTGAAACTATCAAGCCTATGATATCTGCCAGTAACCCGATTTTAAGTGCGTAGCGATACTTCCTAATGCCAACAGAACCAAAATAAACTGTTAACACAAAGAATGTCGTATCAGTACTCCCTTGTAAAGTGGACGCTAAACGTCCTATGAAGGAATCAGGCCCGTATTCGTTAATAAGCTGGGTAGCTACTCCTAAGGCACCGGAGCCACTCAATGGCCGCATGATTGCTAAGGGAATAATTGCCGCAAAATTTTCTTCAAAGCCAAAGAACGAAAAGATTGGCTGCAACCAATAGGAAACAATATTCAGGGCCCCGGAATCCACGAACACTCGAATGGAAACCAGCATCCCAATTAAGAAAGGGAGAATTCGTACACCTGTTTTGAAACCTTCCTCTGCACCAGCTACAAAGGATTCATAAACAGGAACTTTGCGAAAATATGCTACTACCGGGACTAGCAATAAAATTAAGGGAATTGCCCAACGAGAAATCTCGGCAATTACGTTCATGTTTTCCTCCTGCGACGAATAAAGTAATCAACAAAAATCGCCACGAACATGGCAGATCCTGTCGCCACAATGGTCGTTCCGATAATCTCGGTTGGATTAGCAGAATTGGCGTTTAAGCGCACCCCAATAATCGTTGCCGGAATTAGGGTTATACACGAGGTATTAAGTGCCAGAAACGTGATCATTGCAGGGCTTGCTTCATCCGGTGTGGAGTTTTCTTTTTGGAGTTCTTGCATGGCCTTAAGTCCAAAGGGAGTTGCCGCATTACCCAGACCGAGTATATTAGCGCTTAGATTCATAATGATAGCTCCTAAGGCTGGACTATCCTGTCTAAGGGTTGGAAATAAACGACGAATTGCGGGCCCAAAGATCCGAGCGATCCCCCTAACAAGACCAGCTTCCTCAGCTAGGCGCATGATACCTAACCATAAACTCATAACTCCAATGAGTTCAATGGCGACCTGAACTCCAAGTTCTGCCGCTTTCATCGCTGATGTTGTCACGATTTCTATGTGTCCGTTTAAGGCAGAGACGATTATTCCGATCGCTAACATTAAAAGCCAGATGAGATTAACCATTTCCCACCCCCTGCCTAAATGTATGAAAAGGACAAACAAAAAAGAACGAGATCTTTCCCGTTCTTTCTGCTTGGTCTATATTCTTTAATCACGATCCGTTATTCGTGGGCAATAATTATTTCGTCAGACGCTCTTTTTTTCTTCTGAAACATTCCCGTGATTCTTTCCAGAAGATCTGGAACAGTGTCAATGAGCCTATCAACGACCACATTACTATCGACTGGAAGAAGTCGTATAGACCCGTTACCAACAACTAAAAAGGCGACCGGTTGGACTGAAACTCCCGCTCCAGCACCACCGCCGAAAGGAAGAGATGGTCCTTGACCCGGCGTACCGCCTCCGGAATTCCCAATCTCCTTGTCCTCCGGTGGAGCAAATTCACTACCGCCGGCTGCAAAACCACAAGAAACCTTAGAAATTGGAATAATTACAGAGCCATCGTGGGTTTCGACAGGATCCCCCACAATAGTATTTACATCGACAATTTGTTGGATGCTTTCCATGGCTGTTTTCATTAAGGATTCAATAGGATGATTCCCCACATTGTCTACCCCCTTCTACCCCGCTTAAACGTTCGTAATAGTGTCAATCCTACGAGAATAATATGACCTATTCTTAGATGGAATATGCATTGCACATCACAAAAGAAACCCTCTTTTTTAAACTGAGGTATAACCTCAATAACCGGGGATTTTACCTCCATTGTTACCTGTTTATAAAGATACGCAAGGGCATAGCCAAACATGGCCCAAAAAGAACCCGCTGCGATGGCTGTATGACATGCATCTTTATAGCCTATTTCAACTTTCCAATGGATCTTCTTACAATGAATCCCTCTGTAGAATTTCCTTTTAACACGATTGAAGTGTTTCAATAGGTAAGGTATATTAAGCCAAAGTCGACTTAACCATTCCAATCGTAAATAGCGAACTCGCGCTTTGGTCGTTGTTTTACGTACTCCGCCTTTTGATTCTGCAACTTGCTCGAATTCAAGCTGGGGACCCTTTTCCCACTCTAATTGCAGGGTAGGAATTTGATAGTTTGCTTGCCATAGTCCGTTAAACCCACGAAAACTAATATCAATATGGTCTTCCTCTTGGATTCGACGATATCGAAAGTCAACTTGAATTTTAAATACAAAGCTGATTAGTATTAGTAGAACCATAGCGAGGAAAAACGCTAAAACCCGCACCCAAACCCCTCCGTACTCCATACATCCTCATAGTGACTGACCCTAAATAAGTAAGATGTCCTATTTAATGCAGAATTATTCAATCGGGCTCTTCAACGAATTTCCTTAATAAACAAAATTCTGCAAGTATTTCCTGGTTGTAATCCGTATTTTAACCTGAAAGGTACAGAAACTAAACTTGATCATTAATTAGGAAGATGGAGGGTTTAGTTATGATGAAAATGAGAAAAGTTGATCCCGGTACATTTAGTTTTTTAGAGCCAGGCTGGTTTGTCTTACATGTCTTTGCTATATTT
The DNA here is from genome assembly GCF_014237355.1 of Desulfosporosinus sp. NCBI lineage: Bacteria > Bacillati > Bacillota > Clostridia > Eubacteriales > Desulfitobacteriaceae > Desulfosporosinus > Desulfosporosinus sp. Next base: position 18,360 of record NZ_JABZFS010000049.1, read on the forward strand.
GGTATGATTATGCTCGGCATGTCCTTAGAACGAAGAAATTGATCCTAGGCATGGTTGATTAGGGTCGAAAAGATAATGGGCTGTAACAATCAGATTTGTTTGTTACAACCCATTTATCGCTTATGGATAGGATTTTAGATTATATCTTTCGCAGCATGTTATTTTTGTGTTTCAAGCGCTTTATCAGGTACTTGATGATGACCACTATACCTATACTCCCAAGAATAACGAAGGTATAGACAACCAGAGCAATACTATTTGGCTTACTTAGCAAAGCAAGGACATTGTTATTATGCTCGACTAGTTTCCTGCCCTGTATCTCCTTATAATACTGTGGAATCTGTGCTACTCCGGCCACTTTATCAAAGGACTTAAGATACTCAGCCGTTGCCAACCACTCTTTGATTTCATTGTTTCGTCCATTGACCTTATCCGTTATGATCTGTGCTTCAAAATCAGTTATCGGGTTACCATCCTTTATTTTGGGTACAATGGATAACAGTCCCAAGGATTTGTCCCCCACAACGGAAAGCATCTGGGCCGTGTATAAACTAGCAACAACACGGTATAGTTCTTGGTCGTCAATCTCTTGAACCATGCCATCCGGTTTTTGCAAGGTTGCCTGTGTAACTTTATTAAAAATTAAACGATTAGGATTAAACGAAAAATTCAAACCTGACATATAAAGTTGAGCATCATCCATAATGGGGGCAATCGATGCATCAACTTCACAAGCTGTTTTAAGCTCCTTGCCAGTCAAATAGACAGCTATCAGAGGATAACCTGAGATGCCATCCTTTCCTACCCCTAAAGAGCTCACCGCAAAGGTATCGGCAACCGTGATATCTCCTTGCAGAAAAGAGGACCGTAGGGTTCCTGAAGGTACAATTGCCACTGCAATTGGATCATAGTCAGCGCCTTCAGCTTGCTTTACCGCATGAATGAAAGCATCACTTATGAGGTTACCCAGTGTATCTTCAGCGTGTTTGCTCCCGATTTCCGAAGTAGCTACAAAATCAAAAGGTGAATTGGCTAAAACCTCATTAAACTTCATACCAAAGTTATCCAAGTACGTTTCTTGAACTTTATCTTGAAAATCATCTATCATCTTCGTAATATCCGGGTCAAGATTAAAACCCTTATCAATTTGCTTAAGAGTATAGCGATCTAATTTCCAAGCCGACTGGGAGTCCTGGGAAATTTTAAGCACTCCTAGATTCTCCCCATATTCTCCCGTCGAACCGATGATGGTTTTACCAACCAAAATCGGTTCAGTTAACTTCGAATGGGTATGAGCACTAATGATGACATTGATCTCCGGTACTTTCTCAGCTAGGATTTCATCTTCTGAATCCGATTTATCTGCCCATGTACCCAGATGGGAAAGACATACTACAAGATCGACCTGCTCTTCTTTTTTTAATTGATTGGCAACCCGTTTTGCATTTTCAATAGTATCCGTGAATTCAACCTCCGACATAGGTGCTTTGGAGGCAGCATCCCTACCCAACAAACCAAAAACTCCAACTTTTACACCGTTTCGTTCAATTACTGTATAGTCTTTCACACCATAATCGAGGGCTGATTGCTTAAGGTTGCTCAGAGACTCAGATAAATTGCCCTCTTTATCACTTGGATAGGAAAGATTCGAGATAACTATTTGGGGTAGTTTATCCCCGCTCTTTTTAGCTGCCTTTAGACTCTCTGCTAAACCGTTGGCTCTGAAGTCAAATTCATGGTTTCCCAGGGTTACTACGTCATATCCCAACTGACCCATTATTCTAAGTTGAGGTGCATCGCTGGCGTAGATCGATTGGAAGAGAGTACCCATGGAAAAATCTCCGCCATCAACCAAGAGCAACTCAGGTTCAAGTTCCTTTTCTTGATTAATTGCCGTCTGTAACCGTGAATATCCTCCGAATTCTTTGACTGTCCCATTATGATTTATCCTAAAGGGCCTGAAATGATCATGCAGGTCATGTGTGAAAAGTAGGGTCATGGTTTTACCGGTTTCTGCGGTATCTGCGGCTGTCAATTTATGAGTGGATCCTAGAAGTAATGAAATAGTTATGACGAAAAAAACAAAGCGAAGTTTCGTTTTCATTCTAAACGACCTCATTCCGGTGAAGTGCTAAAACTTCATAATACAGTACCTGACATGATTATTAGGATAGTTCCCATAAATATAATGACGCGACTGAGCCATAAGGAGAATATCGTTTTCGATATCCCTCAAATTTTTCCTTGGGAAGATCTTTGAGTCCGTATAGGTTCATCATACCTCTACAGATAGCTAAATCCTTGTAACTTACAACGTTAGGACGAGTCAATGAAAAGATAAGTAACATTTCTGCGGTCCAAACTCCCACACCATGCAGGGAGGAAAGGGTTTCAATAATCTCCTGATCCGGTAAGTTGTGAAGTCCTTTAAAATCTACCCTGCCCGTTATAGCAGAATCAGCAATCCCCTTGATGTATCCCGCTTTTCTCTCCGACATACCGCAGCTTTGAATTACAGACAGATCTTTTTCAGCGATGCTTTCCGGTGTAATCTGTCCCAGCAAGGTAACTAATCTGTTCCAGACAGTTTCCGCAGCCTTTTTCGAAATTTGCTGACTCACTACGCTTGATATAAGCGCAATAAAGGGGTCCGGTGTGATTCCACGTTTTATCACTCCTATCCTATCGATAGCTGCGCCTAGTTTTTTATCTTTAGCTTTTAGGTAATCCATTTCCTTTTGTCCATAGGGGAATGTTTGCATCATTGTCCTCCCAGATTCATGTCTAATAAAAACCAGTTAAAGTCATCTGTCCCTGTAGCCATGGACGGCGAGAAGGGACCTTAAAAAGTAAATAACGCAAGTAAATACTTTCTACTCTGAAAAAACTTAAGGACATGCAGAAGAATCCCTAGACCAGCAAGCAGGGCAGCTTCGTCCACAGAAGCGAACCCATTGCATGGAGAGGCGGTAAAAGTCCACAAGACGGTGCGGGGAGACGGAGCCACGGGTTCACATCAGGTACTACCCGGAGGTTTGGCGAAGTCCCGCACCGGCGAGTGGGCGAGCCTCGGAATGTTGGGTGAACGGATGTGGCGAAGCTGCCCGACCTAAGGGACCTTTTTCATCTTTTGCTGGTACCGCAGTAGCGGCATGAGGGTCTGAAAGTATAAGATAAACTATTCTACGTAGGTTTAACAAATCCTTCACAGTGTCATAAGCTAAAACTACTACAACCAAATTTGACAATTTATGCACCGTACAATGCATAGCCCCAATAATATGTAATAGGGGGTGGGATATGTATGTCCGTTCAGACAGGATCTCAAGACGAAATGAACATCATAAAAAAGGATGACGACTTAGGATTCTTATCTCAGGATATGGATAGTGAGGAACTGGAAAAACTAATCGAAATAGCTGGCTATTCATATGATTCTCTACAAGATATTTTCTATTCTACGTTGGATCCCTGGCAGAGAAAGGTTGGTTACTGTCGTTTGTATGATGAGGCGGCAGCTCCTATGGGGATGATCATAGATTGTGAACCAATTTACTTTGAATACAACGACAAAAAATGGATGATTGGCTTATGGAAAGGACAGTATGACTTAGTAACTGGTGCCGAAATAGGGGTCTATATTGGTGCATTAGATCTTAAGATACCCGGTGTTTTTATTGGTACCTTTTACAGTTGCGCAAGTGATACGGATCTCTTGCAAATGTCCTATACTTTAACGAAGAATGGTAAGACACTCTTTACAAGACAAGGAAAACACTGGTGGCTTACAGGTTTTAAGTTGGGTGAGTTTTCAGAGCCTTCAGAGCTTGTCATGAACATTAATATTACCTTAAAAGATGTACTCATGCGCGACGCCTTTGTGGTGGGTCTAAAAAATGCCGGTTATGCTGATGAGGACCTAATAATCTATTGTAATACGGTAAGCTTTAGGTTTGATATTCCACATACACCACAACCAGTGACAAGAAGACCTTCAACGGATCGACTTATACAAAAGAAAAACAAACTCTTATGCGATAAGTACCAAGAATTGACAAAGACCTTTGATAATCTGCAAGATAAACTGGGAGCCCTTGAAAAAGAGTCACCTGAAATGTATCGAAAAATTATGAATATCGGAAAGGCTAAGCCATTAGCTGAGATCTATGATTCGTTACTGAGTGTTGTGTTAGTTATGCTCGCCGTGTATCTTTCCTATAGGGTACTAAATAGTGGTGGTGAATAATCATAGTAACGAAACAGGAGCCGCCTTCATCCCACGACTTAAACCGTGGGCCTTCGGCTTCGTTTCTGTAAAGTAAAAGCAATCTCCATCATGCCTCGATGGAGATTGCTTTAATTTGAATCTTCTGTGCTTGCCGCCTCAGCCTCACTGAGGGAGGCCATTTCTAAGCTAGGCATATCATCTAGGGATCTTAAGCCAAAATGCAGTAGAAACTGTTCCGTTGTGGCGTAAAGAATTGGGCGACCCGGCCCCTCCTTGCGACCTACCTCTTTCACTAAACCCTTTTCTACTAAGGTGGCTAAAGCACGATCAGATTGCACCCCTCTGATGAAGTCCACTTCTCCCCGGGTCACCGGTTGTTTATAAGCAATAATTGACAATACTTCGAGAGCAGCATTGGAAAGAGCTTGGGCAGGCTGCTTATAAAGAGTCTCAATATAACGAGCTACTTCAGGCTTAGTCCCTAATTTATAACCGCCATTGATTTCTAGAAGGGTTAATCCACAGGAATCTATGGCGTAGCGATTGCGCAGCTCATAAAGAAGCTCTTCGATTTTCGCTAAGTCCAACTCCAGTAGTTCAACAAGCAATTCTGGAGTTAACGGGTCCTTGGCAACAAATAAAAGCGCTTCTAAGGCGGCCGTTTCCGGTTCCCTAAACAGCAATTCTATCTACTCCTCCTCTACCGTGAATTCCCACGCCTTCTTAGTTGGAAACAGCATAATATCACTTAATAAGGTAGTTTGTTCAGCTCGCACCTTTCCGGATTTCAAAAGTTCAAGCAAGGCCAGAAAAGAGACAATCATCTCCATGCGCGAGCCACTTCTCATAAGCTGACTAAAACGCATCCCTTTCGGATGAAGCACAACCCGACGCAACACATCCGCAAGCATCAGATCGATAGCAATTTCGTCCGGCTCAACATAGCGGATTTCGTCTCCACGCTCTGCGCGTTCTATGACTTTACAAAATGCTTGCCAAAGATCATCAAACTCAATCCCTTTAAGGGGATCTTCCGGTTTGACATTGGCCAATAGCCCTTCGACATTAACTTCATGATAATAGGATCGTCCTGAAGAAGTCTCTAATCCTTCTAATACTTTTGCCACTTGTTTGAAGGCTCGATAGGCAACTAACCGCTCAACGAGTTCTTGGCGTAGATCCTCCTCCTCAGCGGGATCTTGTTCGCTTTTAGGAGGTTTTGGCAAAAGTTCTCTAGACTTAATATAAAGTAGTTGGGCTGCAAGAACGAGGAATTCTGTAGTGACTTCCATGTCCATAGATTCCATCTGACGTACAACGTCCACAAACTGGTCAGCTATTCGCGCAATAGGAATATCATAAATATCTACCTTTTCTTGTTGAATAAGGGTTAACAACAAGTCAAGAGGACCCTGGTAGGCAGGAAGTTCAACTTGAGGGCTGGTGCTTTCATGCTCCATTTACAAACCCATGACGCAGCGTACTTCTTTCATGGTCTCCGAGGTTGTCACCCGCGCACGCTGGGCACCTTCTTCTAGGACTTTTTCTACCCGTCCTGGTTCTTCCCAATACGCACGTCGCTCCCTAAAGGGGCTGATCAGTTTCTCTAGATTCTCTGCAAGGTGACGTTTGCAGGCTACACAACCGATTTTTCCTGCGCGACATTTTTCTTCCACTTCAGCAACTTCTGGGGTGTAGATTTTATGAAATTTATGCACAACGCAAACTTCAGGATGCCCCGGGTCATCTTTCCGCAGTCTCTCGGGATCTGTAACCATTTGTTGTACGCGAGTCTTAATCTCTTCAGCAGAAGCTGCAAGGGAGATAGCATTATGATAGCTTTTACTCATTTTTCGTCCATCAACTCCAGGCAAGAGAGGTACTTTACCCACAAGTGCTTGGGGCTCGGGAAAGACGGTTCCGAAGAGGTGATTGAAACGACGGGCAACTTCCCGGCAAAGCTCAATGTGCGGAAGCTGATCTTCTCCAACGGGTACTACATTTGCTTTATATACTAAAATATCAGCAGCTTGTAAAAGGGGATATCCTAGAAAACCATAGGTCCCTAAGTCTTTGCCCTGCAGACTTAATTGTTGAATTTGATCCTTATAGGTTGGAACACGTTCCAACCAAGACAAGGGTGTAAACATAGAAAATAGCAAATGAAGTTCCGCGTGCTCTTTAATATCAGATTGTAAAAAGATAGCACTTTTCTGGGGGTCAATTCCCACACTAAGCCAATCTAGAGCAATTTCTCTTCTTAAACTAGGAAAGTTCAACTTATCTTCATATGCTGTTGTCAAGGCATGCAAATCAACAATTGAAAAGAAACTTTCATAATCATTCTGTAAGTTTACCCAGTTCTGAATTACACTTAGATGTCCAATATGCAACGCCCCTGTTGGACGCATTCCACTAAATATTCTACCTTTCACTATAAACAACCCCTTTAAACAATTTAGAGACACCTCTACTCCGAAAATAGGTTTATGTTGATGTCATCCCGAGCGATAGCGAAGGATCTAGGGCTTAAGATTCTTCACTTCGTTCAGAATGACAAGAGCGTACTGGATCTTTCCTTCATCAGTGGTCCCGCACAGCGGCATGGGGTCTGATAGCACTAGAAAAACGGGGTCAATATCAGCGATATGATTTTCTGATAAGCGTAAAATATCCCAATGACCGCGGGAGAAAGGATTTTCCCTAAAATATCAGTAAAGAGAAGTACAATTAAGATAATCATACCATATTGTTCAATCACCCGTAACTGAGGAGCAAATCGTTCAGGCAATAACCCCCCGAAAACAGTAAAACCGTCAAGAGGAGGGATCGGTAAGAGATTGAAAACTCCTAAGCCAAGATTCATAAGTACTGCCGACTGAAATACAAGAGAAATAATTCCGCTCCATTCGGAACCTTGAATCCCAAGCATGGTTATAAACCATAACAGCATTAGCACAAAAGCAATGACCAAATTCATGATCGAACCTGCTAAAGCAACTAATATTTGCCCTCGTCTTTTGTCTCCCCGGTAATAATGGGGATTCGTTATAACAGGCTTAGCCCAACCAAACCGATATAAAAGAGCCATGATCGTTCCAAACAGATCTAAGTGTACGAAAGGGTTTAAGGTTAAACGCCCCTGACTTCGTGGAGTTGGATCTCCTAAACGATCAGCAACCCAAGCATGGGCAAATTCATGAAAGGCAAATCCGATCATTAATGCGGGAATATTTGCAATAATGGTCGTTAAATTAAAATCGAACAAATCCCTACCCCCTTCTAACGCCGGTTATTAACCCACTGACGAGCCATTCCCTGCTCTTCCTCTGAGGAACTGATCCTACCCTCGAGCCAAGCCATGCGTACCTGATCCAGAATTTCTCCGATCTCTGGACCTTGCTTTACTCCCATCTGTATAAGAGCCTTTCCATCAAGGGACATTTTAATCCTTTGACCAGCCTCAAGGCATTCTCTTATTCGCTTATTAAACCGTTCATCCCGCGCTAAAGCGAGGACAACTCTCTTGGGGGCCTTGTTTAATAAGCGATCCATTTCACTTAAAGTTAAGGGTTCCTGTAACGACTCACGCAAGTGTACGAAGGCATTTGTTTCATCTCTAAGGGATTTATTTAGACTTACTCGTTCAAGCAGCCTTTGAATTTGGTTGGTTTCCATTTTGGAAACAGAGACTAACCACCTCATATTTAGTGACCAATCGAGACTCACCTCAGCATCATCTAGGTCAAAATTCCAAGCCAATTCCTCGCCAAACCACGCTTTGAACAAACCACTCTGAACTAGGCATTGGCCCATTGCCAGATAATTCATTTCTTTAAAAATAAGCATGATTTCCTCAGTAAAACGTTCAACACTGAGCTTGGAAAGAACGCCCGTCTCAATGGCTGTATGTAAGGCATCAAGAGTTTCTTTTGCAAAATTAAACTTATATCGTTCTGCAAATCGGATAGCTCTCAACATACGGGTTGGGTCATCAATAAAACTAATATTATGCAAAAAGCGAATCTTCCTTTGTTGTAAATCCTGCCTGCCGCCATAGTAATCGACAAGTTCTCCAAATCGCTCAGCATTAAGACAAATCGCCATAGAATTAACCGTAAAGTCCCGCCGAAACAGATCATCCCGTAGACAAGATTCCTCCACCTGGGGAAGGGCTCCCGGGAAAGAATAATGTTCCCATCTGGTACTGGCAATGTCAAGATGGCTTCCATCAGGAAAAATAATCTGGGCAGTTCCAAACTTTACATGATGAGTTAACTTTCCATTCGGTATACGACGCATCAAGGCTTGGGCAAATTGACCACCGCTGCCCTCAACGACAAAATCCAAATCTTGGGTTGGAACGGAAAGTAATAAATCTCGGACAAACCCCCCTACCAGATAGACTGAACACTCTTCTTCTCCTGCAGTATCTCTCACCGCTTCAAGAAGACTTCGTACTTCTTCGGGTAGACGGCCTATCAAATCCAAAATATCCTGACGCACAGCAGCACTGCGTTCCCGAGCAAGTTGTGCTTCAATCGGAACGGATCCACCATGAACAAGGCGTAATACATCTGACCTAGAAACAATGCCAACGAGATTGCCTTCTTCTACAACGGGCAAACGTCCGATATCATGCTGAATCATGAGTCGCTGAACTTCATCCCAAGGTGCCTCTACATCTACTGTTGCGACCCTAGTGGTCATAAAACCTTTTACAGGAGCATGTTGTAAGCCGTGTTTAATTGCCTTATCAACATCACGCCTGGAAATAATCCCTATTATATTTTGGCCTTCTGTAACCGGAACTCCTGTATGCCCATAGCGCAATAGAATTTGTTCAACCTCACCTAGCCGCGTCTCAGGAGATACGGTCTTAACTGGAAAGCTCATGATATCTCTCACAAGATGCGGTCGTTTTGCACGAGTCCGAATAGCTGAACGCAATTCTTTCAGGATCTCGGAAAGCTTAGCATCTTTGATGGTGGCAGACGCAGCTCTCTCATGTCCTGCACCTCCAAATAACTGAACTAATCCATTAACAGGCAAACCACGACCTCGAGAGCGGCCTACAATATAGACCCTGTTCTCCATCTTAACCAGCAAAAACCAAGTATCTGCGCCTTCAAGTTCTCCTACTCGATGAGCTAATAGAGCAAGTCCACCAACATACTCCTCGATCTCAGCATAGGATATATACACAGGTAGTCCATCAAAGACCTCTGTTTGTCCCTGATCTAATAACTGTTGCAAGAGTTCTTTCTGTTCCTCAGTGAGCGGGCGACGCAAATTTTTGGAGATTACCCCTAAATTCGCACCTTGTTCTAATAAATAAGCCACAGCGTGAACATCACGTACTGTGGTATTATCAAACAATAAGCTTCCGGTATCATCATAGATTCCTATAGCAATTAGTGTAGCTTCAAAGCTACTCAACGGTAACCCCATCTCCGCTAGTTTTTCAACTAGGAGGGTTGCGCAAGCCCCAACGGGTTCGATAACCATGCCTTGTTTAAGTTTTCCTGCATAAGGATGATGGTCGTAGATTTCCACCTCCACTCCAGGAAGCTTTGCTACCTTTTCCCCTAAGAATCCTACTCTATGAAGTTCATGAGTATCAACTAATATAACCCGAGAGACTTCTTCTAAATTAATATCTTGGGCCCTGCGAAACCTCAATTGATCTCTTGATAACGCCAAAAAGTCTTGAACAAAGACGCTCGGTTTCCCGTCCATGACCAAAACACTGTTTGGATAAATTTTTTGAGCAGCCACCATAGAAGCTAGCGCATCAAAATCGATTTGGCGATGTGCCAAAATGATATCCATATCTACATCCTCAAACTCCTATCCTCTTGGACTCAATCCACTTTAGGTCAATATTTAAAATTATACCATCTTTAGGTTACTTACAGCAACTTAGAAGGTTTCATTTCTATATTGAGCATTCGGAAAATGGTGTTTAAGCTGCCCTGTCGATGGTTTATCTCCCACAACCATCGAATAGACTACCATAGACAATAGAAAAATTAACAAAACAGTACTTATGGGTATCCGCTGGTTAAATAATAATCCGATTCCAGCCAATATAAGAATTAGAGGCCATAAATCGATGACATGTGTCCATAGCCCCCAGGATAAGTAGCCATAATTGAGCAGAAAGAAGATAATCCCTAACGCAATTAAGAGTAATCCTCGACTAAGGCTATCTGAGATTCTTCTCATTTTCTTCCCCCCCTCACAATTATGACGAGACCTAGGAAAATGAGAATGATCGGCCACATCTTACTCATATCAAACCAATAGGGAAACCAGCGCTCAAGCAAAAACACGATCCCCAAGACGACCAAAATTCCACCGGCAATTTTCGTGCGGTTTTCGTGATTCTCACGATTGTCAGGATACTCAGGCCTTCCAAACTCCTTAGCCGTCTCGTCGCCATTAGAAACTAGTTCCTTGACCTCAGCCCCGGCCTCACGTCTATAGGGATACCGTTCTTGTTCTGCAGGATCAATAGGTATAATCACCCAAGCTGCTAAATAGGCCAAAAAACCCACGCCCCCAGCAAATAAGGCAACTAGGGCAATAATTCGTACTAGGGTGACGTCAACTCTGAAATATTCAGCAAGACCTCCACAAACCCCTCCAATCATCTTGTCTCGCACCGACCTATAGACTCTCTCAGGCATGTTCGCTCCTCCATATCTTAGTCAAAATTTTACCTACACGTTTATTACGTATGAATGAGTGGGTTGAAATGTTTCCGATAAACTAAAAAAATAGAAGAAAACTTTTACCTGTGTAGGTAATACTTCTTCTATCTATCCTATCTTGCAGCGCCCACTTCTTCAAGTGGTATTATTATGATCCTCTTCGGTAACGTAAGTCTCCATTGGAGACTTACGTCTTATAGTCTGGTCTTCAACTTTAACCAACAATTCATTTGGATAATCGATTAATCAAATGTTCTCATTAATTTCTTCTGTCGCTTTTTCAATCTCCTCAGGAGACATTCCACTTTTGCCTAAGTTGAACTTAATAGCATCTGCCCAAAATCCGCTTTTGGCACTCATTTTTTTGAAAGCCTTGGCATTGACTTTACTCTCTTTTGCTCGTGCTTCCGCATTAGACTGCACGATGGAACAAATATAGAGAGCCTTTACGCGAGCATCATTATCCAGGTCATTAAACGTTAGGTTTAGTTCAGCAATTAGTTTCTGATAATACTGGGAAAACTCCTCAAAGGGAATTTCCGTCTCCATGTGTAAGTATTCTTTCAACTTCTCAAGCAGCTTATCCAATGTCCACCCTCCAAAAATTTACCTTCAAAATGAATCCTATATAGTATATAACCGTTTAACTAAAATGACAAGGGACTGTATTGGGGGAAAATTTGTGGATTGCCCTACTGAAAAAATACTGAAGCTGTTTTCCCCTCTTCTATTAACCGCTTTACAAGGGCAGGTGCCTTCCGAGGATTTACTTTCCAATAACTAACATCCTCTTCAATAAGAAAATTACCCGGTAAGGTCTGAGAGTTAATGTCTGGATTTTTAAAGCGCAGCAAAATATTTGACAGTGACCAAAGTTGCCCTACGGAAAGGTTGGTTTCTGTACATTTGGTAATCTGTGAAATCAGCCCCGGCAATTTTGGCAAGGTCTTAACTTGCAGAAACTCCTTCTGAACTGCTTTTAGAACGGATTGTTGCCGTGCAGTTCTTGAAATATCTGCCAAAGCATCTTGACGGAACCTTGCATATTGTAAGGCCTGAGTGCCATTTACACGCTGAGTACCCTTTTTCAAGTTGATAATACCATCTTCCTTGTCTCCTGTAACATAATACATGTCTTTATCAATCGTAAGAGTGATTCCTCCAAGAGTATCAATAATTGACTTGAATCCTGTGAAATTCGTTAGAACATAGCCATCGATAGGTTGGCCTATTAGTTCTTCAACTAGGGCTTCAGTTGTCTTAAGACCTTTACCTAATCGTGCAGCAGCATTGATTTTCCCCTTCCCATAACCAGGAATATTAACCTGTGTATCTCGGGGGATAGAGAGAAGAGTGACTTGACCATTCTCAGTATTGATACTGGCTACCAAAAGAGTATCCGTGTTACTGATGGTTGTTTCATTAGGTCGTTGATCTACACCTACTAAGAGTACTGAAAAGTGCTTTTTATTATAGGCGAGGATTGTCTCTTCAACGTCATCATTAGTATTATGAAGCATCGGATCTGGACTATCATTAGACCTGGAAGCTTCTGTCTCAAGGTCTTCTATATCTTGGGCTTCTTCTGTTATTTGGTTGTAGTTTGTCTCACCTTGATCGACTAAACTTGTTTCGATTGGGTTTTCCTTTTCCAGTCGGTTTGATTCTTCCCTCATCTTGGCGAGAGTAAGAGGGGTTTTTTCATTTCCAATAACCTGATTTGCCAGGAAAAACCCTAATACTAAGCTCATTCCTAAAAAGAATCCCAGCAGTAAGGGTTTTGTGTAGACTTCAATGACCCGGAAAAGCGTTTTAGCAGAGTTTTTAGTTTCTTTCATCCGAGTCCACTCCATTCTAACTCTTTTCCTTTAGCATCAAACAATCTCCTCGTAAATATTCCTGATCTGTAGCAAAAAAAAGAGAATAATCTTGGAAACCCTTATTGTTACGATCTTGATTTTGAATTCTTTACAAAAGGTAGCAGTTTGGAAAATATATACATATAATACCAATACAAGAGCTTCAGTCTTGATTTCTTAATCTTGGTATTTACAAAACCGATGTTCAATTAGAAAGGGGAGACGTGAATTGAATCATGGATACTCCCGTGTCAATACACCTGTTCTAAGGAATCCATGCCTCTTTCATCATTACTCAACTCGATCCACACCCACATATTATCCCCCGCAACAAGTCAATGCTAATAGAAGCAACGCCTATCACCCTACACCCTCTCTCTATACTCCTCAATCTTCCTACAGAGTTCAATCTCCTTACAGCGTTCTATCACCCAAGCCCTATGCCCCGCAACCTTATCCTTATTATCCTGCCCCATCCGGATACCCAAGCCCTTCCCCTATTCCCCTCTCCTCTTATTCTGTTCCCGCCTTTTCTTATGCACCAACGGTTTCCTCTAAAGGATTGGTCATTGTTCTGATCGCAACCCTTATCTTGGTTGCCCTCGATCTTGTCATTGTTCGTCCACAAAAAAGGACGTATTACGTTAATTAAACGTGCATACGTCCTTTTCTGTGCCATCCCGGTTCTGTCATAACCTTACTTGTTTAAGTTTTCTAACTGGACTCCTTCAACTAAAGATCAAGAAGTTATCTGCTTGCTATTTGCACTTGCTTTAACCGTTCAGGCAAAACATCGTTTCTCAACAAATCCGAGTGAGTTTCACGTTTTACAATGACATCCCCATGACCGTCCTTTACCAGGATAACCTCCGGTCGTGGAAGCAGATTGTAATTGGAGGACATAGAATAGTTATAGGCCCCCGTTGATAAAACGGCAAGCAGGTCCCCCGAGTTTATCTTTGGCAAATCGATATCCCAAATTAACATATCTCCGGACTCACAACACTTTCCTGTAATAGAAACAGTCTCCGTTGCTTCTTCATTCGATCGGTTCGCAACAACTGCCTCATAACGGGCTTGATAAAGTGAAGGACGAGGATTATCTGTCATACCTCCATCAACGGCAACATATTTACGAATCCCTGGAATTTCTTTGATTGAACCTATTGAATAAAGGGTTATTCCAGCTGTTCCCACGATTGAACGCCCCGGCTCAACTATAATTTTAGGGCGTGGGAAATTCAAACTTTGGCAAGCCTCCTCTACAGCAGCTTGAACCGTTCTAGCATAATCCGATATTTTAGCGGGTTCATCACCAGAGGCATAGTATATCCCAAATCCCCCACCTAGGTTCAATTCCTGTAGAAGGCAATTCCTGCGCGCATAAACACTTGCCATATACTTGATCATAATCCGAACTTCATGCCGATAGGAATCTAATTCAAAGATCTGCGACCCGATATGAGCATGAAGCCCTTTAACCACGAGATTGGAGTAATCTAACACTAAATCGAGTGCTTGGTCTGCAGTACCGTCCGATAACGTAAAACCGAATTTAGAATCGATTTGACCTGTTTGTATATACTCATGTGTATGCGCTTCAATTCCAGGGGTTATGCGAAGGAGAATGTCAACTTGTTGATTCAACTCTTTAGCTAAATCATTGAGTAGGCTCATCTCATAAAAATTATCAACGACAATTCTCCCTACTCCGGAATTGATCGCCATCGACAATTCTTCTTTGGACTTATTATTGCCATGTAAGTAAATATTTTTCACTGGAAAATTAGCTTGAAGGGCCGTGTAGAGCTCTCCCCCGGAGACCACATCTAAACCTAAACCCTCTTCTTCAATAATTCGGCACATTGCCAAGGTTAAAAATGCTTTTGATGCATAAATAACTTCTGCATTCTCCATACCTCTGACAAAGGAACGATGATATTGCTGGCAAGTGTCACGAATGTGGGCTTCATCCATGATGTATAAGGGGGTTCCAAACTCTCTAGCCAGTTCAACCGTATCGCATCCGCCTATTTCCAAATGACCCTGCTGATTTATGACTTGGGTTCCGTGCAACCTCACACTTTATGCCTCCTTCTCAAGGGTCCTCATATATTCGATACCTCTGCCACACTCCTAAAGAGATGAGGTAGTAAATCTTATTAAGAATAATAGACTTCATGCCATATGTTAATTTTTGCTACCCGGTGATGAATTTCAAAATCAAGCAATAAAAAAGTACTCTAAATAGGAAATAGCCCCTAAAAATCTGCACAGGTGAACCTCAGAACTCTAGGATAAGAAAAACGCTACGCGTCTTTTTACTATACATCTCTGCTATAAAAGCAACTTAAGCGCTATGTCATCCTGAAGGAGGGACGACTGAAGGATCTAGGTCCTTCGCTGCGCTCAGGATGACATGAGTGAAGAGGACCCTAAAGTTATACTTTATGATACGTAAAAATAGACGGTTTTTTAGCAATCACTTATATTCTAAAACCGTCTATTTATAATTTGAGGATCATCTTGACCCACTCTGTTTAACCTTATCCCTAACTCGCTAAGCTCCCCGTTTTTCTTCTTTTTGTTTTTCTTCTTTTAGGTTTACTTCACTTGTACCAGTAATAGTTCCGGTAACCCCTGCACCCGACCACTTGCCGCAGCGGTCTCCCCATCTGGCCAAGCTCGCTCCATCTTGTGTGATCTCAACAACTTCACATCGATTTGCACACCCTGTACAATCGAAGCTTTTCGCTTGGAATTGAGTCTCACCTAGATTTAAGCCACGAAATTGGGTCAATGTACCTGGACGTGATCCTACTTTTTCCTGAGCGAGATAAGCCGCACCTAAGGCACCCATGACGTCATAATTTTCGGGTACTATAATGGATTGACCTATCTCTTCTTCAAAGGCTTTACATATGCCTGGGTTGGCAGCCACACCCCCTTGGAAAAAGATAGGACCTCGAATGTCTTTGTTTTTACCGACATTGTTTAAATAATTCCGCACCATGGCCTGGCAAAGTCCTGCTAATATATCAGGAAGTGAATGCCCTAGCTGCTGTTTGTGAATCATATCGGATTCCGCGAAAACTGAGCAGCGTCCGGCAATCCTAACCGGATTTTTCGCTTCAAGGGCTAGAGGACCAAATTCCTCAATCTTAATTCCTAATCTAGAGGCCTGTTGATCAAGAAACGATCCTGTTCCGGCTGCACAAACGGTATTCATGGCAAAATCGGAGACAACACCGTCTCGGAGAATAATGATCTTAGAATCCTGTCCGCCAATTTCAAGGATGGTTTGCACTTGAGGGTTAACTCTAGAAGCGGCTACTGCATGAGCCGTTATCTCATTTTTCACCACATCAGCTCCTAATAACGTTGCCGCAAGCTGACGGGCACTGCCAGTAGCTCCCACGCCGATGATTTCAGCTGATTTCCCTATCTTAGACCTAATTTGTTTAATCCCTTCTTGAATGATTTGCATCGGACGTCCTTGTGTTCTTAGATAAAGCGCTTCTTTCACGGTATTGTCCGGTCTGAGTAAGACCATATTTGTGCTAACTGACCCAACATCAACACCAAGAAAGTATTTATCATCCACCAACACTTAACACTCCTTCTCTTGTTTCAATGCTCTCTCGCAGATGACGCGGACGTTCAAGCAGGTCAACGTAGGCTTCTAAGCGAGTTTGTATTCCTGCATGACCCGTATGCTCATCGACGATAAGCGTCATAATCGGTATATTATAAGCTTCTTGAACCTTCGGCAAAACACTGGCTGCTACAATTTCTGGCATACAAGACAACGGAAACACTTGAATGATTCCATCATACCCTTCCCGTGCATACTTTACGGCAGCACCAACAGTTTCCACACCATGCCCCCCTACAAAATGCGGCAAAAAGGGCTTAGCATGCCTAGGATAGGATCTAATTGAGCGATAGCCTGGTGCGATCCCTCGAAAGATATGACTTCCGACCCACCCTGAAAGATAAATAGAACGATCTACTTCCACCCCTAAGCGTCCGAGTTCTTCCTCTATACCCACTGAACTAAAGGGATCAAGAATTGTATATATCTCACCAACAATTCCAATTCTCAAGGGTTTATTAATTCTCTCTGAATTATTGACTGCCTCTTGACGTTCACGAATGCTCTCCTGCACCCAACGAACCGTATCCTGAATCCCTTTTTCCGACATTGTCTGGGCAAGCCGCTCCCTGGCCTGTTCATATAATTTTTCTGTAAGGATAGGTTCTGGAAGCCTCGGTCGAGCTGCGTGGATCAAATCTTCGACTCGGTCTAAAGCAACACTTTTTAAATAGGCAAATCGCATAGCTTTTAAAATCTTTGTCCAGGAATTCTTCGATCCAGCTAAAAAACGAATACGTTTGCCCAAGCCCAGTAAACTTCCATCAGGTGGTTCAAGTGTAACAACTTCGTAGTTATACCCAGCGTCGCGAAGGATCTGTCGTTCCACTTCCCCATAATAGCCAAATCGGCACGGGCCAATTCCTCCAGTAATTACAATCGTGTCCGCTCCTTGGCTAGCGGCCTCCAGATAATTGCCAAGGTTTAATTTTAATGGTAAACAGGCGGATTCTGGTGATAATTTTGTACCTAAATTTAACGTCCGTTTACTATTGAAGGGCGGGACTACGACCTCAACATTGAGGGATTCAAACAGTGTTTGAATTACGATCCAAGCATTCCCCATATGTGGAAACGTAACCTTCATGGGCCCTCCTCCTTTCCACCATATCCAAAAATGCTTCCAGCCGAGTGACTAAACCCGCCTCACCGCTATGTTCGTCTAAAGTAACCACCATATAGGGTTTATGTTGTTCTCTAGCTTTGTGTGATACAAGTTCTTGTACCATAGAGTCCGTTCCACATCCAAAACAAGTAAGATATATTATTCCATCAACCTTTTGATCCGCAACAAACTTCTTACCCGCACCATAGATTTGCTTCGAGTGACTCCAGAATAACTTTTTCCTCAGTCCAGATAAATGTCTCTTTACTTCTTCTTGATTAACGTTTTGAACTAATTCAACCGTTGCTTTCTCTCGAAGCCTTTTAAGAAGGTTTAGGTTGGCATAGGACTCGTGGGTTAAATAAGAATGACCAACTAAACCAATTCTCAGACGTTCCGTAGTCTTCTGATCAACTATCCGAGACTCAGGCGTATATTTGGATGTCCTGGCTGGCAGTTTTGCCAATACACGGTCTTTCAATCTAACGAGGGTGGGCACTTGATCACTTTCCGTTGAGTTCTTCCTAGCCCGGTTAATTTCTCGGATACTCTCCTCAAAATTCCACTCTGCTCCCATAGAGTCTTGATAGTTTTGCTGCCATTCTATACCTTGGCTGAAGGCCTTACGTATATCGGCCTTGCTTTTACCCAGTTGCTCTCCCAAAACCTCCAGGTCCTTCAGTACCTGACGCTTACCCTTTCGCCAGTTTAGATTGACGGTTAGGACGGACATTCCTGGAGGAATGGCCGGAAGCATGCTTTCCGGAATGCCAAGAAATTTCGGACAGGTGTAAGTATCTGCCTCGACACTAACGATACGGGGCAGAAAAATCCAATCAACATCCTTAAAGGCTTGAATATGTCCTGCTAAAAGTTTGAGGGGTAAACAGGTCTCATCACTAGCTTTTTTCAAACCTTGATCCATAATTTGTCGATGGGTGGGCGGTGAAGTCACTACTTCAATATCTAAGCAATGAAAAAAGCCAGCCCAAAAAGGATAGTAGTCAAAATAATATAGAGCACGTGGAAACCCAATTCTCACTAAGCTTGCATCCTTTCATATACCTTCCAAATTGTAAGATTTTTTCAAAAGTTTATTCTATCATCCTGTCGTTAGCGAAGGATCTAGATCCTTCAGTCGTCCCTCCTTCAGGATGACATAGCCCTTAGTTGCTTTCATAGCAATGACATTGCCCTCAATTACAGTCCCTTTGTATGATAAGTAAACCATCCTATTCCAGAATACAATTTTCAAGACTTATAAGTGTACCAGAATCGAACCTCGCACATCGAACTTCGTGCCTCGCTTAGGGTTGTCGATCTTTATCTTGAGGTTTTAGAATACTTGGACGCTGGTTTTTGATTGGAACTGGCGAACGTACCAGAATCGCCTTCATTGCTTTGTAATCAAAGGGAATGAGAGGCCAGAGGTAAGGTACGCCAAAGGATTTGGTCCGCCATAAAAGAAAGAATACCACTGCAAAACCGATCCAAAACCCAATGAAATTCAAGAGTCCCGTCATAATGATGAGGAACAATCGGGATAATCGGTTGGCTAAACCTAATTCATAGCTAGGTGTCGCAAATGTCCCCACCGCAGCAATAGCTATATACATGACAACCTCTGGGGTAAACAGTCCCACTTTCACCGCAATATCTCCCAGCATAAACGCAGCAATCAAACCTAAGGCGGTTCCTAGAGGACCCGGAGTATGAATTGTACCCATTCGCAACAGATCGACACCCAGCTCAGCCAATATGACTTGCATTAATAGGGAGACCTTTGTCGGTTCTGTGACACCGATAAACTGAAGTGGTTCAGGAAGTACATGCGGATTTAGGGCTGCCCCTAACCAAAGGGGTAAAAGAAAGAGTGCCGAAAAGATTCCTAAGAATCGTATCCACCGCAGATAAGCACCCACAATCGGTTCCTGCCGATACTCTTCCGCATGCTGAACGTGACTCCAGAAGGTCGACGGTGCAATCATGACCGAGGGAGAAGTATCTACAATGATTACAACATACCCTTCAAGCAAATGAATGGCAGCAACATCTGGGCGTTCAGTATAACGAACACGTGGATAAGGGTTCCAGAATTTACTTCCCAGAATGAATTCCTCAACACTTTTTTCCGCCATAGGAATTCCGTCAATTTTAATGCCTTGAATGTCGTTTTGGATTTTCTTAACCATATCTAAGTTGGTAATATCTTCAATGTAGGCAATACAAACATCCGTCTTCGACCGTCCGCCCACCTGAACTAACTCCATACGCAGTTTGGGATCTCTTAAACGTCTGCGTATTAAAGCTGTATTCATGACTAGTGTCTCAGTAAATCCATCTCGACTTCCCCGAGTGACTCGCTCAATATCTGGTTCCTGGGGCGTACGAGCAGGATAGGACCGCGCATCGACAATAATGGCTTTATCTTGTCCTTCGACAAAGATTGCCATGGGGCCTGACAAAACGAAATAGAACACTTTATCCATGGTTTGAGCTTCAGAAACTTGTAAATTAACGATACGCCCCTTGACGAGTTTATCTAAGGCATTGACAATAAGGTCTGAGCGTTCTAAGTCAATTAAAGCGTCAATAATTAGGCTTGCAACTTGGGTGTTGACCATCCCATTAACAGAATAGATGGCGACCTTCTTGCCGCCAATGGACATTTCCCTAAGTACGATATCAAAACAATCAGGTACTCCTAACTCCCTGTTGAGATAATCGACGTTTTCTTGATAATTTTTACTTATAGGAATGTTCTTCTCGCTTGAATTGTTATCCATTACATGCACCCCCTATTCGTGGTTCGATATTCGTGGTTCGAATGTAGATCTATGGGATCGTTCAGCTAAAGCTGAACGTTGAATGAACGAACATCGCTTCGAGCGGTTATCCTTTTGGTTTGAAGGCTACTGACATTATATAGCCAAAAAAAACGGCCGCTGCGATCCCTACTGCGGTTGCTTCAACTCCTCCGGAAAAGGCGCCTAAAATTCCACGCTTTTCAACTGCCTCCATGGCCCCTTTAGCTAGGGTATAGCCAAATCCTGATAAGGGAATCGTTGCGCCTGCCCCTCCGATTTTTACTAAAGGTTCGTATACTCCCAACGCCCCAAGAATTGCTCCCCCAGAGACGAATGAAACTAGGACATGGGCCGGAGTAAACGTCGGTTTTGTCAGGTCCATTAGAAGCTGCCCTATGACACAAATTGTTCCACCCACAATAAAGGCAGGAATAATCATCTCAAACATACGGTTACGATCCTTTCTTCTATCCCTCAATAACCACTGCGTGCCCAATGCCTGGAATAGATTCTCCTTGTAGTGCGGAGGTTGGACTATGAAGGGCACCGCTCCCTACCAGCATAACTTTTTGCAACTCACCTGCTTTAATTCTCTGCATAATATCTCCGGCAAAAACCACCGACGAACAGCCACAGCCACTTGCTCCTGCGTGTGAATCCTGGCTCTCATCGTAAATCATAACTCCACAGTCCGTGAAGCTCGTCCCCGTATCCAGACCGCTTTGCTTCAATAGCTCACAGGCAAGTGATAAGCCAATCTCTCCTAGATCTCCCGAAGCTATCAGATTATAGTCGACAGGCTTAAGTTGCATATCTTGGCAGTGATTTAGGATCGTATCAGCCACTGCGGGGGCCATGGCTGCCCCCATATTGTTGACATCTTTGATAGCAAAATCGATCACTCTTCCAATAGTTGCCGAGGTAACTCGAGGACCCTCTCCGCTCCTGCCAAGAAGCACACTGCCTGCGCCTGTTACTGTCCATTGTGCACTCATAGCCCTTTGAGCCCCTTGCTCCGTTGGCAAGCGGTATTGACGCTCAGCCGTATCATGGTGACTAGAAACCCCTACTAAAATTTTTTCGGCAAAACCGCCATCTATTAACATACTTCCTACTGCCAGACTTAAGGCCATTGTTGAACAAGCGCCATACAACCCTATAAAGGGTAATGCCATTTGACGCGCTGCAAAATTTGAAGAGATGATCTGATTAAGCAAATCTCCAGCTAACATAAAATCAATTTCTTCCTTTTGGACAGATGCTTGGTTCATTGCCCCTTGCATAGCCTCTTGAAGCATTTTGCTCTCAGCGACTTCCCAGGACTTTTCCCCATGGAGCCCGTCGTTCCAGACCTTATCAAAGGTTTTTCCGAGAGGACCTTTGCCTTCCTTTGGACCTACCACGGAATAAGATGATAAGATAACCGGGGGGTTATCAAATACCACAGTCTGATTTCCAACTCGTTTCAAGTTCACTGTTATATCATCCCCATTCATAAGTTGGAGTACTCCTACTGAGCAGCGACTAGTGTAAGAAGAAATAAACAAAACCCACAACAATCGACGTTGCGATGCCATACACTAGTACCGGCCCTGCAACAGTAAACAATTTTGCCCCAACACCCATTACATACCCTTCACGTCTAAATTCCATAGCAGGTGCAACGATGGAATTTGCAAACCCTGTCACTGGAACAATTGAACCTGCGCCGGCAAACTTTCCAATCTCATCATATACTCCCAAGCCTGTTAACAAGGCTCCTAGGAAAATCATGGTTGCGGTTGCTGCAGTGGATGCTTCAACTCGCACCATCCCGAGGGTAATAAAAAAATTGATGAATAGCTGCCCTATGGAACATATAATTCCTCCGACAATAAATGCTCTCACAACATTTTTAGAAATTGTCGGCTTTGGGGTATATTGCTGAGTTAATGCTTGATATTTTTCCGGGGTAACAGAGATTGAGGGCTTACGCAGAGTTTGATCAGCCACCCCAAATCCCTCCTTTCTTATCAACCACATACAAATTCTATTATTTGGCATAATAAGGATAATTATACTCCTTATTTTAGACTTTCTGCCCTGGAATGAGATCCTTCACTAGCGCTCAGGATGACACTGTACTAAGTCATACTGAACGTAGTGAAGTATCTTGACCCAATATTATTTTTCCATCCCTTAGTGATGCTGCTCATGAAAGTCTAATACTTCTTAATTCGACATAGCTTTCCAAGGAATTCTCTAAAACCTAGCAGGAAAATTATGGGTTATAGCGAAATCATTAGTATTGATAAAATTAGGGGGAATGGTCTTGAACCTTGAAAAAAAAATAGAACGCCTGACCCTACTTCTGCGCTTAGATGGTGAACTTGATATGCACACTGCTTCTACTCTACGACATGCTATTGATAGTGAGATTGAGAAACGAGGAATTCGTACAGTTATTCTTAATCTTCAAGGAGTTCAGTTTGTCGACAGTTCTGGACTGGGCGTGATCTTAGGCAGGTACAAGAAATTACTTCCCTTGGGCGGGAAACTTAAAATCACGAATGTGCCCCCTCATATTTATAAGATTATGGAATTGTCCGGTTTACCTAAAATCATCAGCTTCTATGTAGATGAAGCACACGCCTATGAGGAAGGAAGGGGAGCTTAATAATGAAATCAAACCAAATATCCCTCACATTTTCTAGTATCCCTGAAAATGTGAGCCTTGCCCGTTTACTTATTGCCTCTGTAGGAGGGCAACTAGATCTTTCACTTAATGACATCGAAGAATTAAAAGTTGCGGTTTCAGAGGCGGTCTCTAATGCAATCATCCACGGATATCAGAATGTCCCAAATAATATTGTTTACCTCGATCTAGACATTACCAATAATCTTCTTACAATTGTTGTAAAAGACGAAGGATGCGGGATCTCTAATGTAGAGCAAGCCATGCAACCTGCGTACAGTACGGATCCTGAGCGAATGGGCCTGGGCTTTGTCTTCATGCAATCTTTCATGGACGAACTTCAAGTAAAATCTGCACTTGAAGAGGGAACCATCGTCACCATGAAGAAGCACTTCAAGCAAACACCCATCTCCTCTCATTAGGGGGGCGCGATATGATTCAACGACTTTCAGAAATGAATCTTCCCCATTTTCCTTTACTCTCTGATAAAGAGATGATGGAATACCTTCATGCCGCCAAAGAAGGAGATACCGAGGCCCGCGAACGTCTCATTAATTGCAACTTGAAGCTCATTTTTAACTTAGTTCAACGTTTCTCCCATCGAGGGTATGAGCTGGAAGACCTCTTTCAGATTGGAACAATAGGACTGATAAAAGCCATCGACAAATTTGACTTCTCCTATGGCGTAAAGTTCTCAACCTATGCTGTTCCCATGATTATCGGAGAAATACGTCGATTTCTCCGGGATGATCACCCAGTGAAAGTTCCACGTTCCTATAAGGAACTTGTCTACAAAGTGAATCGAGCTCGAGATGAATTATCCGCCTCATTAGGTAGGGACGCGACCATCGGGGAAATCGCAGCGAATATAGGTGTTGATCGGGATGAGATCGTCGCAGCTCTTGAAGCTATCCAAAGCCCTACCTCTATCTACGATACGCTTTATCAAGACGACTCAGATCCCATCTACGTTCTCGATCAACTCTCTGAAGAAAAGGGTCTTGAATCTAGTTGGTTCGAAAAAATTGCCCTTAACGAAGTCTTGGACAAGCTGCCTGAAAGAGAAAAGCGTGTTCTTTTGATGCGATTCTTTGAAGATAAGACTCAGAGTCAAATCGCCAGCCTGCTTAATCTCTCACAAGTTCAGATTTCTCGCATTGAACGTGCGGCACTCCTTAGAATTCGTAAACTATCTGAGATCAACGATCGTTCAGATCTTGACAATCAAAACTCTAGCTCGGATTAGCCACCTTAACGCTAGAAACTGAAGACTCCTTTTATAGTTCGTGTCAACTGATCAACTAAGCCAGCCCTTGCCACTCCGTGATCGGCTATCAAGTTGACAGTGGCTTGTAATTGATCATTTTGGTAAAGGAGTACTTGTCCTAATGTCTGTCCCTTCTCAACAGGTGCACTGATTTCTGGGTTTAGCTTTGTCTCAACCCAGAAATTTTTGTCTTTTCCTTTTTCTACTGTGGCTCCTAAGGCAATTTCCGTAACAGCGACGATCTCGTCTTCGACTCCTTTACGAACCTTAACTACCCCTTGCTTTTGCTCAGCGGGGGCAAACTGTTTAAATTCGTATTTTGCAAATCCGTAATTGTAGATTTTCATAGATTCTGCAAAATGTCCTCTAACTTGGGGTACACCCATCACGACACAGATCAATCGTAAGCCATTTCTTTCCACAGTTGAAGCCAAGCAATATCTAGCTTCATTAGTCCATCCTGTTTTAAGTCCATCCGCTCCTGGGTACCACCATAATAATTTGTTGGTATTGTAGAGCTTAAACTTACCCTCCCGTAAGTCGTATTCCTTAATGCTGGTCAACTTACGAATCAGGGGATATTTGAGAGCTTCTCTGGAAATCACGGCTAAGTCATAGGCACTTGTATAATGCCCCTCAGCAGGCAGACCATAAGCATTGACAAAATGAGTATTCTTCAGCCCTAATTCTTGAGCTTTACGGTTCATATCTTCTACAAACGCTTCATGGGTTCCATTAATATGTTCAGCGACTGCGACACAGCCATCATTGGCGGACCCAACGGCTATGGCAATTAACATCTGCTCTAATGAAAAGGTTTCTCCTGGTTCGAGGTAGATTTGAGAACCTCCTAATTTACAGGCATTTTCACTAGCTGTAACAGTATCTGTCAACTTAACTTTTTCTTGGGCCACTGCATCTGCTGCGATTAGTAAGGTCATAATCTTAGTAACGCTTGCAGGTGCTAATTCTTTGTGGGATTCTTTTTCGTAGAGAATCCGACCAGAAACCGCGTCCATCAAAATTGCACTTGCGGCATCCGTCTCAATTTCGACTCCTTGAACTGGCTTTACATTAGAAAAGCCAAGGTTTCCCAGAACAATACCCATTGCTAAAACGATTGCCAAAACTTTGCGCATCTTTTGTCCCCCCTCATAATTAGTGTGAATTTATTATTCCCGAAAAAGTAAATTATATTGAAATCCTACTATAAAATAACAAAGAACCTTTGTGAAAAGGCTTCTTTAAACCTGAGGGAAGTAAAGGGTGGAAGCAAGGGAAGCAAGGGAACCGCCCCCCTTGCTTCCATTGCTTTCCTGCTTTTCTGCATACCTCTCCTTAATACCTACCAAAACGTTTCATAGGTACTTTAACATCTCTAAATCCATGCCAATAGCAAGGACTAAAATAGCGTAGACTTAGTTTAGATGGATAAATTCTATGCCGCAGCACACATCCCCGGATTACCTCAACTCCGGCATTGTCACACTCTTGTTGAAGGTCTTGGCTCCAGGTTTGTTCTTGGAACCATATCTTGCTGCATCCTGCGGAAACAGTATCCAGAACTAAGGATTTAAGGCTTTCAGGCAATAGACAGGGTACTACAACTGTCACTTTATCTGTAAGCTGAGCTAAGTTTGGATAAACCTTACTCCCGTCTATGCGAGCTAAGCCCTCTGCAACGGGATATACAACGCATCCAAAATCTTTCAATGCCCGCCAAACCTTCCAGGCATGTTTATGCTTCTGAAACTTTTGCGTATTCCCTAGCACGGCATATGTATCTTGAGTGGTTAACCCTCCTGCCAAAGGATAAATTTTTTTCTCACGTGCCATATAAAAACCTCCTTCCCTGTTGCAATAATATATGCATACGTGGAAAGGAGGTTTTTATGATTGACCCTTGTCCATTGAACTAAGGATGAGTCGATTACTGTATTACTTCCTCGATCAAAGGAAGCTGTTCAGGAGTTTCGCTTCCAATGGGAATTAAATCCTGAGCGAGAAGAAGCCCCTCGGCTAAGGATTCCTTATCTCTTCCATAGAGCTGCAAGAGAGGTTCTCCCGCTTCAATCCACTCTCCTGTCTTTTTGACCAGCAAAACCCCAGTTCCTAAGTCAATAGGACTATCCTTTGTAACTCTACCTGCTCCGAGGGTCATAGCTAAGATCCCTATTTTATGGGCATCAATTGATTGAACATACCCCGAATCAGCTGCAAGGATTGGTAGACTCCAGGGAGCAACCTGTAAACGTCTATCGACAACCGCTTGGTCATCTCCTCCCTGTGCCGCTATAAAGTTTAGGAATTTATCCCAAGCTGCACCACTTTCTAAGCTTTGGAGCAAGCATTTCTTTCCTGTATCGACATCGGGTACCGAGTCTCCGGCCACCAGCATCCAAGCCCCTAATTCCAGACATACTTTTATTAAATCATCTGGCCCCTTACCCTGCAGGGCATCTGCTACTTCAAGAATCTCCAGGCTATTCCCTACAGCACGCCCTAACGGCTCATTCATATTGCTCAATACGGCAATTGTTTGACGCCCTAAGGCCTTGCCGATATCAACCATCGTCGTTGCTAACCTTCGAGCATCTTCAATTGTCTTCATAAAGGCTCCCGAGCCGTACTTTACGTCCAAAACGATCCCCTGGGCTCCGGCTGCAATTTTCTTACTCATGACTGAAGAGGCGATTAAGGGAATTGAACTAACAGTTCCGGTGACATCACGAAGAGCATATAGTTTCTTATCGGCTGGGACAAGGTTCCCCGTTTGAGCAATAACAGCTATACCGATTTTCTTGACTTGCTCTAGAAACTCTTCCTGACTAAGCTCTACCCTAAACCCCGGTATAGAACTAAGCTTATCTATTGTTCCGCCGGTATGCCCCAGCCCTCTGCCGGACATTTTTGCCACCGGCACACCACAAGCTGCAACCATGGGTCCCAGCAGTAAGGTGGTCTTATCGCCAACACCACCGGTACTGTGTTTATCAACAAATCGCCCTCCAAGTGTTGAAAGATCGAGTTGTTCTCCGCTTTTAGCCATCGTTGAGGTAAGTTCGGCGGTTTCCTCAATTGACATACCTTGAAAGTAAACAGCCATCGCCCAAGACGACATCTGATAATCGGGAATATCTCCTTGCACATATCCCTCGATAATAAAGTGGATTTCCTGCTTAGAAAGGGGTTCCCCATCCCGTTTCTTTTCGATAAGATCTACCATGCGCATACGAAATCACTCTTTCTATCAATTAACACTTTATTAGTTATAGTTCTTAGTTCACTCTTTGAATTTCCCGCCTTTTATGTACACCCTCTTTTGTCGTGAGGTTTCCTAAAGCACCTTCATAAGTCCTTGTACAAAGTTCACAAATTTCTTCTCAACTCGTACAGCAGTCTCCATAACTTCTGTATGACTTAGTTTTTGAGGTAGTATACCGGCTGCCATATTGGTGATACAGGATATCCCTAAAACCTTCATACCCCCGTGATTAGCAACAATCACTTCAGGAACCGTACTCATGCCAACCATATCTGCTCCAACCGAACGAGAATAGCGAATTTCTGCCGGAGTTTCATAGCTAGGGCCGCTCATTGCTACATACACCCCTTCTTGTGGGCGAATCTCATAGTCCTGCATGATGGCTAACGCCTTTTGGCGCCACTCAGGATGATATGCCTCGCTTAGGTCAGGAAAACGCGGGCCTAGATTGGATAGGTTTGATCCACGCAAAGGATTTTCGCCCATGAGGTTGAGATGATCTTTGATGAGTATTAAATCTCCTGGTTGAAACTCTGGATTGATTCCACCCGCGGCATTGGTGACAACAAGACCCTTGACGCCTAAGACCTGCATCACCCGAATTGGAAAGGTTACTTCCTGCATTTTATATCCTTCATAGTAGTGAAAGCGCCCTTGCATTACCACCACCGATCGACCTTCAACCGTTCCAAAAACTAATTGACCTGCATGCCCCTCAACTGTTGATATTGGGAAATGCGGAATATCTCTGTAACGAACGATGACCCTATCCTCGACTAAATCTGCAAAGGCACCTAACCCCGAACCCAGGATGATACCAAGTTCAGGCAGTGAAGGAGCTCGCTCCGCAAGGTAACTCCGTGCTTCTTCTAATTTATGTTCCATTTTCATTTCTGAAAACATTACAATCCCTCCTTTTTTATCAAAGTGTAAAAACTATTCCCATTGATCAGCGGTTCCGCTTCTAGGTATTCAGCCACTGTTGCTCCTAAATCAGCAAAGCTCGATCTCACGCCCAGATTAATTCCCTTTTTTAAGGCCGGTCCGCAAACAAGTAACGGAACATATTCCCTACTGTGATCTGTACTAGGCATGGTTGGATCACATCCGTGATCAGCGGTAATAACGAGCATATCCTCTGAGCGCAAAGCAGCATAGATCTCTGGTAAGCGAGAATCAAATTCCTCTAAGGCCCGAGCATACCCGACCACATCGTTACGGTGACCATAAATCATATCGAAATCCACTAGATTGGTCATAATTAGACCCTTTTCAACCTTAGCCATATAATCTAATGTTTTATCGACACTCTCCATGTTTCCCTTGGAAGTTACATGATCAGTCACACCTCGTCCGGCATAAATGTCGTTGATCTTTCCAACTGCACAGACTTCTAGTCCATGTTCTTGCACATATTCAAATAATATTTTCTGGGGGGGTTCAAGGGCAAAATCGTGCCGGTTTGGAGTACGGTAGAAGTTTCCGACTTCTCCGAGGAAGGGTCGGGCAATCACCCGCCCAACTTGAAGTTCATCTTTCAGCATGGTGCGTGCAATCTGACATATGCGCATCAGTTCCGGCAGCGGGATTATTTCTTCATGCGCTGCAACTTGAAATACAGAGTCTGCTGAAGTATAAACGATGGGCATTCCTGTTCTTACATGCTCTTCGCCAAGCCGTTGTATGATCTCTGTTCCAGAAGCTACTTCGTTTCCCATCACCTTTCTCCCGATGGCCGCCTCATAACCTTTAATAAACTCCCTAGGAAAACCCTGAGGGAAGGTCGGAAGTGCTTTCTCCAAAATCACCCCCGCTATTTCCCAATGTCCACTGGTCGTATCCTTCCCTCGTGATCGTTCTGCCATTTTTCCAAAACAGCCTTCCGGGTTGAGGGCTGCAGGAACTCCTGTAATAGAATGTATCGTTCCTAGTCCAAGTTTTTCTAAATTAGGCAGATTGAGTCCGCCGCGCTGCCTAGCCAGGTTACCTAATGTGTCGCTTCCTAAGTCCCCATAGTCCCCAGCATCCGGCAGTTCTCCAATTCCAACGCTGTCTAAGACAATAATTACAACTCTTCGCGGCATATATCTTCCTTCACTCCTTACTCTTAAGATCCGCTCGTGGATGAGCTTTTTGAAAGACATCTAACAAGCGTTTTCGTGTCAAATGGGTATAGATCTGAGTTGTCGAGATGTCAGCATGCCCCAACATTTCTTGAACAGAACGTAAGTCAGCTCCATGATCCAGGAGATGGGTTGCGAAACTATGACGAAACATGTGGGGGGAAACTTTTTGCTCAAGTTGATGATCCTTTGCCCAATTATTTAGAATATGAACCACTCCTTGTCGAGTCAGGGGACGCCCATGGACATTCAAAAAAAGACGATCACTTTTTTGTTTGCCACATAAACGAGGACGTGATCCATCTAAGTACCGCTCCAAATCACGAATCGCAGGTTCGCCCAGGGGTACAATCCTCTCCTTATTCCCTTTTCCGATACAACGCACATATCCCACATCTAATGCCACATCTGACACACGTAAACTAATCAATTCAGAAACCCTCAATCCACTACTATAGAGGACCTCTAGCATTGCTAAATTTCTCATGGTTAGAAGGGTTTCTTCCTCTGATTTCAATAGTTTGTCCATTGTAGCTTCCGACAACACCTTCGGAAGTGGTTGATTTAATTTTGGTGTTACTAAATAAGTACTTGGATTATCATCACGTAGTCCTTCATCCAGCAAAAACGCAAAAAATCCTCGGAGTGTCGCATTACATCGTGCAATCGTTCGAGGTGCTTTGCCATCTTCTTTGCATTTTAGCAGAAATAAAAACAAGTCATTGCCCTCACATATGGAAATGTCCGTACCCCGCTGTTTAAGGTAAATCATTAGCTGACGCAAGTCGCGCTCATAGGCCTGCCTCGTATTTTCAGAAAGCCCCCGCTCTACATGCAAGTATGTTAAATACTTTTTCAAAGTTCTTTCTTCGGAGGTCACAATATCCCCCCCTTTTCTTACTATGTTCTACATCGGACGGGGATATTCCTTTATCAACCATTTATCTCTGTTGAGATAGTAGATTCTACTCGCAAGGGGTTCCCATGGGGTTTTTGATCATTATGCAAGAGTGAAGACATCCAACTATTACACACTGCTACTAGTTTTGGTAGTAGGACTGCTAGTAAAATTAGAAGAACAAAAACCCTTCCAAGATATAGAAAAAAATCTCCCCAGCGTTTTGTTGGTTGCATCACGCTCCCCCCTATCCTTAAAACCTATGCGCCTCCTGATTGTCCTTATCCTAGAAAAAAGCAAGGACCGAATATATAATCGGTCCCAATTGCTCTGAATCTACCGTAGGTCATAACGAGGATTAAAGGGTTGTGGAATTCCAATCTGGCGTTCTAAACGCTGCAACCATGCAGGTTCAAATTGCTCTTCAAAAAGTTCCCACCAAAGCGGTTCTTTCCCAGGTAAAAAGCCCATACGTTTCTCCATTTTTCTAAGCCATCGAGGTTCAAACTGTTCTTCAAATCGTTCCCACCAAGCAGGTTCGTACCCTCCTTTATAGTTTAGGGGATACCAACGTACTTGATACGGATAATGACCGTATATAGGAACGACATTTGTTCGGGTATGATGCAATGCCCTCACTCCTTGCCAAATAATTCTTAATTATACCCAATAACCGATTACAATACCATTTTATTCCTTTTGGTATAGTTCGAAAGTTGCCATTCTCGTCTAAACTTAAAAGTCATTTAAAAAAACGAGCAGAACCGAAGATCGGGTTCTGCTCGTTTAAGTTATATTGATGTTCCTCGTTCAGCAATTTACTGACGAGCTACTACTATAGTAAGGCTTCTTCTAAGGGGGTATACATTATGTTCAGCGATTCTGCCACAGCCTTATAGGTTAACTTGCCATTAATGACGTTAACCCCTTTACGCAAGGAACGGTTTTCTTGAATTGCTTTAAAGTAACCCTTGTTTACGATCTCAAGAGCATATCCAAGGGTAACATTAGTCAGAGCATAGGTTGAAGTTCTTGCAACAGCTCCAGCAATATTGGCAACTGCGTAATGAACCACTCCATATTTAAGATAGGTGGGGTCATCATGGGTTGTAACTCGGTCAATGGTTGCAATACTGCCACCTTGGTCAATTGCCACATCAACTATAACACTTCCAGGTGACATTGCTTGGACCATCTCTTCAGTAACGAGGTGAGGAGCACGGGCGCCGGGAATAAGTACAGCTCCAACCAGCAAATCCGCTTTTGCAACACTGTTAGCAATATTAAAGGGATTTGAGGCCAAGGTTCTTACTCGACCGTTGAACATTTCATCAATATCTCTAAGCCGTTGTGTGCTTTTTTCAATAATCGTAACTCCTGCACCTAGTCCAACAGCCATTCTCGCAGCGTTTGTACCGACAATTCCGCCACCGATAATGGTTACGTTTGCAGGGGTAACCCCAGGGACTCCACCAAGTAGAATTCCTTTTCCGCCGCTGGGTTTTTCTAGTAATTGAGCACCAATTTGAATTGCCATGCGCCCTGCAACTTCACTCATGGGAGTGAGCAAAGGCAATGAACCATTATCCAATTGGATAGTTTCATAGGCGATGGCCACAACATTTTTCTCCATGAGAGCCTTTGTCAATTCCGGTTCTTTAGCCAGATGTAAATAAGTATACAATATTTGTCCCGATTTAAAATAGCCATATTCTTCGGCTATAGGTTCTTTAACCTTTATCACTATGTCAGCTTTCCAAACATCTGCGGCTGAATCAACGATCTGAGCACCAGCATCGATGTACTGTTCATCAGTGATGCCGCTGCCTTCGCCAGCAGACTTTTCTACGAGAACCTGGTGACCAGTCAATGTAAAAGCATGGACACCTGCCGGTGTAATAGCGACACGACTCTCATTATTTTTTATCTCCTTGGGTACTCCAATCAGCATGATTAAACCTCCATTATCTCTGCATTAGCACGTTTATAGTTGTATTTATAGTTGTATTATAATGCAATTATTGTCCCGTTAGCAAGCGTTGTAATCTTCCAACAAATTTACACCCACTTCATCCGGTTCATTTCCTTAAAAAGCACTCCTACTAAAGTTTCAATAAGCGCAGTCCGAGGATAGAGAAATACCCTTGAGCAACTCCAACTGCGACTGCACCAATAGAAACAAACGCAGCTGCCGCAGTATAATAGAGAAACTCTCTGCGCAACGATTCTCCTCTGGCTTTCCCGCGAAGTAAAAGAAACGAAAAGATCGTTGCTAGTCCTGCCCCGAGGAGCAATAATGGAATTCCAAAAATAGTTGGTATAAAAACCGTTGTTAACACGAGTGCTATTCCTAGGGTTCCTTTTGCTCCAATAATAAAGCTAATGGTAAAGCCAAGAATAAACCCCCTCGTAAAGACAATTAGATAAATCAAGGGAGCCCCAATAATCGTCAGTCCTAAGATCCATATTCCAGCCATCATAATGAACATATCCCTAGCAAGTTGTCCTAGAAACGCTGGTTCAAACGTTGTAGGTTGAGATTTTAGAAGTGTATCTAAAAATTTCCCTAGTTGGGAGGTTTCAGACACTCCTAAGGCATTGACTCCAACCCCTCCGAACACCACTCCGGCGAGATAAACACTTGAAAGCGTTAGATAAATGACCCAATATTGACGAATGTGTTCGCCAAGTTGTTTCCACATCCTGCACACCCCTTCCCATAGTCCCCTATGGGATTTTATTCCACAGCAGGAGAAAGTATGTCCACAACTCTACCAAATAGACCTCCACCACCCGCTTCCACCTGTAATTCTCCATGACGGGCTCTGATAATCCATACCGCGACCTTTTCTCCAGCTATACCGCGCAACTTCTCCTCGTCAACATGATGAAGTATGGCCATTTCTGTACCAAAAGCCTTTAAGAGTCGATCATACATTTTAGGCCCAATTCCAGGAAGCTGTCGCAGTGGAACTTGATGGATATAGCTTGAGGCATCCTGTTTCCCCATAGGACGATCCGCTATACTTACTAAGCGATCCAAGACGCCCATGACAATATGCGTACTCCCACAATTTGAACAGGTCAATTGTGGAGGGGAAGAACCGACAATTCTTTCACAGCTTAGACAATAGGTACGATGATATTTACCAACTCTGGGGGGTAAACCATAATTTCGAACAATGTCCTTGGATTTCCCTGAAATTACATCCAACAACCCTCCAAAGGAGGGATCTGCGCAAGCAAACGAGTTATACTCCCGAGCAATATTTGGTAAAGAGTGGGCATCTGAGTTACTAAACATAACCACTGAGTCTAGTTCACTTATACTTTCAGCCATAGCACGATCCGCACTAAGCCCAATTTCAATGGCTTTAGGCAAGACAGGAAGAACCTCTCTCAATCGCCGACAACAATTTCCATAGATACCCTTATGCGGAGTGAAAACATGGGCCGGAAACCAGATTCCCTCTGCTTTGCTAACTGCCTCAAGCCACAGTTCGATTGGCAGAAAGCCTCTTTGAGTACTTAATTGCCAGTTTTTAATACTATGTCTTATGGACCTGACATACTGTTCTACTTGTTCAATGTAAGGGAAATAGGCTAAAAAATGAGCATTCCCCTCTCCCACCTGTAACTCAATTTCATGACCAGGTATCAGTGTTATACCGTGGGCATCGTACCCTCCTGCAGACATTGACCGTAAATCATTCGAAGCAAGTAACCTCTTAAAATCCTGTTGGACACCCGTGGAATGTGAATCAACAATCCCAACCAGAGAAAGTCCTTTGACTTCTCTGGCAACTTGAAGAATATTGGGCAGGGTTAAGGTCTTAGCTCCTGTAATCTTGACATACTTCCCATCTAAACTTTGTCCAATATGAATATGTAGATCCGCGAAGATCATCCAAGCCGCCCCTGAACAAGTAAAATCCCAAGAATCGTTTTAGCGTCATTGAATTTATTCTGGTGTACCCCTTGCACGGCATCTTCCCACGAAATTCTCTCCACCCCAATAAATTCGTCATCATCCGGGGTGAGAGGATCCCAGACCAAATCCCGAGCTAGAAAAAGATGCATCACCTCATCCGTAAAACCAGGTGTGGTATAAAAGGTACTGATATGTTCCATAGTGCCCCGATAGCCGGTTTCTTCGCGAAGTTCTCGGACAGCGCATTCAAGGGGCGGTTCCTTGGGATCAAGTTTCCCGGCAGGGATTTCTAAGGTTTCCTGAGCAATAGCATATCGGTATTGGCGAACTAGAAGTAATTCTTGGTCCTGTATAGCAACAATCCCTACCGCTCCCGGATGCCTAACAACTTCGCGGGATGTTTGAAGTCCATTAGGTAAACGGACCGTATCCCGGTCCAAGCGGAGCATTCTTCCCTCAAAAAGCACTTCTCCTTCGAGGCGTTCTTCTTGTCTGTTTTGTTTTTCCAATCAAGTTCCCTCTTTCCTTAACCATACTCCTATACTTATTTTACCCTATGTTCTGCCCATAATGCCAAGAAACGTGACTGAAATAAAAATACAGTTGGTTGTGAAAACAACCAACTGCTTACAATCCTCGATCAACCACAAGATCTAAGATGGAGGATTTCTGTTTTTGCTAC
Source organism: Desulfosporosinus sp. (assembly GCF_014237355.1). Lineage (NCBI taxonomy): Bacteria > Bacillati > Bacillota > Clostridia > Eubacteriales > Desulfitobacteriaceae > Desulfosporosinus > Desulfosporosinus sp. Next base: position 53,570 of record NZ_JABZFS010000049.1, read on the forward strand.
CTTCATCCCGGTCTCCAGGGCCCGACGGTTCAGGGGAATAAGGTTATGGCGGTACTCCGGCAGAACTTTCTTTAAGGCCCCGAGGACGGATTCTAGGGTTACCGAGCGAGTTAACTCAATAAAAGCGCCGAGAATAATCATATTAGAAACTCGTGTATTCCCTAACTTTTCTTGAGCAAGCTCGTTCACTGGTATTTTTAATACTTGAAGATCCTGGCGTTGAGGCTCTATATCAATCAGTGACGAGTTAATGAGTAATCGTCCTCCTGGTTTAACATCCTGCTCAAACTTCTCTAGGGAGGGGCGATTCAGCACAATAAGCGTATCTGGTTCGGCTATGATGGGAGAACTTACCTCTTCATCTGATATTGTGACAGAACAGTTAGCTGTTCCGCCACGCATTTCCGGACCATAGGAAGGAATCCAACTGACCTGTTTCCCTTCTACTAGGCCCGCATAAGCCAGCAGCTGTCCCATAGACATAACCCCTTGTCCTCCAAAGCCAGCCAAGATAATTTCTTGCGACATTAGATCGACACCTCTCTTTGCATTTTTTTGACACCGAGGGGATAAACAGGAAGCATATTTTCAACTAACCACTTTAATGATTCTGTGGGGGTGCACCCCCAATTCGTAGGACAGGTGGATAGGACTTCAACTAAGGCAAACCCGATACCTGCCATCTGATATTCAAAGGCAGTCTTAATAGCTTTTTTAGCTTTGGACACTTCCTGGGGATTGTGCACTGACACTCGTGCAATATAAGCTGCACCGTCTAGAGTGGCGAGCATTTCAGATACTCTAATGGGATATCCTTGAGGAGCGGCCTCTCTCCCTTTGGGAGACGTCATGCTCTTTTGGCGGAGAAGAGTTGTAGGGGCCATTTGTCCTCCTGTCATACCATAAATGGCATTATTGACAAAAATCGTCGTGATTTTCTCACTGCGGGCAGCGGCATGCACAATTTCAGCCGTTCCAATAGCGGCCAGATCTCCATCCCCCTGATAGGTAAACACTACCTTTTGGGGATGTACTCGTTTAATTCCCGTGGCAACAGCTGGTGCTCTGCCATGTGCGGCTTGTTGCATATCGAGATTGAAGTAACTATAGGCTAAGACTGAACATCCCACCGGAGATACGCCAATGGTCTCTTCTCTAACTCCCAGTTCGTCAATTACTTCAGCAATTAGGCGATGAATAATTCCGTGGGTACAACCGGGACAATAGTGGGTTTTGACCGCAGTTAGTGCTTCCGGTCGATGGAAGACAGGCCTCATAGGTTTCCACCTCCCTCTCCGCTATTAACCCAACGTTTAACCTCTTCAAGAACTGAGCGGGTAGTAGGAACCATGCCTCCAACACGCCCATATAGGTGGACCGGAACCTTGAATTCTAGATTATAACGAACATCTTCTACAAGTTGTCCCATGCTCATCTCAACGGTGAGAACATGATTTGCTTGCTTACAAGCTTCCTGTAAAGCGTTTTTCGGAAATGGAAATAAGGAGATGGGTCGGAATAACCCAGCCTTAATTCCTTGTTCTCTTGCTTGATCTACTGCAGCTTTTGCTATCCTGGCTGACGTACCGTACCCAACCAAAACCAGTTCTGCGTCCTTTGTTTTATAGTTTTCCCAGAGCGTTTCTTGGGACATTCTGTCATACTTAGTTTGAAGATGAAGGTTGTGCTTTTCAAGTTCTACGGGATCAAGAAATAACGAAGTAATTACATTAGGGCTTCGCCCCTTGGCACCAGTCGTTGCCCACGGCTTCTCCATTCTTTGAGTATGATTTTGTTCAGTGAATTCAACGGGTTCCATCATTTGTCCGAGAATACCATCTCCCAAAATCATGACGGGATTGCGGTACTCATCTGCTAAGTCAAAAGCTTTCCCCATCAAATCAAACATTTCTTGAACGGTAGCCGGAGCAAGCACAAGCAGTTTATAATCCCCATGTCCTCCACCTTTGACTGCCTGGAAATAATCAGATTGGGCAGGCTGAATGCCGCCAAGCCCGGGCCCTCCTCGTTGAATATTCACAATGACACAGGGGAGCTCCGCACCCGCGATATAGGTGATTCCCTCCTGTTTGAGGCTAATACCCGGACCTGATGAGGAGGTCATCACACGTGCTCCAGCACCCGCCGCCCCATAGACCATATTAATCGCCGCGATCTCAGATTCAGCTTGAACAAATACCCCTCCGACTTCCGGAAGACGTTTAGCCAAATACTCGGGAATTTCATTTTGTGGAGTAATAGGATACCCGAAAAAATAACGACAACCAGCGCGAATCGCCGCTTCTGCTAAAGCCTCATTACCCTTCATAAGGACCTTCGCCATGAGATTTTTCCTCCTTTCGCACTGTAATTGCAACATCCGGACACATCCTAGCACAAAAACCGCAGGAAATGCACGCTTCTTCCTTCACTACTGTCGCAGGATGAAAGCCCATAGCATTCAAGTGATCAGCCATTAGAATAATATGTTTTGGGCAAGCCTCTACACAAAGCTCACATCCTTTACAGCGCTCTTCATCGAACTCAACCTTACGCATAGACGCTCCTCCTGTCTCGGAATAAGCTACAGTTCTTATATTACCTACACTTATTGAATGCAATATAAATGCCATCGACGTACATAAATCTAAATTTTATCCCCAATCTGGAATTATTTTAGAATTTTCTGAAATAATCAGGACTCCGCTCCCCAGGACAATAGTATAAAAACACTGGGCATTAGGGAGTTCAACGTTTTGCCGACTTGTCTTTAATGCAAAAAAATTCATGGTAGGCAATAAACTGCATGCAAGAAATTGCACGCTAGATTGCATACCATGAACAATTAAAAAGTCCTCTTTTGATATTCCTCTAGACGAGGGCGTGTCGCTTAAGTTTGTAGTAGAAATTCCGTATGGACATTTTTAGATCCTGAGCTGACTTTGTTTTATTGCCCCCATTTTTTTGGAGTGTAGCTAAAAGGATGGAGCGTTCCCACTGTTTATACAGACCCTCGAATCCCTCATCTTCCCTCGTCAATGAAGGCTGCTGTGGGTTGACGAAAGCTAGCTCTGGATTAGCATTGGGGTTAGCCAAAATCGGAAGATGGTGCAATTCTACAACCGTTTCTCCGATCCGCATGTTTATTATAGCTCTTCCTATAATGTTTTCTAATTCTCGAACATTGCCCGGCCAATGATATCCCATCAAGATTTGTAAAGCCTCATTACTAATTCTCTCTACACAACGGCCATAGTCTTGATTAAAACTCCCAATAAGATGTTGAATAAGTAAGGGAATATCTTCACAACGCTGCCTCAAGGGGGGGATAATAACTGGGATTACATTTAACCGATAATACAAATCCTCACGAAATCTACCGGCACGCAATTCCGCTTCTAAGTTTGCATTTGTAGCCGTAATAACCCGCACGTCTATATTAAGGGCACGATTATCTCCGACTTTTACAATTTCACGTTCTTGTAGTACGCGCAAAAGTTTTGCTTGAAGGTTCAGACTGATTTCTCCAATTTCGTCAAGAAAAATCGTTCCCCCATTGGCCTCTTCAAAAAGGCCTGCTTTACCACCACGTTTGGCGCCTGTAAATGCTCCTTCAACATAGCCAAATAGTTCACTCTCCAGAAGTCCCTCCGCTAAGGCTGAACAATTCACTCGAATAAACTGTCCTTTTTGTCGTTCACTCGAACGGTGAATAGCATGAGCAAAAAGTTCTTTACCTGTCCCACTCTCTCCACGCAATAGGACAGTAGCCGGTGTCACCGCTGCACGTCTCGCTTGTTCAATCGCTGCCATAATCGCTTCGCTTTCACCGATAATATCCCTAAAAGTATACTTTGCTTCCAAATGACGAATCAAACGTTTAGCACTTTCTAACTCCTCCGAGAGTTTATGAATCTCAGAGATATCGTGAAGCACCCCTACGCTTCCCCGCAACTGCCCAGAAACAATGATTGGAGCAACGTTGACAATTACTTCTTTACGCTTAGGTCCAACTTTCATAAGGACTCCTTTAACAGGAAGACGGGTCTTTAGGACCTGCATATGCATACTTTCCCCTTCTGCAATGTCAACGGTAGGAGGTTTACCGATGACATCATTCGCCGTAAGGCCTGTCATTCGCGTGTAAGCCGGGTTTATTAATAATCCGAGTCCGTTTTCGTCCACCACTGAAATCGCATCCTGAGTGGAATCAATAATTGCAGAAAGTAGAATGCGAACTTCTTGCAACGTGTTTACTTTGGCCCTTAGCTCGTCAAATTCCTCCATATTCCACTCTCCCATCAGTACAAAACATGCTAGTAATACGTTTTAATGAACATCATATAACTATTTTACCATTTGAACCTTCATGAGACGAATCTCAATGGTTAACATTGATTTTGTTAGGGCAATATCTGCTAATTATGAAACATCTTAGAAACTTTAGGTTTGGGGATATTTTTGATTCAATCATGAGTCCTGTCGATTATTGCTTTTCAGAATGGATAAACTAAGCACTGGAGGTGAACGAGTTGAATGAGCGGTTTAAAAAAGATACTCTGCTTATAGGAGCAGTTGCGGGTACTATTGCCAAAGTTATTCAGGATGCTATTGGGTTTATTATAATAACGTTCTTTTTACCAACATACATAAACTGCGTTCGAATTGCAGGAGGTCTTTTATTGACACCCAATGAAATGATGAGTGGTGGTTTTTGGCCAAGTCTCCTTGGCTTTCAGATTGACCTCATTGTGAGTATTGTTGTTGGAATCATTTCCGTATTGATACTCCAGCATTGGGGACATGATTATTATCTCTTTAAGGGTGCTATGATTGGGTTGGTCTGTTGGGTACTTTTATATATTGTACTTAGTAAACTGCTAAGTTCAGTTTATCCCTTTGGCTCAATACTTCATGCAGAGATATCCTTTATAAAGCATATCACTTATGGAATTGTGTTAACTTGGGTAGCAGTATGGTTTGGAAAGCTTTCTGACAATAGGGTCTAAGGTCATGACGAAAACTTTCATCACAGTGTTGCATGATCATATGGGAATAAAAGAAGAATGCTTATCCCAATAGGCAATCGACCCTCGCTAAAGACCAATGTACCTGCTTAAAAGAACCTCCATTTGTATCGACAAATGGAGGTTTAATACTGTACCCGGAACTATATAAAGGTTTACAAAAATCTATTGTTAATATATATGCTAATAAGTGTATAATCACCAATAGCGGTGCATTGATTTGAACTATTATTCAATTGGTAAATTTGCCAAACTTATAGACAGAACAAACATTAAGGTGCCATCCATAATAAAACACCTCCAAGTTTTTCAACACAGAGATGTTTGCGGACAGAAAGTTTTTTTCAATGTTTAGTACATAATGGACATACGCAGTTTATCAGCTACCATTGCTACGAATTCTGAATTGGTGGGCTTTCCACGATCTACATTAATTGTATAGCCAAAGAACCGATTCATGAAGTCTACATTGCCGCGGTCCCAAGCTAGTTCAATAGCATGACGGATGGCGCGCTCTACACGACTTGGAGTGGTTTGATATTTAGATGCAATCATTGGATACAGTTCTTTGGTAACTGCTCCGAGCAGTGATACATCGGTTACTACGTTTACGATAGCATCACGTAAATACTGGTAACCTTTAACATGAGCGGGTACTCCCATTTGATGAATCATTCTTGTGACTTCTACCTCAAGGTTTTTAGAGTTTGATGGTAAAACCCCAGTGGAAAACTGGGAATTCATACTTGGAATCGGATTCGGATTAGGATTCATGGTTGTAGTTGTGTTTGAATTATTATTTCTATTGGATACGGGATTAACGTTTGCAGCAATGTTTAAGTTATTGGAAAAATCATCTTGTAATTGGCGAATTCGTTTACCTAAGATATCAAGATCGAAAGGTTTTAAGATATAGTAATTTGCACCAAGACTTACAGCACGTTGGGTCATTGATTCCTGACCAAAGGCTGTTAATATAATAATTTTCGGTCTAAGAGGCGCATTTTGTAATTTTTCAAGTACTCCTAAACCATCAAGATGAGGCATAATAATATCTAAAAGTACAACATGAGGTTCCTCCCGAGATATTAATTCCAGGGCCTCATTTCCATGATATGCTACCCCAACAAGGCTCATATCCTCCTGCCGCTCAATATACTCTTTGACAACCTCGACAAATTCTCTGTTGTCATCTGCTAATAAGACTCGTATAGGCCTTTGCATTTCCCAGGATCCCCCTCATTTCTACCGCTTTCACTTTATTCTTTTCGACAATTGTTTAAATACTCCTTCTTTTATCCATGGAAATTTGTACTTTTTATTTCAAAAGAAAGAGCAGCCATAAAAGGCTACTCTATTCTTTGATTTTTATTATTTCACCTTAAGCAGCTTCTTTTTTAGTCAGCTGGTTGCTATCATTTAGCATATTTTGGATAAACACTCCGTAGCCCCTCTGGGAATCATTTACAAAAACATGAGTCACGGCTCCAATTAGCTTTCCATTTTGAACTATCGGACTTCCACTCATTCCTTGGATGATCCCACCGGTTACTTCAAGCAGTCTTGGATCGGTGACTCGCACAATCATATTTTTACTGTCTGTTCGATTATGCATAACACGATCAATATTAACATCAAACTCCTCAATCTTTTCTCCTTGTATTACCGTATAAATCTTGGCCGGACCTACTTTGATATCGGATTCCCATCCAACGGGTATTGCTTCTTTGAAATATGGATTCTCGATTTGTCCACTCATCCTACCAAAAATTCCTGTCATTGTGTTTCGTTCAATCGTTCCGCTAAAAGCAGAGTTGGGAATGAACGAACCAATTTTTTCGCCCGGATGTCCACGTTTGCCTTTTTCAATAGCGTAGATTGTTGATCCTATGATTTTACCATTATAGACTTCAATTTTTTGATTGGTATCAGCATCTGTAATCACGTGCCCCAGGGCTCCATATAGTTTAGAAACTGGATCTAAGAATGAGAGGGTACCAACACCTGCAGCTTCATCGCGGACAAATAAACCGATGCGATATCTTCCGGTTTCAACGCAAAAAATTGGATGGACTGTTTTCTCGACAATCTGATCCTCGTGCTTGAATAGTACATTAGCACTTCCTTTTTGTTTTCCGGCTAAATTTATTGCGTTGGATACTTCTTGATCCGTTTTAACTTCCTGATTTTCAATTTTTAATAGGATATCTCCTACCTGAATGCCAGCCTCTTTTGCGGGAAAGCTATCCTTACCATTCTTGTCTACAACAGGAGCTTGTCCAACGACCATTACACCTTTTGTCTGTAAGGTTACACCGATAGATTGGCCACCAGGTATTAACTTCATGGGATTCATCACTTCAACTTCAGCAGATCTTAAAGGAAAAATCCCAAAAAGTTTGTAGGAGACTTCTAATCTTTCTGAAATTTGGGTCGCAGACATTCCGGAAGATACAGAGACAGTCGGACTTGATGAAATTTTTTCGACTTTAATGATACTGGACCAAATGCCTTTTAGGTTAGGTTCCATTTGACTAACTTGAGTTTGATGAATCTGAGGTAATTCAACTAACAGTTGAAGGAAGGTACAGAACAAGAGACTGATTAATAATAGAATGCTTCTTTTTTTCACTCTCTTATCATCCTCCACTCTTTTCTCCCCATTTAATCTCCCCTTTTTCCTCTATTAAGAGCGGTACATAATAAGTGAAGTGAACGTTTAATTGTAAAACACTAATCTTAAATTATCCAAATCGCTAATGTTTCATCCTGCCAAAAGTGTTCCAGATTCCTAAATCAATGGCAAATTAGGCAAAATAAAAAGACTGCATAAATTAATTTACGCAATCTAAAAACAAAATCCAATTATGGGTTATTATTTTTTAATTATTTAACCTGTAACTATACAGTACGATTCGAGCATCGCGCATCGTGCCTCGTGCCTCGCCTTGATCGCTGCCATAATTCCTGGGCATGTTTACGGGTTATCTCTATTTCTCCACCCCCAAGCATTCGTGCGAGTTCTTCAATACGCTGAGACTCTGATAGTGAGTCCACTATTGTTCGAGTCCTATCACCGTTTACCTCTTTTATAATACCATAGTGAGCGTCTGCAAAGGCAGCGACCTGCGCTGCATGGGTAATACAAAAAACCTGTTTATCTTGGGCGATTTTGGCCAACTTTTCACCAACTCGATGTATGGTTCTGCCTCCCACTCCGCTGTCTACCTCATCAAAGATAAACGTACCAACTGACTCGACCTTAGCTAGGAGGCTCTTTAAAGCCAACATCAAGCGTGACATTTCTCCTCCAGAGGCCACTTTTGCCAGAGGTTTGGGAGGCTCTCCGAAATTGGCTGAGAAATAAAACTCTGCTGTTTCTGCGCCACCGATTGCGGGGTCCTCATTTGGCATAAACCGAACTTCGAATCGGCTTTTTTCCAGGCCCAAATCTGCTAGTTCAACCGAGAGGCCATTTTCTATTTTCCTTGCAATTTTTTGCCGTTTAGAGCTTAACCGCTCTGCTAGGATTTCATAGGCTTGGCGTGCTGTCTGCTTTTCGTTATGAATGGTTTCGAACTGCTCCTGAACATGAGTGATTTGCTCCAGCTCTTGATACATGGTTTCTCGTTTTTCTAAAATATCTTGGATATTCGCCCCATATCTATGTAGTTTTTTCAGGAGAATAAGTCGTTCTTCAATCTGTTCAAGCCGCCCTGGTTCAAATTCAAAATTGTCACGATAGGTTCTTATTTGTTCAGCCAAGTCTTCTGCGGCATAATAAATAGACTCAATTTGCTCGTAAATCGTAAATTCGTCATCTAAACGTTCAAGTTCTTGAAGAGCTTTACGGGTTTGACCCAACATATCAAAGGCTGCAAGTTTGCCTGACGAGCCTTCGTAAAGTGCTCCATAAGCTTCAGAAACTAAACTCGTAATACGTGCAGCATTGCTTAATCGTTTTTTTTCCTGAATCAGGTCTTCTTCTTCACCTGGAATGGGGTTAACCCGGTCGATTTCCTCGATTTGATAACGAAGGAACTCTTCACGCTTCTGACGTTCTTCTTCTGAAACAGACAGCTCTTTTTCTCTGCGGATAACCCGTTGGTATGCTTTGGCTGCTTGGTTTACAGATTGAACTTCCTCATGGAGTCCCCCTAAGGCATCCAAGAGATCTTGGTGTGTTTCAGGGCTAAAGAGAGATAGATGTTCTATTTGTCCGTGGATGTCGACAAGACCTACACAAAGGGATCGATAGAGGGTTAAAGGAATGGATCGACCTTGAACACGGCAAATATTTTTTCCAGTGGCGTTGATTTCCCGAAAAAGAAACAATTGGCCCTCTTCAGCCGGATATCCAGCCTCTTTAAGTCGAAGTAAGCATTCTGCTGGTAAATCTTCAAAGACGCCTTCAATCCGCGCCCGGGTTTCACCATGCCGGATAAGATCTGTGCTGGCTCGTCCACCTAAGAGAACCCCAAGGGAGTCAATCAGCATGGATTTTCCGGCACCAGTTTCTCCTGTATATACAGTTAAACCATACCCTAAATTCAGACGTACTGTCTCCATAAGCCCAAAATTCTCTACGTGTAGCTCTGCTAACATAACATAACCTACCCTCCTATCAAAGCAAGGTGCTGATCCGTTCTAAGACCGTCTGAACGGCTTCCTTTGGCTTAATAACCAAGAGAATCGTATCATCTCCAGCTACTGTACCAATGACCTCTTCCCAATTGCTATTATCCATCACAGCAGCTAAGGCATGTGCATTTCCTGGTATAGTACGAATGACAATCAGACTTTCTGTGTCATTGATGGAAACGACCGTTTCTCTCAACAAACGCTTTAAGCGATCCTGCAAGTTGATTGGATGAGCCTCTGTCGGAACAGCATAGCGATATTCATCATCTGCACTGGGAACCTTGATCAGGCCCAATTCCTTAATGTCCCTAGAAACGGTTGCTTGTGTAACATCATAACCAGCTAAACGCAGTCTTTCTGCAAGATCCTCCTGGGTATGAATAATTTCCTTCGTGATAATTTCCTGTACCTTCATTTGGCGACGTGCTTTCATACCAAGCCTCCTTTCGCGATGCACGAGGTTCGAGGCACGAAGCCCGAACCTCGTGGCATTACCATCCTTAATTCGTGCCTCGAGCATCGCACATCGTGCCTCGCGTTTATTCGTGCCAACGATCTCTTAACTTTTCTCGCACCACCTGGGGAAAACTACGAGCACCTAAACGTATTAGCAATGCTTTGATGGGAGCAGTTTTAATAATTACGGTCTGTCCAGCATGAAGCACGATACTTTGACGTCCATCGAAAGTTACCATGCATTTTTCCCCGTTTGCTAATAGAATTTGAATTTCTTCCTCATCTGAGACAAGCATGGGACGCGCAGACAAAGAGTGTGCTGCTAAAGGAGTTAGTAAAATCGCTTGGACATTAGGACTAATGATCGGCCCACCAGCAGAAAGGGAATAAGCTGTAGAACCTGTCGGAGTGGACACAATCAAACCATCTGCCGGATAACTAACCGTGGGTTCTCCAGAAAGGTTCGCCTGAAGGGTAATTAATCCTTCTCTGCCTTCTCTGGAAAAAACAACATCATTTAAGACCAATTGAGAAATATTGTCCTGACCGTCCTGCTTTATAACCGCACTTAACATTAAACGTTCTTGAATCTCAAAATCTTCGCGCAGAATCTGCTCTAAGGCTCTAAAGACTTCTTCCCGTTCTATTTCACATAGGAACCCTAAACGTCCAAAATTAACCCCTAATACTGGGATTTTATAGGAGGAAGCTTCTCGAGCTGCCTGAAGAAGAGTACCATCTCCTCCTAAGGATATTAGAAAGTCAGGCTTGGACCGGGTGATGTCTTCCCATTCAGTTAAAACGGTCCAACCACGAGCTTGAAACCAATCCTCTATCTGGGGAGCCAAGGCCAAGGCTTCCGGTTTAGTCATATTACGCCATAAACCAACGATTCTTTCCATTCCTTATTCCGTCTCTTTCTGAGCATTGTGAACGATGTGTTCCAGCTCTGAATGCCAATCTATTCCCGATATAGATTGTAACCCTAACCAGGCTAAATATTCAATATTTCCTTCTGGGCCACGAATCGGTGAATAGTCTAACCCTAAGACTTTAAATCCTATACCTTCTGCTTGACCAAGGACAGTTTCCAGAACCTGTTTATGTATGTTACTATCTTTAACGACTCCTTTTTTACCAACATGCTCTCGCCCAGCCTCAAATTGGGGCTTGATCAGAGATAATACTTGTCCTTCCTCTTTAAGAATGGCAATCATGGCCGAAAAAATCTTGGTAATTGAAATAAATGCTACGTCTGATACCACCCAATCTACCTTCTCTGGCAGAGTATCTTTGGTAAGATAACGGGCATTAACTCGTTCCATGGAAATGACCCGCGGATCTGTCCGAAGTTTCCAATCTAACTGCCCATACCCTACATCAACGGCATAAACCCGTTTTGCTCCATTTTGCAACGCACAATCTGTAAAGCCACCGGTTGAAGCACCTATATCGACGACAACTTGATCCTTAAACGAAATTGGAAAGGCTTCTAAGGCTTTAGCTAACTTTAACCCGCCGCGGGAAACAAAGGGTAGAATGTCTCCTTTTAATTCAATCAATGTCTCTAGCGGTAATTCTACTCCTGGTTTATCCACTCGTTGCCCACCGACAAACACAATCCCTGACATCACCATTGCTTTAGCTTTTTCCCGACTGGCGGCCAATCCATTCTTAACGATTAAAACATCAATTCGTTCTTTCCCTTTAGCCATTGTATCCCATCCTTTTGTCCATGAGCAAAACCATCCTAGGATTGCGCGGCACGGGGAAACAATCTTAATCGTTCAGCTGCCTGCACTATTCCTTTAACTGATAGTCCATGGGTCGTTAAGAGTTGGGGAATAGGTCCTTGATCCACAAAACCTGGATATCCCAAACGTTCAACAGCCACCCCATTGATTCCTTCTTCCTCAAGGAACTCTAAAATTGCGCTTCCCATACCTCCTTTTAGAGAATGGTCTTCTATTGTGATTATCTTTGTTGTGAGCTTAGCATAGTGTGACAATGTGTTACGGTCCAGGGGAGAAATATATCGTAAGTTGATGACCGCTGCATCAATGCCTAGATGACGCAATTCTTGAGCCGCAAGAAGGCAAGTGCGTACCATAGGGCCGATTCCAATCAAGGTGACATCCCGACCATCTCGCAGGACTTCTGCTTTGCCGATAGGGATTTCAGTTAATGTCTCCTCTGATGTTAAACCCTGACCTGCGGATCTCGGATAACGCAAGGCTATAGGTCCATTATGTTTTAACGCTGTATAAAGCATATGACGCAACTCGTTTTCGTCTTTAGGAGCCATAAGAACTAAGTTGGGAATTATTCTAAAGAAGGAAATATCAAATACCCCATGATGAGTTGGTCCATCATCCCCGACCACTCCTGCACGGTCGATGGCTAAAACAACATTAGCTTGCTGTAAACAAACATCATGCAAAACTTGATCATAAGCTCTCTGATAAAAGGTAGAATAGATCGGGACAACCGGTTTTAATCCCCCGAAGGCTAATCCCGCAGCAAATGTTACAGCATGTTGCTCAGCAATTCCAACATCAAAAAAGCGGTCTGGGAATTCATCTGCAAATTTATTAAGACCTGTCCCGCTGGGCATCGCTGCAGTAATAGCTACGATCTTTGGGTCATCCTGGGCAAGCTTGCAGAGGGTCTCCCCAAAAACTGCCGTATAAGTTGGCGGGGATGATTTCTTTGCCACTTTTCCGGTAACGGGGTCAAAGGGACCTATCCCATGAAAAACATCTGGATTTTCCTCCGCAGGTTTGTACCCTTTTCCTTTGCAGGTCACGACATGAACAAGGACAGGGCATTTTTTGTTTTTGGCCTGGTCTAATACTTGTTCGACTAAGGCTTGATCATGTCCATCGATGGGTCCCAAATAGGTGAAGCCTAATTCTTCAAAAAGAAGTCCCGGCACCAGCAAGTATTTTAAGCTGTCCTTGGCTTTGGCCGCTAATTTTGCCACTTGGTTGCCAATTCCAGGTATTCGTTTTAATAAGTACTCCAGATCCTCTTTGCGTTTGTCGTACATTGGATCTGTTCTGAGTCTATTTAGATATGTCGACATGGCTCCCACATTGGGGGAAATGGACATTTCATTGTCGTTTAAAATTACGATAACTTTTGTTTCGCTATGACCCGCATGGTTTAAGGCTTCATAGGCCATTCCGCCGGTCATCGCTCCATCTCCAATGACAGCCACAACATGGTGGTTCTCTTTAAGGACATCTCGTGCCATAGCAAAGCCCACCGCTGCTGAAATCGAAGTACTGGAATGACCTGTTTCAAAACTGTCATGAGCGCTCTCTCCCCGTTTGGGAAAGCCAGACAACCCCTTATATTGGCGAATGGTTTTAAACTGTTTCAATCGTCCGGTTAAAAGCTTATGTACATAGGTCTGATGACCGACATCCCAGACGATCTTGTCGTGAGGGCTATCAAATATTCGGTGTAACGCCAAGGTAAGTTCCACGACTCCTAAATTAGGCGCTAAATGCCCTCCATTTTTGGAGACCACTTCAATCATTTCCTGCCGAATCTCCTGTGCCAAGGTTTTAAGTTCAGGTAGATCTAGCGCGCGCAAGTCCCTCGGTTCGTGAATCTTTTCGAGTAGTCCCATCCTTTATGCCCCCTCGTAATTAGGTCATTTATTTTTTACAGGACTGTTTATCTAAATTAGCAGTCCCACAATAATTCCAACCATCACACCCCCAAAGACCTCTAAAGGGGTATGTCCAATGAGCTCTTTCAATTGTTCTTGAGTAAGATCAGGGCCATGGTATAATCGCTCAACTAACCGATTAAGAACCTCTGCTTGCTTCCCGGCAGCCCGCCGTACCCCGGCAGCATCGTACAGGACAATCATCCCAAAAACAGCTGCGACTGCAAAGATTGGCGAATCCCATCCATAGTATTTCCCAATTCCTAAGGCTAAAGCACTAACCGTGGCAGAATGGGAACTGGGAAAACCACCTGAGCTAACAATCATACTAAAGCTTAAGTTTTTTGATAAAATTATATTTATGACAGCCTTTAGTAACTGAGCTATAAACCAAGCAGTCACTGCCGAGATCAGGATTGCATTATTGAAAATCCCTGGGACTATTGTCATAATAACAACCTCATTTAATGTTTACGTTCTTCAATATAGTGTGCCAGCTCATTAAGAAAGATTGCCCGTTCCGCAAATGGCTTCAAGGCAGATAGTGCTTTCAGAGTTTGGGCATGCAATTGTTGGCCTGCGCCCTCCAATCCTAGTAAAGAGACGTAAGTGGACTTACCTTGTCGAAGGTCGCTTCCAGTAGGTTTTCCGAGAGTTTCACTATCCCCGACGATATCTAAAATATCATCTTTAATCTGGAAGGCCAAACCTAAGGCTTGGGCATATTCAGTCAAAGCTCCAATCTGTTCCTCTGTGCCCCCTGCTAAGATTCCCCCCAAGCGAGCTGAAACTGTCAATAAGGCCCCTGTTTTAGCTTTATGAATCTCTTCTATTTCGTTTAGAGTAAGGCTTTTTCCCTCTGCTGCTACATCAGCAACCTGACCTCCAACCATCCCGTCTTTTCCAGCAGCTACAGCCACCTCACGTATAATGCGCAGCTGTCGCTCAGGCTGTCCGAGCTCTGAATCAGCGAGCAATTCAAAGGCATAGGTCAACAGAGCATCTCCAGCTAAGATTGCCTGGGCTTCCCCGAAAACCTTATGATTGGATAATCTTCCCCGTCTATAGTCGTCATTATCCATCGCTGGTAAATCATCATGTATTAAGGAATATGTATGAATAAGTTCTAGAGCCACCGCAGCACGTAGAATGTTTTTCGGATTTCCACCCACTGCTTCTGCTGAGGCTAAAGCTAACACTGGTCTAATTCGTTTCCCTCCTCCAATGAGGGAATAATGCATACTCTCATACAGACTATTCTTATCCCAAGGTAATTGGGTAAGAGTTTCGTCAATCATCGTAAGATAGCGTTGAAAGGTTTCCTTAAACACGATTTACGTTCACCCTTCCACATTAAAACTAGCAGGCTTGATTTGCAACTGTCCATCCGGAGCTTCAAGCAAAATTTCCATTTGTTTTTCAGCTTGATCCAAAACCTTAGAACAATACTGAACAAGACCGACCCCTTCTTTAAATAGGTTTAAGGCTTTGTCTAAGGGAAGATCTTTTTGCTCAAGTGCTTTGACGATGGTTTCCAAATCTTGAAGCCCCGTCTCCAGGGATTTCGGTGCTTCCGTAGTGTTTTTATTTATTTCATCTTGCTCTAGGTCAAAAAGGTTCTCAGTCCATCGATCTGTACTCATAGATCAAATCTCCTTCTCCAACACTTGGCATTGTAAACTTCCTTCTCCTAAACGAATCCGGACTTGATCACCACGCTCTGCTTGGCTTGCAGAGCGTATAAGCTGTCCTTCTGCGTTGTAAGTCAGCGAGTATCCTCTTCCTAAAATGGCCAATGGGCTCAACAAATCGAGCTTAGCAGCCAATAGATTTAGTATACCATTTTTATCGATTACAAATCTAGTCATACCCTCCTGAAGGCGCATTTGCAGGGAATCAAGGCGTTGTCGATTCTGATCAATACGCCAGAAAGGGTCTTTGAGCGGTCCTTTGTTGGCAATTCCTTCAAGATACAGGCGTTTACGCTGGATGAGTTCTCTCATGGCACTCTGAAGCTGAACACTCAGTTGAGTTACATGGTATTGTAGATCTAATAGTATCGGTACCGCCAATTCAGCGGCAGCTGAAGGGGTCGGTGCTCGTAAGTCTGCCACATAGTCTGAGATCGTCACATCTGTTTCATGACCCACGGCTGAAATAATCGGTATCACGGATGCCGCAATAGCACGAGCGACGATATCCGTATTAAAGGCCCACAGTTCTTCCAAAGAACCTCCACCACGACCAACAATGATGACATCCACGTTCCCATGGCGATTAAGTCGAGCAATAGCTTGAGCTACTTCACGGGGCGCTGCTTCTCCTTGGACTGCTGCAGGTGCCAAGATCCACGACATTCCCGGATGCCGGCGTTCGATAATATTGAGAATATCTCGGATCGCTGCACCCGTTGGGCTGGTTACAATTCCAATTCTCCGTGGTAATTTTGGTATACTTTTTTTTCGTGTCGGATCGAACAAGCCTTCCTCGGCAAGTTTCTTTTTCAGCTGTTCAAAGGCCAAATAAAGTTGACCTAGACCACTGGGTTCCATCTCTTCTCCGTATAGCTGAATCGTTCCATCCCGCTCATACATACGAATATTTCCACGTATCAAAACTTTTAAACCATCGGTTGGGACGAAACGTACACGTTCTGACCGACTTTTAAACATAACCCCTTTAAGGCTGGAAGACTCATCCTTAAGGGTGAAATACCAGTGTCCTGAAGCTCGATGATTTTTAAAGTTCGAAAGTTCACCACTGATCCAACAGTTTTGCAACTCTGTACGTTCCTGCAGGGCTTGCCCAATTCGGCCCACTAACTCAGAAACTGTCCATATTTTCGGCACAACCTTCACCTCAAACCTATCATAACATAAAAAAAAGAGTGGTGGAAATACTCATGTCATCCTGAAGGAGGAACGACAGGATCTGGATTCTTCGCTGTGCTCAGAATGACTGTCACAACAAAAAGAGGCAAGGAATTATATCCTCGCCTCTTTAGTCATTCAAGATAATTACATTCTACTTTGAACGACAGCCACTGTTTCAGCACAAATGATGGCAGCCTGCTCGAAGAGTCTGGCTCGTTCAGCCTTAACACGCTCTTGATAAGCCTCATCTTTAATCCCTGGAAGGTTGATATCAACGCTCAACATAGCCGATTTGAGGGCACTTTCCGCTAAATAAGCGGAAACCCCGACATCGCTGATGGCCCCTTTGTTTCCGATGGGTGCCAGCTTTTGAGCTAATTGCAGAACTCTAAAACAATTTTGGGAAATTCCCAGCGGTGTATCAGTAGCGGAAACCAAGACTTCTTGCATTTTTGCAGCACGTGCAGCTTTTTCTTCGTCAGTGCCTTTTGGTAATTTTAAGACATCCATGAAATTGGAGAATTCAGCGATATCTTGACTCAATCCAGTCTTTAGGTTGTTTAAGACTGTTTCTGCCTCAGCCAAGATCTCTTTCGCTTCAGGTTCTACCTCTTTATACTTTTCCTTACCGATGGTGAGGTTAGCTACCATACAAGTCATTGAGGCAGCAAGTGCTCCGACATAGGCAGAAACACTTCCGCCCCCAGGTGTTGGTGAGGAACTTGCAGACACGGTTAAAAATTCTTCCGTGCTCCACTCCCAAATTTTATTCATATCCATTAGCGAGCCCCTCCTTGCAGAACGATTCCCTTTAGAACATTACGCATAATTAGGGCTGTGGTTAAGGAACCCACGCCACCAGGAACTGGAGAAATCCGATCGGCCACTTCTTGTACTGCTTCGAAATCCACGTCTCCGCAAATTCCTCCAGGAATTTCATTAATCCCTGCATCGACAACGATAGCCCCGGCTTTGACCATATCCTTCTTAATCAGTTTTGCGCGGCCCACAGCAGCAATTAAAATATCTGCCTGACGTGTGTGGGCACCTAAGTCCGGAGTTCTTGAGTGACAAATGGTTACAGTCGCATTGTGCTTGAGAATTAGGAAAACTAATGGTTTGCCAACGGTTTCTCCACGGCCGACGATAACCACATGTTTACCGGCAATTTCAACACCTGAACGCAGAAGTAACTCAATACAGCTTTGAGGGGTCGCTGGAAATAGTCCGTCCTCACCGCTGAGAATATATCCACGATTAATTGGGTGAACTCCATCGACGTCCTTGTCTGGGCGAACTGCAGCCATTACCTTTTCCTTCTGAATTCCTTTAGGAAGTGGGAGTTCAATCATAATACCATGAATACTTTGATCATTATTGAGACTTTCAATCTTTGCTAAAATGTCTGCTTCGGGCGTAGAACCGGGCATTTCAAAAAGCTCAAAAGCCATACCTATGCCCTCACATACCTTTTGTTTAGACCGTGCATACACGACGGATGCGGGGTCATCCCCCACTAAAATCACTGCAAGTTTAGGTTGCACTCCCTTTTCTTTCCACTGTGCAATCTCCTCGCGTATTTCTTCCTTAAGGATTTTAGATACTGCTTTACCATCTAGTAATTGTGCCAAAATACACACCCCTTTCGAAATATTATGATTTTTGTACTTCCAGGACCCCCACGTTATTAGTGAGAGCCCGGATTTCACTGAAATGAGCCTTTGCTAGAGCGAGCTTACTTTCCTTTGAGATAATTATCTATACCAGCGGCAGCCTTTTTGCCAGCGCCCATAGCCAAAATAACGGTTGCAGCACCTGTTACGATGTCTCCACCTGCGAAAACGCCTGGTTTTGATGTCATCAGTGTTTCTGGGTCTGCGACAATATTCCCTCGCTTATTTAACTCCAAGCCAGGGGTTGATGTTGTTACGAGAGGATTTGGACCCTGTCCGATTGCTACGACTACCGTGTCCATAGGAATTTCAAATTCGGATCCTTTAATGGCAATAGGGGAACGTCGTCCAGAAGCGTCTGGCTCTCCAAGTTCATAACGCAAGCAGGTCAGGCTTTTTACCCATCCACGCTCGTCCCCTTCGATCGCAACAGGATTCGTTAGCAGACGGAATTGGATTCCTTCTTCTTCTGCATGTTCAAGCTCTTCTTTACGTGCCGGCATCTCATCACGTGAACGACGATAGATGATGTAAACATTTTCTGCACCTAAGCGTAAGGCAGTACGTGCAGAATCCATAGCAACGTTTCCGGCACCCAGCACTGCAACATTTTTGCCTACTTTTACTGGTGTCGCATAATCAGGGAATTTGTAACCCTTCATCAAATTTGTCCGAGTTAAAAACTCATTAGCTGAATAGACTCCATTTAAGTTTTCTCCGGGAATATCCATGAAGTACGGAAGTCCGGCGCCTGTGCCAATAAATGCTGCGTCATATCCATTTTCCAGGAGTTCGTCCACAGAAGTGATTTTACCAACAACTTGATTCGTAAGAATTTCAACACCCATTTCCTTGAGGTTGTCAATTTCTGTTTGGACAATCTCCTTCGGCAAACGGAATTGTGGAATTCCATACATTAGTACGCCCCCGGCAACGTGTAAGGCTTCAAAAACAGTCACTGCATGTCCTGCTTTTGCTAAGTCTCCAGCACAGGCTAATCCAGCAGGGCCAGCTCCGATGATGGCGACACGTTTACCGCTTGGTTCAGGTTTTTCAAACTCGGATTTACCAGCTTTCATGCCGAAGTCGGCTGCAAAGCGTTCTAGTCGACCAATTGCCACAGACTCTCCTTTGATCCCTAGGATGCACTTGCTTTCACATTGGTTTTCTTGCGGGCAGACTCGACCACAAACCGCTGGCAAGGAATTTTTTATCTTCAGTACATTCCCAGCTTCCTGGAAATCACCTTCGGCAATCTTTTTAATAAAATCCGGTATAAGAACGGACACAGGGCATCCGGCAATACATTTAGGGTTTTTACATTGTAAGCAACGCTTTGCTTCTTCTATAGCTGTTTCTTCTGAGTAGCCTAACGCGACTTCTTCAAAATTACGTGCTCTTACCTCAGGTTCTTGGCAAGGCATTTCATGACGAGGGATTTTTACTTTTTTTGTGCTTTCAACTTTCTCTGTCATTAGTGATGCCCTCCTTCTTTACCACAATCACATTCTAGGCGTGCCTTTGCCTGGTTTTCTTCGTCCTTATAAAAAGCTAGGCGTTTCATAGCTAAATCAAAATCAACTAGGTGTCCATCAAACTCAGGTCCATCGACACAGGCAAATTTAGTTTCATTGCCTACACTAATACGGCAAGCACCACACATTCCTGTTCCATCAACCATGATTGGGTTCATGCTTACAATCGTTTTAATACCTAAGGAACGGGTATAATCTACAACGGCTTTCATCATAATCATAGGACCAATTGCCCAAATCGCCTTAACCTGATGTCCTTGAGCCAAAACTTCTGCAAGCCCGTCCGTAACGAACCCCTTAACCCCTTTACTCCCGTCATTGGTGGCAATTACAACTTCACTGCTTGCGGCGCGCATTTCATCTTCTAAAATCAATAAATCCGCACTTCTCGATCCTAAGACAGATATGACGTGATTTCCGGCCTCTTTCAAAGCTCGAGCAATTGGATGAACAGGAGCAATACCTAAACCTCCCCCAATGCAAACAACAGTGCCATAATTTTCAACTTCTGAGGCAACTCCCAGAGGCCCTACAAAATCTTGGAATTCATCCCCTTCGTTCATACGGGTGATGATGGCTGAAGAATACCCTACATCTTGTACAACAATCGTGATAGTTCCCTTTTCACGGTCAAAATCCATTACAGTCAACGGAATACGCTCACTTAACTCGTCTAAACGGACAATTACAAATTGCCCTGGCTCCACTTTCGCGGCCACGGCCGGTGCATTGACTTCCAGCAAGGCAATACCGGTTGCCAACAATCTTTTTTTAACAACGTGGTACATTTGTCTCCTCCTCAAAATAATTATTCATGGTCTTAACTTAATTCGTTATCACTTAATTCGATATCTTTACTAATTATCCTTCATAGTTGTCATAGTATTTTAAAAAAAACAAGTAAAGTGATTATTTCACAAAAAACTCCTATTAGTTAATATCAATAATATTTTTGTAATAGGGATTTTAATAGTCAGACTATTCTAAATAAATAGATTATTTTGGAACTTCTATCTTGATTATAGGTTTAAAATAGTTTCTTAAGATTTACTTGAATCAAATCCCTTTTGTTCTACTTTCATGGCATTGTCCACAATCCGATCTAAAATACCATTAACAAACTTTGCAGATTCTTCCCCACCAAAACGTTTTGCTAATTCAATAGCTTCGTTGAGACTTACTCGACCAGGGATATCCGAACGAAAAAGAATTTCGTAGGTAGCCAAACGCATAACGTTTCGATCTACATTTGCCATACGGCTGATCGTCCAATCTTGAGCATAGGAGGCGATGGTTTGATCGATTTCCTCCTGATGGGCTATTGTCCCATCGACAAGTTCCTGTGCAAAGACCCTGCTAGGTTCGGGCACAACAAATTCTTCAGCCCAACGTTGCACTTCTTTATCTGTAATCACTGGTTCTTTTGTCAGGTCCCTTTGAAAGAGCACTTGTAATGCCGTTTCTCGAGCTAGTCTTCGACTCAAGAAAATTCCTCCCTAAAGTTACAATAGTTTATTAAGCTAGCAGTTGCTAGAACTTATTAAAAGTTTTCTCAAACCACGTAGAAATATCCTTATAATCATCTTGACGCTTACCCAAGAAAAATCCAAGCACTGAAAAGGTGGTCACTACTAGTGTTCGCCAAAATCCAAGGGTTACCAGTAGTAATCCTAACAAAAATCCTAATGATGTTCCCAAGAACTTACCAGGATGGCTGTCCAAGGCCCAAACTAAAAACGTCGAAATTTTCGCTCCAACCTTCGACCAAAACCCGCTCATCGGACGCGTACTGAGCGAACCTTTTCCAAATTACGCACCAGCACTTTCACCTCTGCTACAATAATTCCCGTATAGAGTTCGACATCCTCTTTGACTTTGGTTAATATTTCTCCGGATACTTGAGGTATCAGGACACCCTGCTCAAACTGACACATTACAATAATTTCAAGTCCAGCTTCACGCTGTCTGAGGCTTGATTTCACTTGGACTACTCCCTGCAAGGATTTTGCACTGCGAGCAATAATCTCCTGCAAAGCATCCTGAGAAATTCGAACATCACCATTTTTGGAGGACGTTCGAAATGAATGGTCTGTGCTTGCACGCGGTCGCAGGAACAATAGCAACCCTAGCAAGAGTAAAACTCCAGCCACAACGATACTTTCCCATGGGTTTACTCTTAACCAGTTTAACCCATCAGCGATCAAAAAATATGGAAGTCCCCATCCTGTGGCGATGGCTAATATCCAAAGTGCCACAAGGATCAGAAGGAATCCAAACGTGTAGACCAACATCGTCGTCCCTTCTTTCAGAAACCCCCCCTGGTGTTTCCAGAGGGGGTTTTCTTAAGTTTTTTTATTTCAGACGTAAATCTTCCTCTTTGGTTTCAGGTAATGGTTTAAAATTTACCCCTTGCACATGAACATTAGCTTCTACAACTTTCAGTCCAGTCATACTTTCAATGGCATCTTTGACTGCTTCTTGCACACTAAATGCCACATCGGGAATCGATACCCCATACTCAACTACAATAAATAAGTCTACGGCTACCTCATGTTCGCCGACTTCGACCTTAACCCCTTTAGACAGATTTTTATTTCTCCCTAACATGTTCGCGAGATCCCCTACCAGACCTCCACTCATGCCTACTACGCCCTCTACCTCAGAAGCAGCTAATCCGGCAATAACTTCCACCACTTCATCTGCAATTCGAATAGAGCCCAGGGAATTATCTGTTCCTAAACTTTCCATGCCCTCACCCCCTAGTTCGAAGTTCGATATTCGATATTCTTGGTTAGAATATCCAATATTGGACTTCACATATTACGTTAAGTAAACATATCCCTCTTTACCAGATAAGTCAACTAAACTATAGATGGAGTGTTACACTCCATCTATGATAAGTTTCCATTATCTACATGACGTTGATATTATACCAAATTAAGGCGGGCCTGGCAAAGGCTATATTGATAATTTGTGCTTCCGGTCCGCAGTTGGTCCGTAGTCAGTGGTTCTGATCCGGTTATGAAAGCAACTCTAGCGCTATGTCATCCTGAAGGAGGAACTACTGAAGGATCTAGTACTTCGCAGGCAAAATTATTCGCACGCAAGATTCTTCGCTACGCTCAGAATGACAAACATCGAACCACGAATTTACTCTCCTAGGATACGGCGCTGTATAAAGTTCGTATACACTTCTCCACGTTGGTAGAAAGCATTGTCCAAAACTTTCAAGTGGAAAGGGATCGTCGTATGAATTCCTTCAATGACATATTCCTCTAGCGCACGCTTCATACGAGCAATGGCCTCTTGCCTAGTGGCTCCCCAAACAATCAACTTCCCAACCATTGAGTCATAATATGGGGAAACCGTATACCCTTGGTAGACTGCGCTATCGACTCGAACTCCTGGTCCACCCGGAGCATGGTAGAGATTGATTAACCCCGGTGAAGGCATAAAGTTTTTATCCGGATTTTCCGCATTAATTCGACACTCGATTGCCCAGCCTCGAAGTTGAATATCCTCTTGAGTATAGCCCAGCGGTTCGCCTGCTGCTAAACGAATTTGCTCTTTGACTAGGTCCAGCCCGGTTACCATTTCTGTCACCGGATGCTCCACCTGTATACGCGTATTCATTTCAATAAAGTAAAAGTTCCCATGACGATCTAACAAAAACTCGATGGTTCCGGCATTTGAATAGTTAGCAGACTTGGCTGCTTGGACCGCTACAGAGCCCATTTTTGCTCTCATTTCTGGAGTTAAAGCACTTGAAGGAGATTCTTCCAGAAGCTTTTGATGACGACGTTGTAAAGAACAATCTCGTTCTCCCAAATGAACCACATTACCATAGTTATCCCCTAGTATCTGAATCTCGATGTGTCTAGGTTCTTCTACGTATTTCTCAAGATAAACCTCGGAATTTCCAAAGGAAGCCTGGGCCTCGTTTTGAGCTGCCTGGATGGATTTGCTCAATTCTTTAGGATTCTGAGCAACTCGCATCCCCTTTCCTCCGCCTCCTGCTGAAGCTTTGATTAAGACCGGGTATCCAATTTCTTGAGCAACGATGGCCGCCTTTTTTTCGTCTGTAATAATATCTTTAGAACCTGGAACGACAGGAACGCCACCCTCGATCATTGTTTTTCGGGCCATGGCCTTATCTCCCATAGTTTCAATAACTTGACGGGATGGTCCAATAAATGTGATATTACACGACTCGCATATCTCTGAGAATCGGGCATTTTCAGAAAGGAAACCGTATCCTGGATGAATTGCATCCGCCCCGGTTAATTCTGCAGCGCTGATGATGTTAGGGATATTCAGATAACTCTTAGCACTTGCCACAGGGCCAATGCAGACCGCTTCGTCCGCGGCCTTGACGTGCAACGCTTCCCGATCCCCCTCGGAAAAAACGGCGACGGTCTCAATATCAAGCTCGCGACAGGCTCGAATAATGCGCAAAGCAATTTCTCCGCGATTCGCGATCAGGATTTTCTTAAACATGCTTACTTCTCCTTATTTTTCAATGACGAACAACGGCTGACCATATTCTACAGGCTGACCGTTCTCAACAAGAATTTGAACTACGTTCCCTTCAACCTCGGACTCAATTTCATTCATAAGTTTCATGGCCTCAACGATACAAACAGGTTGACCCACTTCAACATGCTGCCCAACTTTTACATAGGGAGGCGCTTCAGGGGATTGTGAGCTGTAGAAGGTCCCTACCATGGGAGATGTAATAGTTTCGGTATTCGCGCTAATCACAGGTTCCGGCGCCGCTTTGATGGCTGTCTCAAGCTTTTGAGTTGATTGACCAGGCTCGCTTGTGGTAACTACTGGGCTCACCTCTTGCCGGGCAACGGCGGTAACTGGGACACTTGTAATGATACCTGGTCCTTTGCGAATTGCAATTTTTACGCCATCGCTTTCAAGATTTAGTTCGCTTATTTCTGTCTCATCTATAATTTGGATTAATTCTTTGATTTCTTGTAAATTCAATTTCGAATCCTCCTTAGATAACAAAGTAGTCCGTGTTTCCTTGACCACTTTTGTTTCCAACTTTGATACAACTCCACGCTCTCGCTCTTCAAAAAACTTCTTAGCTATCTGAGGGAAAAGTGCATAACTCACGACATCTTCTGCAGATTGAGCTAACTCAATGCTGTCGAGCTTTGCCTTCACCATACCAGGCTCTAAACTATCTGCCGGACGACCAGACAAGGGTTCTTCATCTCCGATAATTTTGTGTTGAATTTCGGTGTTAATCGGCGCTGGAGGATTGCCATATAATCCACGCACATAGCCTTTGACTTCACCTGGCACTAATTTATATCTTACCCCACTAAGGACATTTAATACTGCTTGTGTCCCTACTATTTGACTGGTAGGGGTTACTAAGGGCGGAAATCCTAATTCTGCGCGGACCTTCGGGATCTCCTCTAAGACATCATGTATGCGTTCTAAGGCCCCTTGTTCTTCCAATTGAGACACTAGGTTGGAGATCATTCCTCCTGGAACCTGATGTTCAAAGACTCTCATATCCGAGATCCGAGTGATACCACGTTCGAAGCCACGATTTTTACGCAGTGCTTCGAAATATTTTGCTATATGAAACAGTTTTTTCAAATTTAAGCCTGAATCAAATTCGGTGTCTTGAAAGGCCCGAACCACGGTTTCGACAGGAGGCTGGCTTGCACCAAAGGCTAAGGGAACACTGGCGGTGTCTACGATATCCACCCCTGCTTCAGCTGCCTTTAAGTAGGTTCCGACAGCCATTCCACCAATATAATGACTATGCAAATGAATCATAATTCCTAATTCTTTTTTCAACAATGAAATTAGTTCATAAGCCTTAATCGGAGTAAGCAATCCGGCCATATCTTTAATACAAAGGGAGTCTGCGCCGAGCTCAGCAAGTGCTGTAGCTGTTTCCAAGTAATGTTTTGTGGTATGCACAGGACTAATCGTATAAACAACGGATGCCTGAACATGGGCTCCTGACTTTTTGGCTGCTTCGATGGGAACAACCATATTTCGAACATCGTTAAGCGCGTCAAAAATCCGGATGATATCGATACCATTTTTAACACTCAATTCCACAAATTCGCGCACAACATCATCGGGATAATGCTGATAACCGACTAAAGACTGGCCTCTCAGCAACATTTGCAAGGGCGTCTTTTTGACGCGACTTTTGATTTGTCTTAGACGTTCCCAAGGATCTTCACCCAAAAAACGCAGACACACATCAAAGGTGGCTCCTCCCCATACCTCCAGAGAGAAATACCCTGCCTCATCCAGTTCAGTTAGGATGGGCAGCATATCTTCTGTACTCATCCGAGTCGCCCAAAGACTTTGGTGAGCATCTCGTAACGTCGTATCTGTAATCTTAATTGGTTTCACTGCCGTCATCCCCTCTTTTTATATGCGCCCATTCTGTAAGTTTCTATAATGGGAGCTTCTCACTTCTTATTCTATATAATGAAACAGCTATGTACTATTATATGGGGGTACCTAGTCTTTTTCAACAAAATGAGTTTAAGTATACAATAAACACCTTATTGTGATCACTATTTAAGTATTCATGGTTTAATTATGTTGCCTAATATAGCAAATTTGGCAATTCAAAAAGCTGTCTCCTATCATAAAAGGTAACAGCTTTTATTGTTTCCAAAGTGGGGACTATTCATTTTGTTCAATTCTTTAGATGTTTAACCACCGTATTAAGCAATTTCTCAGGTTGAAACGGTTTTGCCACAAAGTCAACTGCACCCTGGTTCAAGGCTTCCTGAACAATGTTTTCATTAGCCACAGCACTACAAATAACCACTTTAGCCATCGGATCAAAGCTCAAAATCTCCTTAAGAGCCGCTAATCCATCAAGTTCAGGCATGGTAATATCCATCAGCGTTAGGTCTGGTTTAATCGACTTAAATTGTTCTACTGACTGGCGACCGTTTTCAGCCTCTATAATGTCGGTTAAACCCTGCCGAGCAAGAATCTGACGAATCATTAGACGCATAAAACTCGCATCATCAGCAATGAGAATTTTGCTCATTTTCAGTGTCTCCCACCCTCTCGTCCTGGGACTTTCGTCCTACTATATCAAGTAGTTCGCTTTGACAGAGTCATTTTCCTGCTTAATAATGATAGAACTTTTTGAACTATACCTATTTCTTAGATGATATTGTAATTTTATCTAAGCTAACATTGGTTACTCGAACCACAATTTCTTGTATAAGATCCCTTTCATGAGGAGTTAGTGTTGGCGCATAGACAATCACCGTGACATGTTCAGGAAAAACATCTGCCACTGCATCTTCAAACCCTTTTAGTTTAAGTAAATTTTCAATTTCTTCTTCTCTTTGTATTTTAGAACTGAGTTCTAGCCATTTCTCTTGTGCTTGTGCTTTGCTTTTCTCAACGGTCGAGTCCAGCAACTTTGAAAGCATTGCTTTTGCCTCTTGGCGAAGCTGTTCTCGTTTTAAGCGATAATTGACGAAATAATCTCCCCCTGCGTCATTAGGTTTGACAGTTTCAACTTCAAACTGAATTGAGGGATCGACCACTTGAGCATTAACAGGTAAACTTGCTTGTCTTGACAGATACGCGTGGGGCTCGTAGGTGATGAACCTCACACCAATTATTCCCATTAAAGCTACAAGTCCAATAATGCCTATTATCCATAACTTAGATTTATGCCCAACCAATAAAAGGATCGGCCTGCTTATATGCTTTAACATCATGCTCCACCCATTGGTACGACAGTAATTCTAGCGCTGGGAATATTCAATAAGGTTTGAACCGCTGTATGAATCCCTTCCCTTACTTTTGGGTCTCGTGCCCCCTCAGCAATAATTAATACTCCACCAATTTCCGGACGATCTTCCATCACGATAACTGGTTGGGCGGAACCACTGGGCATGACAACTTGGTGATTTTCTGTAATCTCCGTCGTTTCACGAGTACCACCCGTCTTATCAGTTTCTTTATTTGTTCGTTTAGTGACATTGTTATTTCGAACATACTCATTCTTTAGCCCAGTTAAAAAATTTACAGAAACTTGAACCTTGCCTACCCCATCCATCATCAGAATATTAGTTTGCAGTTTATTTTCTAACTCCTTCTCTAAAACACCAATCTTTGTACTTGGACTTGAAATACTTGTTGTCGCAGCTTCTGTTTGTGGGCTCTGAATAGATCCAGGTCCCTTTCCGAGATAAATAAAGGCCATACCTATTGCTACAAGAGAGACTAAGCTTACCAAAAGTTTATCCGATGAAATCTTTTTCATCCAATCCACAAGTTTACCTCCTCCCAAATTATCCACAACTATTTAGCTTTCTTGAACGAAGACTTTCTCTTTAGCCAAATTCATAAAGGTTGCAATTCGTTCTCTCACCTCTTCTGCCTTTGGAGAATGTATACCCACTGTATCCTGTGCTTCCCCAATAATTACAGGTTTTACTAATTGAATTTCTTGGGCAGACGTTAACGAGACATGTATCTCGTTAATCCTAGGCTGGTCGATCATTCCTCCTGCACCCTCTTCAAATCGAACCTCAACCTCCGCATCTCCAACCCCTGAAACTCCCATAGCTAGCGCTTTAATTTGGTTAATTAGAATCTGACGATATTGTTCCTGAACAGCATCCCTCCCAATTTGGGCCCCTTGGCCTTCGACGGCTATTGCTGGTAAATCCTGAGGAGTTGTGATAGTCCAAGCTGGAATATCCATGGACAATGGAGTATGTAGAAACGTGGTAATTGGAGTGAGAATCGCCGAGATCACAAATAGTCCCATCACCATCTGAACAAACCCGCGCATGGATTTATTAGGCAAAAGCATTTCTAAAAAAGTAGCTAGTAATAAAATTAATGCCAAATTACGCACAAGTGTTTGTAACGTCTGCACGGCACTCTCCTCCTTAGTGCAACATCACTGAAAAGGTTCCCGTCCCAACTGCCACGGCTACAGCCATAAAAAACATAATTGCTACTGAAGCAACCGTGACCAATATGAAGATTAAACTTTTTGACATATCTTGAAGACTATCTGCAAGGGGCTTTTCACCAAGAGGCTCTATAAGTGCAGCAGAAATGCGAAATACTAGGATCATTGCTAAGATTTTTACCAGAGGCCCTAAGCAGATAATAATGATAGCAATTAAGGCAATGATTCCCACGGCATTCTTCATAAGCAGTCCTGATGTAATCACTAGTTCAACGGCATCTTTAAAAAACTTGCCTACCACAGGAACTAAATCGGCAGAATACTTGGCCGTCCGAAAAACGACACTATCGGCAACCCCTCCGGTTACCCCCTGAACTGTCATGACTCCGATAAATACGGTCATAATTACACCTAAGGAAAGCTTACCAGCGAATTCAAACAGTCCAGCCAGTTTGCTTAGCTTGAATTGCTCCGAGATATGATTAAAAAGCTTAAGAACAGCTGCTAGAAAAAAAAGCGGCAATATAACCGTCTTAATAATCGTTGCTAATACTGTCAAACTACCCATAATCAGAGGTTTAAACAATGCTGCGCTGGTTAGATTCCCCATGGTAATTAGTAAGGTCAAAATAACCGGAAACATAGTTTGCATGAGACCGACCATTCGATCAATAGCTCCTGTAGCAATATTCAAAGACTCTCTAAAGGAGGTTATAGCTAAGCTTAAAAGGACGAGATAAGTCATGACTTGGGCAATTTTACCGACATTTCCCCCAAAAGCAACTTGAAGTTGTCCAAGTACGGCACCTAGTACAGCTAACATGAGTAGTTTTCCAATCAAGGGTGCAGTCCCTAGAATTTGATGACCTAATACGGAAAGGAACGTCTTTCCCAAGTTTTCTGGTTTTAGGCTCAGCTCTCCACTCTTAAGATCCTCAAATGTTCGTACTAAAGAAAAACCTGGCATTGCTTTCTGAACGTCGCTATCCAACTGTTCCAGAAAGCCCCGCATTTGACTCAAGTCGACCTCTTGTAAAAGATCGACCTGTCCCAAGGGTTGAGGGGCAACCTCCTCTGCTAAAACCGTCGAAGTTGTCCCACTAAAGATGAAAACTAATAGTACCAAACTGACCATGAATCGTGGCAAATACATCACCTCACGGAACGAGTCGTACCAGTGACTCTGTAATGGCTACAATAATAGGTATCGCTATGAGAATAACCCCGACTTTTGCCGCTAGTTCAATTTTAGTGGCTAAGGCACTTTCTCCCGCATCCCGGCAAATTTGAGCACCGAATTCGGCGAGATAGGCGACACCGACAATTTTTAGAATGATAAGTAAATAGTAAGAACTAATATTGGCCTGGTCTGCAAGAGTCTGAAGCAAATCCACAATAACTCTGATTTTACTAATAACAAGAATAAAGATGGATGCTCCTGCTAAAATTGAAAGTTGTAAGGCAATTTCCGGTCGAATCTGCTTAAGAACTACACCAAGCACGGTAACTATTAGGGCTAGTCCCACGATTTGCCAAATTTCCACGCTTTAGCCCCCTAATAAAGGTTAAAAACACTCTTAACCAAAGTAAATAATTCGGCTATTGATTGTACTACAATATAGAGAACCACTATAACACCCATGATTGTAACACCCTGAGCCATTTCACTGCGCCCGGATTGATTTAGGACAGTTGCTAATACTCCTACCAAAATACCAATACCTGCGACTGTTATAATTAAGTTAAAGCTCATTAACCCAACTCCTCTCCTTGGTTAAATCAAAACGAGCACTCCTGCAATTCCACCAAGAAATCCTAGATACGACCACATTTTCGCTTGTTTCCCTGACCAAATTTCCGCTTGCTCCTTCATTAAAATAAGTTGCCGTTGAACAAGTTCGATCTGCTTGTGCTGTTCCGTCCGATCAGACCGTCCCAATCCTTTTCCAACATCAGCGATTATCTGCCAATCCTCTGGCTTTAGACAAAAGTGTGCATTCTGAATTATCACCGTCTCTTTCCAAGCTGTACTTGCTGACTCCCCCCGTTGCAATCGCTCCTGGAGTTCTTCAAAAAAGCCTTGCCAAGGTGTATCTGTCCGTTCTTTTACTAAGCAGAATGCCTCAGGCAAAGGAGTCGCTCCCCAGACTATTTCAGTATCTAGAAGTGCTAAGGCCATCGAACATTCTCGCAATTCTAAAGGTCGTCGTCGTATTCGATGGGCAAACCAAAGTCCCAAACATCCACACCCAGCAATGAGCGCAATACATCCTAGTACCAGCATCACAGGATCCTCCCTGTTCTCAGATCATAAACTCCATCTATCGTTCCAGGTCCATGTCGTCTGCTTAAGACAACTAAACGTTCAAACACTCCTTGATCTAAGAGATGTTTAATAACAGGTCTACTCCGTGCTTCCTCAATCGAGCTGGCGTGAGCCGTACTTAGAATCTGCACCCCCGTACGTAAAGCATCCGTTATAGCGTTAGCATCGTCGGCATGCCCAATCTCATCCATAGCCAACACTTGAGGGGACATGGAACGCACCAGCATACTCATCCCACTTGCCTTTGGGCATCCGTCCAGAACGTCTGTCCGATATCCCAAATCATAGGTCGGAACCCCCTGCCACATTCCAGCAAGTTCTCCACGTTCATCCACAACTCCAACAGTCTGCCCGTTTAATCCTACTTGAGGAACTCCATTGCTGATCGAACGAATAAGATCTCTCAAGAGAGTTGTTTTACCAGCACGGGGAGGGGAAATCAACAAGGTATGATAAACTGTCCCAGCCATACTAAGTAGCAATGGCAAGATCTTCTGGCTCAATCCAGGAATATCCCTTGCAATACGTAGATTTAAAGAAGAGATATGCTTCATTGTTTGAATTTTACCTTGCTGCAGAACTACTTCACCTGCTACACCTACTCGATTCCCTCCGGGAAGGGTTATAAAGCCCTGCTTGAGATCCTCTTCAACTGCGTAAACCGAGCTATGGGTCATCCGTTCAAGGGCACAGGCCAAATCTTCATGTTTTATGAAGTAGGCATTATTGGGACTTGTTATCTCACCTTCCTGATTGATAAAAAGATCTCTGTCTAACGTTCGTAGCAAGAGTGGCTTACCCACTCTTAAGCGCAGCTCTTCGATCTTCTGATAATCCACACCCTTAAGGCTGACTAAAATGAAACGTATGTCGTCCCCAAACCACTTAGCCATGTCTGTCCACAAAGCTGCGCTCTTGCTAAGCTCAGGATGACTCCCATTCTTTTGTGGAGGGATTGACTTCAGTAAGGTTGACATAACTTTTGGTTCCTGAACAACAGATAGAGTATAATGTAGCGACACTTTAATGCCCCCCCTTGTTAGAAGGTATGTCCAACCTTTTGGTTTTAGACATGTTTCCTTTGTAAAAAGAGAGGAAGTTTCTTAGCACGTTCGCACAACGTTCCATTGCTATTCGCTTGTCGCTCAGGCTAAACCGCAAAACTTCTGGGCTTTCTGCATGTGAACAGTTGCGGTTCTTCACGCCTGATCAACTGCGCTCATTGACGCAATTCCACTAATCGTGCTCTCTAAGCTAAGAAACTTCCTCTGGCGTTGGAGTCGCCGGGGGGAGTAATACGGCAAAACAGACCAGAAACTAGTACGCAAATGAGGGACGGCTCTGGACTTGCAGAGCAATGGTCACGATCACACGGCGAGAAACCTTTGCTTGAGTCGTAGCCAAACTCGGCTTTAAATTGACTTTCTTAAAGCAGGGCGGAACACACGGACGTGTTCCGCCGACCATGCGACAAGGATGTCGCTTTGGTCGGGAACCCTGCCCGCTTTCATCAGGATTTAAAGCCCTAGTTTGGCACGACGAACGCATGGTTGAACAAGTGTGCTCGCGACCCTCTCCTCTCCTGATTGCCCACTTCCTAGCAACTGATCGCACGCGTCGCTTCTCCAATGAAGAAAGCCGGGCACATGACAACTCATGTACCCGGCTTAAAAGAACGACATCCGTGTTTAGTTTAGTTGGAAGTCCGAACAAATAACCTTTCGGCTTCTTCCGTTGGGACCGCTTTACTAAATAGGTATCCTTGCATTTCGTCACACAATCTGTCTTTGAGAAAGGCTCGTTGGTTGATCGTTTCTACCCCTTCTGCAATAACTTTTAAGTGTAGGTTTTTAGCAAGCTGGATTATAGCTGTGACAACTTCCTCCCCATTTTCTCCGGTACTGATATCATTAATAAAGGATCGGTCAATTTTCAGGGTATCGATAGGCATGCGCCTTAAATAATTTAGTGAGGAAAAGCCCGTTCCGAAATCATCGATTGAAATTCGTACGCCTAACTGTTTAAAGGCACTCAACATTTCCAGTGTGGTTTCACCTTTTTCCATGGCAATGCTTTCGGTAATCTCCAGTTCCAGCCAGCGTGAATCTAGTTCGGTCTCCTCGAGAATTTGCTGTACCAACTTGATAAAATTCGGTTCTTGAAATTGCCTAGCGGAAATGTTTACCGACATACGCACAGGCTCGTATCCTTGAGTTTGCCAGAGCTTATTTTGAGCACAGGCTGTACGTAAAACCCACTCTCCAATTGGTACGATCAAGCCGGTCTCCTCAGCGATAGAAATAAAATCCTCTGGAGAAACCATTCCGAGCTCGACAGAATTCCAGCGTATGAGGGCTTCCAGTCCCACAATGACTCCACTCTCTAAATCCACCTGGGGTTGATAGTGGAGGACAAATTCACCACGGACTAAGGCTTTACGAAGACTGTTTTCCGTCGAAAGCCTTTGATTAGCTTTAATATTAAGTCCAGCAGTAAAAAACTGACAATTGTTTCGTCCCTTCTCCTTTGCATAGTACATTGCAGTATCTGCCTGCTTCACCAAGGCTTCTAAATCATTCCCATCAGTCGGATAAAGACTAATTCCAATACTTGCACTTATGTAAATTTCATTGCCCTCTAATATAATTGGTTGAGCAAAGATTCCACAGATTCGTTCGGATACTGAAGCTGCTTCTAACTCATCCCTGATCTCCGGTAGTAAAACCAAGAATTCATCTCCGCCCTGCCTAGCAACGGTATCTCCCTCACGTAAAGTTTGACGAATCCGTTCAGCAACGTGAATGAGCAGTTGATCCCCCAGGTTATGCCCCATGGTATCATTAATGAGCTTAAAGCGGTCCAAATCCAAAAACATAACCGCTAACTTGCCCTTTTTGCGCTTGGCTTGTGCAATTGCTTGCCTTAAGTGCTCATTAAACAGGAGTCTATTAGGAAGCCCAGTTAAGGCATCATGTTGGGCTTGATGGGCAAGTTCTTTCATGTGATTTCTCTTATAACTAACATCACGAAAAACGAGAACTGCACCTATAACTGTATTTTCTCTATCACGTATGGGGGCAGCGGATTCTTCGATGGCAAGAGTAACCCCCGCTTTATTTATTAGCGCTGTATTATCAGATAGACAGACTACACGTCCTTCTCTAAGACTGCGGACAATGGGAATTTCCGCGGCTTCACCAGTTTCTTCATTGACAGTCTTAAAAATCGACTCTAAGGAAAGTCCCGCCGCCTCGGCATTTGACCAACCTGTTAAGGCCTCAGCAACTGGGTTAATATACTCTACGTTCATGTGAACATCCGTGGTGATTACTGCATCTCCGATGGACTCTAGAGTGACTTGAGCACGTTCTTTCTCCAACCAGACTTCAGCCTCGACCTCCTTACGTTTGGAAATATCCCGAATGAGACTAATAATAATTGGTTTGCCATTCGAGGTTGCGCCCTTGGCGCTGATGTCAATAGGAAAAACACTTCCATCTTTGCAAATATGCTTCAGCTCAAACTGCATTCCTTTTGGTGCATTTTGGAGAAAGTAGGGAACGGTTGAATGGTCCTCTGGCAAACGAAGCTTACTGAAAGGCATATTCGTTAATTCATCACGAGAATAACCATATCGCTTCACTGCCGCCTCATTAGCATCAATAATCTGCCCTTCCGGGCTGATAAATATTATAATATCCAGCACCTCATCTGCCAAAAGCCGATAGCGCTCTAAGACTGCGCGATCTTTGATGAGAGCTTGCTCTGATTTCTGGAGGGTTTTATATCCGTAATGAATAAGTAGGTAAAGCAAGATTGACGTCACAAGGATAAAGAGTCCACCTTTAAATGTCGATAACTGAAGTAATTTCTGATCATTCGTTTCTATTCTTCCTAATAAACGGTCAGAAAAAAGAATCCATAACCAGCCAACGAGCCCATAAAGAATGGAAATACGCAGAGGAGTGACCTGGCTAAAATTCCACTTATAGTTCATTTCCCAAGCACTCCTTTCTGTACTATCAGACTTCCATGCCGCTTGGCGGCGTCACCACTGATGAATGAAAATAGGTCCTTTGGGTCGGGTAGCTTCGCCCACATCCGCTCACCGCAGCATTCCGAGGCTCGCCCACTCGCCGGTGCTGGACTTCGCCAAACCTCCGGGTAGTACCTGATGTGAACCCGTGGCTACGTTTCCCCGCACCGGCTTGTGGGCTTTTACCGCCTCTCCATGCAATGGGTTCGCTTCTGTGGACAAAGCTGCCCTGCTTGCGGGTCTGGGGAATCTTCAGATTGTTTTGGAGCTTTCGGGTTCCTTTTTTCAGGGCAGACCCCCATGCCGCTTCGCAGCACCATCAGATGATGAAAAGGGCAACTGAAGGCTGCCTGAGATTTTTACTAGCGCCAACTGAGTATTTTTCGTTAAAGCATTAACGTTCAAATATCTTATCTATTTTATTCTGCAATATTAATCATTTTTCCTGCAATTACTCTTAAGTTCCACAAAAGAAAACTGCAAGTGGTATTCTTCGTAAAAGTCTAAAGCAAAACTAAGAGCGCTTCGGTCAATTCTGCCGCAGCGCTCTAAACCCAGGGAAATTCCATAAGTTAGTTCTAATAGTGCAATAATACAGGAAGAATCATAGGGCGTCTCCGAGTCTTATCCCATAAGTATTTGCCAAGACTGTCGCGAATATTTGCTTTTAAGACCCCCCATTCTATTTGATCTTTCTGAAGTTGTCTTTCCAAGGTATTCGTTACTTCCACCTTAGCTCCGTCCACTAAGATTTCAGCTTCTTTCATAAATGTAAATCCTCTGGAGATAATATCTGGCCCAGATATTATCTTATAGGGCTTAGCTTTTGAAAGCGCGGCTACAACCACAACTACTCCATCTTGCCCCAATTGTTGACGATCTCGTAAGACAACCTGTCCTACATCGCCCACACCCAGCCCATCGATATAGACACTTCCTGCTTGAACATGTTCACCAAATTCCATTCGATCTGGAGAAAGTTGAACACGTGAACCTAGCTGAGTGATGGCGATGTCTTGATCAGTATAACCAAGGGAATGTCCAATTCTTCTAAATCCAACTTGATGCCGGATTTCACCGTGATGTGGTATAAGAAAACGTGGTTGGACGAGACGAATGATTAGTTTAATTTCTTCTTGATTGGCGTGTCCGGAAACATGGACCTGCCCCATTTCCTTAGTAACGACTTCAGCACCGAGCTGATAAAGATGGTTGATCGTCTTGCCAACTAGTTTCTCGTTCCCTGGAATCGGCGTTGCCGCCATAATGACCATATCCCCGGCTTGTACATTGATCTGACGATGGCTCCGTGTTGCCATTCGTGTCAAAGCTGCCAGGGGCTCTCCTTGACTTCCAGTAGTGAGCACAAGTAATTTCTCAGAGGGCATATTACCAACCTCAGCACTGGGAACTAAGATGCTCTCATCCGGCAGTTTCAGATACCCTAATTCTGTTGCTGTTCGAACGACATTTTCCATACTTCTTCCTACAACACAAACCTTGCGTCCAATATCGGAGGCTGCATCAATCGCTTGCTGAATTCTGTGGACATTCGAGGCAAAGGTTGCCATAATAATCTTCCCTTTAGCCCGTTCGAACCACTCTCGCAAGGACTTCCCAACCGCCATCTCTGAAACAGTTACGCCGGGTCTTTCTGAATTTGTAGAGTCACAGAGCAGTGCTAGTACCCCTTCCTGCCCCCAAGCAGCTAGTTTTCCCAGGTCCATGTCCTGACCGTCTATGGGAGTGTAGTCTACCTTGAAGTCTCCAGTGTAAATCACTCGCCCCACTGGGGTAAGTAGAGAATACCCTACAGCATCAGGAATACTATGAGTTACCCGAAAGGTTTCTACAAGAAATGCCCCTGCTTGGATGGGTTGGCCTGGCTCTAGAATGTGCATTAACGTTTCGGGGTAAGGGGTTCGTTCCTGAAACTTAGCCTGTACTAATCCCATGGCTAACTTAGTTCCATAAATAGGTATATTCAGTTTGGGCAAAATGAAGGGAAGCCCACCAATGTGATCTTCATGTCCATGAGTAATAAAAAGGCCTTTAATACGATCACGGTTTTTCTCTAAATAGGTTATATCAGGAATTACTAAGTCAATACCAAGCAGTTCTTCATCCGGGAACTTTACTCCCCCATCAATTAATACAATAGAATCCTCATATTCAAAAACAAGCAGGTTCTTACCAATTTCTCCGGTTCCTCCCAGGGGAATTACACTAAGCTTTGACGTCTTATTGGGCAACACAAAAAACACCTCCTATGTAGCACTAGATTTACTTTGCCCCATTGAAGGTGTTTTCATGTTTAAATTAAGAACATCTAAATTTAAAAGGCTCCAACTGACTACTGTTACTACTGTGCCCGTTGCACATAGCTTCCCGTTCTTGTATCAATAATCAGGACATCCCCTTCATTCACAAAGAATGGGACTTGCACTATAGCACCTGTTTCTAAGGTTGCGGGTTTTGTTCCACCGGTTGCCGTATCTCCCTTAACTCCTGGTTCAGTCGCTGCAACCGCCAGTTGGACTGAATTTGGCAGATCAACTCCGATAACCTGTACCCCGAAGAAAAGGACCCCTAATGTCATATTTTCTTTCAACCACTTAACACCGTCTCCAATTTGAGCTTCTGTCAGAGAGGTTTGCTCATAGGTTTCCTTATCCATGACAACAAAGTGTTCTCCATCTTTATAGAGGTAGTCCATCTCGCGTCGCTCAACATGCGCTTTTTCAACTTTTTCACCGGCATTAAACTTTCGCTCAACGACTCCACCTGTCTTGACATTTTTTAGTTTAGTACGCACAAAGGCTGCACCTTTACCAGGCTTAACATGTTGGAACTCAACCACTGAAAATACATCACCATCTATTTCAATGGTTAAACCTGTCTTAAAATCATTTGTAGAAATCATGTTTATCTTCCCCCTAATATTCTTACTCTAAAATAATAAAGTCTTTCGGTGCTTTTGTTAAGACTTCACAACCGTTTTCAGTTACTAAGACGATATCTTCAATCCGAACGCCGCCCCAATCTGGAATATAGATGCCTGGTTCGACGGTAATAAGCATGCCTGGTTCCAGAATGCGCTCCTCACGCTTATTGAGATTAGGACCTTCATGGATAGCCAACCCCACGGAATGTCCCAAGCCATGTCCGAAATAATCTCCGTAGCCGGCTTTTTCAATAATCCCACGGGCTACAGCATCAACTTCTTTTCCAGATCGCCCTGGTGCAACTGCTTGAATCCCTGCCAATTGTGCGGCCAAGACAGTTTCATAAACATTGCGATGCTTGTCCTCAGGATCACCGAGAAACACGGTTCGTGTAATATCCGAGCAGTAGCCCTGATAAATAGCTCCAAAATCCATTGTCAGGAACTCTCCTGATTGAATTCGCTTCAAACTAGCCGTTCCATGAGGCATAGCTGAACGGATACCTGAAGCCACAATAAAGTCAAACGAACCTCCACTTGCCCCGGCACGTCTCATCGAGAATTCTAAGTTTAGCCCAATTTCTTCCTCAGTTTGCCCGATTTCGATGGTCTTTAATACTTCGTCAAAGGCAGCGTCTGCAATCTTCACAGCTTGCCGAACCAGCTCGATTTCGGAAGCATCCTTTACTGAGCGCAAGTAATTAACAAGGTCTGGCAAAGATAAAAGTTCTGCTTGTGAAAAGGCATTTTTCAGTTTGCCAAAATCCAGATATGTGATGAAGTCCCCCTCGAACCCAACCCTCTGAGCCCCTTGCCCAATCTCTGCTAACTTTGTAAAGTGATCATGTTGTCCAGCATCAACAATTTCAAAATCAGGAGCCTGCGCCTTAGCTTGTTCTATGTAACGAAAGTCGGTTAATAAAAGGGCTTTTTCTAAAGTGATATACAGGGTTGCTTCTCCACCGGAAAACCCGCTTAGATATCGTCCATTTTCTGGGCGCATCACAACATAAGCGTCTATATTATCCATATGCATCGTTTGACGCATTTGTTGTAGGCGACTCATTAATGTCTCCCCCTTTTCGTTGTTCGTGGTTGTAGTTTCATGTTAAAATACCAAATTCAGGGCTTTGAGTTTCGAACTTGGTGTTTGATGGCATAACGCATCGCTAATTCATAACTCTCTGCACCAAGACCCGAAATTTGTCCGATACAGACCGGGGCGATCATTGAATTGGCTCGAAATGCTTCTCGTGCATGTATATTAGATAGATGCACTTCAATAGTTGGAACTCTCACTGCACTAATAGCATCCCGAAGGGCATAACTAGTATGCGTCCAAGCCCCAGGATTGAGAATTAAAAAATCAGCAGGTGTTAAGGCTTGAATCCAATCTAAGAGAACTCCCTCATGATTGGTTTGCCGACATTCGGCGCTTATTCCTGCCTCATTTGTTAATCTTAACATTTCCTGATCAATCTCTGCCAATGTGCTTGACCCGTAATGTTCTGGTTCACGCAGACCCAATAAATTTAAATTAGGACCATTGAATACCCATATCTTACCCAATTAATCACTTCCTCAACTCACCTATAAAATTTTAACACAATTTCCTACTGTAGCATAGTATTTTCCACTATGAGAGTATTTTACTTAGAATTATTTGCTCTGAAAATAATTTAGGTTTGTCATCCTGAGCTCATTCATCAGTGGTACCGCGAAGCGGTATGGAGATCTTTATAACTTGCACATCAGCTGTGATTTAGCTTCTAGTATATGAATGGAGAAAAAGGGTATGTAACGAAACTATTAGGTTTCATTACATACCCTTTCTGATTTAAGTTCGTGTTACTAAACATGGGTTTTACAATAGCCTTGGCCTACTTACCCTACTTACTGGCTACACTCAAAACTTTAGCTCTACCAACCTAACTGTTAAAACGTCGGTTGCGCTCCTTGGCCATATTGAGGGGCATTACCGAATTGGGTTTGTTGGCTTTGCTCCTGCTGTTGAGGCTGAGATAGCTGCGGAGTTGTTTGTTCTTGGGTTTTGGTCTGTACCTGCATTTTGCCTTGTTCTGCACTATCTCCATTTCCACTCACTAGGCGAGGGGAGAGCACGACGTTCAAGTTACTCAACATAATTTGTACTTCTGTAGGTCCACACGGTCCTGCTGGCTGAATTTTACGTATCTCAGTTCGAGGGAGGATTAAATGAATCTCATGGGGGGTTTTAGGTTCACCAATCCGCTTAAGACGAACACGGACTCCTTCAACTTCCATTTCAACTTCATCTAGATATTCCCCTGCAAACTGATGTGCTACATTCTCACTAATATCTGCATATTGTTCTACGCCCTTACTTCCTTTAAATTCGGGAAGAACAATCTTTTGTCCAATTTGAAGTCTAAGTGGATCAACATTTGGATTGACCATTAAGAAATCCTCACAGGTCCCACCCAAACGTTGAGCTAAGGCATGGAAATTATCCCCGGGTTGAATGCAATATTCCCTACCCATCACACATCCCCCTCCTCTCCATTAGACTATGGAAAACAGGGAATGTCTTGTTACAAATTGTTTCAATACTTTCCTTGATTTACCTTACAATCCCCATATAATCTCCTGAGCAAAAATAAATCTGCAGAAGAGCTTCCCCACCCTCCTTAGCTAACACTACCTCCTGAGCATGAACGCTTACCTCTTGCATTTCCTCAAGTGCTTTGAGAGCCGAGACGATCCCCTGCCATTGGCCGTGTAAGCGCAAGCGAACTAAAGAGTAATCTATACTTGCACCTTTTCCAACTTCTCTCCGCTCCCCAAAACGCTCGACATTTAAGGAAACCACGTCCACACCTTGGTTTACAAATTCACCACGACACAGCTCGATCATAGCGGGTAACTGATCCATCGTGGGGATATCGGCGCCAGTATAGGTTACTCCCGT
Organism: Desulfosporosinus sp.; assembly: GCF_014237355.1. NCBI lineage: Bacteria > Bacillati > Bacillota > Clostridia > Eubacteriales > Desulfitobacteriaceae > Desulfosporosinus > Desulfosporosinus sp. Next base: position 94,657 of record NZ_JABZFS010000049.1, read on the forward strand.
CTTTAATACTTTTTCCCAATGAGTCTTCTCTTCTCGTAAGGAGTCTAGTCTGTAATACGCAGGTTGCCAAAGCATTATAAACATGATGACAACACAGGCAAAAACCCCCACGATGATACCCCTTAGACTACGTAGGGAAAGACGCCGCCACAGGGGATTTGTAGAAGATTTAGCGATTGGTTTAACCTTTATCTCACTTAAGGAAAAAGCCATAAATACCGCCCCTACTCACTAATTTTGCTTTCCTTTGCACTCAAGGCGAACTCGACCATGTTTTGGTTCGTTATTCTAAAGCTAGACAAGGCGGGGTCTTCCCAGCCCAAGTCTCGCAAATTTCGGATCATGTCCTGAACAATTTTGGACTCATTGGCGCTTCCCCGCACAGAGAGGATACCTTGTTTATAACCCACCTGCTCAATCTTAAGTTTCGTGTCAGCCAAATCTTGAACCGAGGCGAGTCTCTTTCCAATTTCGCCCGGGTGTACACTTACCTTATTCCAGGCCTTTGCTAGATCAGTCTGAAGTTCGTTCTGCTCCTCGAGCCTTATTCCTTCACGTGAAAGCAGAGCAACCTCCTGCTGCAAAGGAGATGCCATATGTAAGAGGGAGATCCAGAGCAAGGTTCCCACCATGAAAAGTGCTACCGCGAAAAACGCTAATCCTAAATAGGTTTGCTTTACCTTATAGTCTTTAATCGGCTGCCACCAAAGATTAAACCCGGGACGATGTGAGGAGATTCTCAGAGCATACCCAACCGAGACCTCACCAAACCCAGGGTTCTCTCCAATCCCCTTCTGCCATGTGTCGGGGATATCCTTCAACCTAGCTCTATGAACGGTAAAATCCTGATAGGAAGCGGATAGCCTCTGAGCCAGCTTATCAAGCACCGAGTTTCCACTCCAAACTATGCGTCTTAAGTTAAGGTCCGGGTACTGGGTTCGGTGGTAGAAGAGGAACCGCTTAATTTCGTTTTCCCATAGTTCAATCTGTTCTCTTAGGGCTTCCTCACTCCCATCCTCAAAAGGGGGAAGGGATAAAGCACGAACACTATCCGGAACAGTTCCTCTAAACAAAACCAATTGTAAACCTTTAGGCTCCTCCTGAAGGTAGAGCACGTCTTCATTTGCCTCAAAGCCTAAAGCCTGTCCAACAATAGACAAGCCAAAATCTACTCCACTTATTATAAAGCCAGCTTCTTTGAAGATAAAAGCATACTGCTCGAGTATACTTCGTCTAGTCGCACCTAGCAAAACTTTCAGGCTTTTGTTCTTCTCCTCCCCAAGGACAAAGAAATCATAGAACAAATCCGACCTTGCTATGGAAATCTCTTCATCGACTAATAAAGAGATGGCAGATTTTCTGTCACGTTTGGGAAGCCAAGGGAGGGTATAGGCCTGGATAAATCCTTGTTGAAGAGAAATAGCCAAATATCCCATCTGATTGTTCACAGGTTTCTGTGACCCATAGGTTGATAAAATGCCGATCAAGGCGCCTTCGTCACGCACGGTTCCCTGTTCGATGATTCCAGTCGGTATTGGTATACGGTCAAATTTGACTACGGTAGAACTATGACCGAGTTTCGGAAATCGAGGGACCGAAAACCAAAACGCTCGAATTTCTGAATCCATTATTTCAAAAACCACTGAACTCTTCTTCATGGTTCACCTCCCCAAATCGAGGTTAGAGTTCGAAGTTCTAGTTAGATTTCATGCCCGTGCATCGTGCATCGCGATTATCTAACCCACGCCCAATACCATTCAAAGAGCTGGCTTCCCCATAATAACGCCAGTATCGCCCCTAACGCTAGATAGGGTCCAAAGGGGATCTGTTGACGAAAACTCTTCTGTGCAGTGATAAGTTGCAAACTCCCAACCACAGCCCCTATAAGACTTCCAAGAAAAACTGCTAGAAAGATTGAAGGAAATCCTAGGAAGGCACCCATTGCCGCAACCAACTTTACGTCCCCAAGACCCATTCCTTGGGGATAAACAAGGGCAATAATCAAGAATAAACCGCCTGCACCCAGGGCACTAAGTAGGCTCTCCCAACCAGTAGGATTTCCTGGAAGGAAAAAGGCACCTAATAAACCGAGACCTAGAAGGGGAAGGGTAAGCACATCCGGTAACCGAAAGGTGTCAAAGTCAATATAGGATAAAACGATTAGAACCGCTACAAAGACCAGGTTTAAGAATAATCGAGCCGAAGAAATTTGCGAATAGAAACTTAAGGATGCGGTAAGAAAGAAGAGGGCGCCAGTTAGAAGTTCTACAGCAGGATAGCGCCAAGAAATTGATGTGTGGCATTCACGACATTGCCCTTTTTGAATGATAAAGCTAAAGACAGGAATCAGTTCCCAGGCCCGTAAGGCATGTCCGCAAGCAGTACAATGAGAACCCGGGGATACGATGGATTCTCCACGAGGAACACGATAAATGACCACGTTCAGAAAACTCCCAATCAGAAGCCCTAAGAGCCCTATTGTTATACTTATCCAATCCAATGAGGTACCTCTTTTCAATCGATTTACCGCTATTTTCACTGATGGTCATGGATGACTTGAGAATGGGGGTAGTATATAGTTTTTGCAGCAGATAATATTGTTAGTTAGCAGAAGTCCAGAGGACCTCATCTAAAGCCGCATTATACGCCCGAACTTCGGCGCCCAATCCATTTCCAAACAAATAAATCATTACTATATTCGTAGGCTCGTCATCTTCTATTACAAACAGGGTTTCATCTGTTCCATCATCAAGTAGGGATTTAACTCCGAAACCTTCTTTACCTTCTGCAACCTGCTGGGTTGTCGTTTTGTCCAGCTTACTTATGTATTTAGGAATGAGTTTAGTACTTGTTACTGTTCCTCCGCTCGCTGATATTTCTGTACTTTTTGGATACATCCCATTTTCAACCTGATAGCGATCTAAAGCGGCTTTAACTTGATGCGCTGTCGCCACATCAGCTTTTTGGCGTGCATTTGCCGTACTTGAGGCTAATTTCGGAATCGCAATAGCAGCAAGCCCTGCAATAATAATGATGACTGCCAATACTTCAATTAAGGTAAACCCTTTGTCCCGCTTGAGATAATTCATCATATTTTACCTCCTTCACATCATAACGACCGGGCATAGCCCACTTACTTTTTCTAAGGTAATTCGCCATCTGACCTTTGGCCTCTGACGTATGTCCTTTGATTATGCCTCAGATTGCTGTTATTAAAGATGTGAACTAAGATCAAAAACAGGAAGCATGACACCCCCAGCTACTAGACCAATTAGCCCAGCCAAAAGGAGAATAAGAGCGGGGCCAATCATTCGGGTTAGACCGTCGAGCTTACTTTCCAGTTCACGGCGGAACATTTGAGTGACATATTGCAGCATTTGATCTAACTGCCCTGCTTCCTCAGCAACTCCGATCATTTCAGCTCCTTCCTTGGGAAAAATTTTGCTGGCACGCAACAAAGGCGCCATTCGCTTCCCTTGACGAACATTTAATACGAGTTGGTTCGTTAACTCCAGCATCTCCGGACTACGCAACATTCCTGCTGTGAGGCGTAGTGCTTCTAGTAAGGGAATTCCTGCGCTTAATAAGCGACCTAACATACGACTGAACTGAACAAAATCCCGATAGTGGTAGAGCTTTCCGATGAAGGGACTTCGTCCTACCAGGTTCCCAACAAGAATTCTCCATCGATCTTGGTTCGTGAATTTTAGAATCAGTAAACCCCCACTAACCAAACCAACCAAACTCCACAAGAAGAGGGGAAGTTTTTGACTGCTGGCAAAAATGACCTTAGTCAAAAATGGCAGTTCTGCACCACCTACACTTAGGAAGAGTTTTTCGTACATTGGAAGGACCCAAACAGAGAGGATGTAGACTACTAGGACCACCGCAGAGAACAATAACATGGGATAGGCTAAAGCGGACTTAATTTTTTGTTGATATTCATGCTCTTGATCTAATTCATCCGCCACTTCACTAAGGGCCTTTCCGACGGTTCCCGTGTATTCCCCTGCTTTGATCATCGAAAGCATAAAGGAGTTGGGGGACGGGTTAAGGCACGCTAAAGCCTCTGACAAGTCGCTCCCTGTTTCCACTCGGTTCTTAACACTATTCCATTGTTCCTGGACTTGAGTAAATTTACGTTCATGAAAGGTCATCAGATCCAAAGCCTGAAGTAAAGGAATCCCCGCTTCCAGTAACGTGGATAACCGGCGGGCGAAGCTACTCCACTTAAAATTCACTTTGGATGAGAAAAAGGTCTCCCAATTTAGAGTTGAACGTACCCATACAGGAAAGTAACCGTCTTTCCGCAGGCGTGCTTGAACCTCAGAAATCCTTTCTCCCATCCATACTCCGTGCAGGATCTTTCCATTTAGATCCACCGCTTTCCAGATGAATCGTTGCCTGCTCATCTCCGTAAGCTATCAGGGTTCTGTAACTTTTCCCGCGCAACCTCGTAAGCTACTAAACCTCTTTGAACTAAATCCATAATTGCCTTATCCATGGTTTGCATCCCTAACTTGGCATTGGTTTGAATAACCGTCGGAAGTTGATGAGTTTTTCCCTCTCGTATGAGGCTGCGAACGGCTGGGGTAGCTGTCATAACCTCTATAGCAGCGACTCTTCCTTTGCCATCTGCCCTAGGAAATAATTGCTGGGACATAATTCCCTGTAGAACTGCCGCCAGTTGCACACGGATTTGTTGCTGTTGATGGGGAGGAAAAACGTCAATCATACGATCCACTGACTGGGTGGCATCATTTGTATGAAGCGTACTGAAAACTAAATGTCCGGTTTCAGCAGCTGTCACGGCAGTCGCAATGGTTTCTAAATCTCGCATCTCCCCGACTAAAATCACGTCCGGGTCTTGCCTTAAAACGGCGCGGAGAGCATTCGTAAAGGAATTAGTATCGTTACCAACTTCTCGCTGATTGATTAAGCTCAGCTTGTGCCGATGTAAATATTCAATGGGATCTTCGATGGTTACGATATGACATGCCCGTGTGCTATTAATGTAATCCAACAAGGAAGCCAATGTTGTCGATTTACCGCTTCCCGTGGGGCCTGTTACCAGAACTAATCCTTTATGTAACTTTGCTAACTCAATACTTACGGGGGGGAGTCCCAAGTCTTGAGGGCTTGGGATCACAAAGGGAATCAAGCGTATAACCACCCCGATAGATCCCCTTTGGCGAAACATATTCACACGATAACGTCCAACACCGGGGAGACTATAGGATAAATCTAATTCACCACATTCGGCAAATCGTTTAGCCTGAATTTCATTCATCATGGATTTGGCAAATTTCTCTAATTCCGCCTGAGAAAGCTTCGCCATGGCTTGTTGCACCAATGAACCATTAATCCGTAGTACTGGGGGACTCTCCACCGTTAAATGAATATCTGAGGCCTTTTTTTCTCCAGCCAAGACCATAAGTTCTTGAAGTGAAATCATCGTTTTTGTCTCCTTATCCTTCTATACTCGAGGTAACTCGTAATACTTCCTCCACCGTCGTAAGTCCTTGGATCACTTTTAACAGACCATCCTCGTACACAGTAAGCATCCCGGAAACGATCGCTTGCTGTTCAATGTCTCTGGCATTTTGCACTGAAAGTACTAATTCTTTAATCTCCTGATCATAGAGCAAGAATTCATGTATACCAATTCTCCCCCTAAATCCGGTCTCCAGACAATCGAGACATCCCACAGCACGATACAGTTGGGAGACTGAGGTCGGAATTCGAAGTGCTCTTTTCTCAGCCTCTGATACCTTATATAAGGTCTTACAGTGTTCACATAATCTACGCACTAAGCGTTGGGACAAAACTCCACTAACCGCTGAGGCTAGCAAAAACGGCTCTACCCCCATATCAATAAGTCGAGCTAAGGCCTCAGCTGCTGTGTTTGTATGTAGGGTTGATAAAACTAAATGTCCTGTGAGGGAAGCGGTGATGGCAATTCGTGCGGTTTCTTCATCTCGGATCTCACCAATCATGATGACATCGGGATCCTGGCGTAAGCTATGTTTCAACCCGACAGGAAAGGTGAGCCCCGCCGGAAGATTGACTTGCACTTGGTTTACCCCTGTTAGTTTATATTCTACAGGTTCTTCAATCGATATAATATTTTGCTCCTCAGCATTTAACTCCCTGAGCAGTGCGTAAAGGGTCGTGGTCTTACCACTTCCTGTTGGCCCGACCACTAACAGCAGACCATTGGGGCGTTGCAATAAAGTCTGGACCCCTTTTTCGACCTCTGACCTCATCCCTAAATCATTGAGTGAACGTTGAGCCATCTCTGGATCTAAAATACGTACCACAATTTTCTCTCCATACACCGTTGGCATGGAGGACATTCGAAGATCAACTCTCCGAAGTCCCGCACTAAAGGTCATTCGCCCATCTTGTGGAAAACGGCGCTCTGCAACATCCATTTGTGCCATGACCTTTAAACAGGAGACGATACTTCGTGCAACCTTTGCAGATAGATCATGTTTTCTAATTAATTTGCCGTCAATACGATAACGCACGACAAAACCACTATTTCGAGGTTCCCAGTGAATATCGCTGACTCCTTGCACAACTGCCTCATGTAATACTGAATACACAAATTTAAGGGTTGGGACCTCACCCTCTTGAGGGTCGAATTCAGTTGTTTCAGAAGACTCCATGGACCAAATGTTCTGGTCTTCAAAAACACGGTCTGCGTAATGAACAAGGCGAGCAACGGATTGTTCTACTGTCAAGAACTTACGAATAGCAGCCTCAATGTCCTCAGCCCTGGCGAATACCGGCTCAACATCTAACCCGGTAAGCATTCGAACATCCCTAAGGGCTCGTTCGTGAGTGGGATCAAGCATAGCAACTCTTAAAACTCCCGATCGTCGTTCCAAGGGAATCAGAGTATATCGGCGAGCAATTTCTTCAGGAATTAGGCCTGCTACGGAAGAGTCAATGTTGACTCTAGTCAGATTAACTTCCGGGATGCCCAAATATCGACTGACAGCTTCAGATAACCTTGATTTAGGTAAGACACCCCTACTCATAAGAACATCCACAAGGGATTCTCCATTTTGCGACGCTAATTCTGTTCCTACAGACAATCCCTCTTCATCGACATAGCCCTGAGCGAGTAAAAACTGACCAAATCCATCATAGTTCTGCATGATCGTCACCAATGAAGCTCCTGATAACCTAGGATGATCCAAGTTCCATTCTCCACCTGTAGTCGTTCCTCAATTTTTCGAACAGCAAGCCCGGAAAGTCCTTTAGCCGTCACAATATACTCTCCTTCACTCAATTCTATTAGGATGTCAACCTGCCCCGTTTCGAAGGATAAGCTCCCTCGCCGCAAACCTGGATTAGCCGGTAGATGCGCTTTAGCCCACTCAATCCCCCCCTCAGCAAGGTAAAGGGCCTGCCTGCTTTGGGTCTCCCTTTTTACCATGCGATGCTCCGCATTTGCCTTGAGATAACCTTCCATCCCTAATCCTGAAAACGACGTCAGGAGCAGGAGGATAAGTAGACTAACATAACCTCTAGGCCTTTGCTTGCCGAAATAATTGGACCCAGTGAAGTTATTCAAAAACCCTAAGGAGATAGCCTCTGCCGTATGAGGCATTGCCAAGTCACGATTTGCCCATCTGCATCTGCTTTTAGGACGATTTCCCACAAGCCTGGTTCCACCTCCACACAGTTCCAGCCAGTCACATAACTTGCCACTGGTTGAGAAACCCCCAAGTGTTTCCAATAAAGATCCCTTTTCCCATCCCGGTCTAAGTCATCGATGAAATACGAATCAAGTGTAGGTAAGGGGTTAACATCATCTGGCAAGGGTAAAACCCTCAAGACCCTGGACTCCATTGTCCAATTCACAGTTTCGGCCATCCGGACTGCGTCAGAAACTGTTTTCCCAGCCGTCATGACGGCATAATGCGCTTCTAAGTGATCCTTAAGTGCCCTGGATCCCCGCCACTGATCTGTTAATAAACGCATAGCAATCATTAAGAAAATGCCGGAGATCAATAGGGCAAATAATACTTCCATAAGGGTTAACCCTCGCTCCGAATGTCCCCTCCTATTCAACAGCATAAAGACTCTCCAGTTTGTACTGATAGGGGTTTCCTCGTTCCATCCAATGGACTTCCACCCCGACTTCCAAAAGCTCAGGGCTGTCGTGCCATTCTGAACGGATGAGCCAATGGAATCTCCCGTCGGTTCCTTCCACAATCCCACCTGGGACACAGTCACGCCGAGCAAAATTATCACTCCACTCATGGGCTGCCAGGCGATCCATCTTACTCTGGGCAAGGTTGGCCCCCTCCATTAGATTCGAGGCTTGGCCTGATTCATATAGCGCTCCCACCGTCAATCCAAAAAGGGCTGCAAAACCTAAGGAAAAAAGAAATAGGGCTAGTAACACATCGAATAAAACATATCCTTTCGTAGGTACGAAGTTATGGTTTTTGATGGCATCTACCCCCTTATGGTCTCGCTCAAGAACGTTGTAAGTAAGATGCTAGGAGTTTTTAACTAGCCCCGAAGAATCAAGCTCATATCCCTGCTCTGAATTAAACGGATTAATTGGAATTTCCTTCAAATACGGGCCTTGCCAACGAGTCGAACCCATGGGAGATTCAAGCAAATCTGTAACGCTTAACGGATAAGTTCCAACATCAATCCGGTAAAGCTGGGCAGAACCTTCGATACTCTGTATGTTCGCTCGATTCATTTGCATTCGAAGGTGGTTAGAAGCCGAACTAAAATGCGGTGTGCACAAGATTAGGATCACTCCCATAAGGAATAGGACCACGATAAGTTCCCACAATATAAAACCGGAATGTTCTACTTTCTTCGCCCTTTGCAAAGCCGCTTTTATTCCATATTTCACGGTTCTCAACGTTATTTCACATCTTTCAATGATATAAAAATTATTTTTTACTTATAATTCTTCTTGATTTCTCTATCCATTCTAAAATCCCTTCTTCTCTCGACAGATCTTCCTTGAAAATATGTTCAATTGCCCTTCTCCCTTGTAATACTCTTTATTACTCCATCAACAGACAGATTACTCCTCCGTAAAATGCAAAAATCTGACAAAGACCCTTTGGCCTTTGTCAGATTTCATATAGTTCCCTCGCTCAACTACAGTTAAAACCGCTAAGCTTCTTTATATACTTTGTGTTAAGAAATAACCTTTTGCCAGGCAGCTAGAATTTCGGAATCAGTGCATTCCTTGGAAACAATCGCATGCCCTATTCCCTTAGGCAGGATTAGAATCTTTCGGCCTCCTTGGTTTTTCTTATCCGCTTGCATGCGTTGCAACAAAGCTTGAGGATCTTGTTCTTTAATCATAATCGGCAAGCCAAAAGAATTAAGCAAACGTTTGATTCGATCAACTTCTTCAATGGTCATTAGGCCTTTAGCGTTTGCTAGATAGGTGGCTGCCATAATGCCAATGCTAACCCCTTGCCCATGAGTTATACCGCGATAGTTCATCTCAGTCTCCAAGGCATGTCCGAAACTATGTCCCAGATTTAGTAGGGCACGCACTCCCTGTTCTCGTTCATCTTGGGAAACAATTTTTACCTTGACAGCGGAAGACCGTGTCACCATTTCGCTCCAAATCGATTTTTCCCGTTGCTTGATCCTCTTTTCTTCCTTCTCAAAAAACTCAAAAAGGTCCCGGTCTGCAATCAAGGCATGCTTAATGCTCTCAGCTAAGCCGTTTTCAACTTCTTCCCAAGGTAAACTTTCGAGGGTTGAAAAATCTGTCCAAACCGCTTGTGGAGGATAAAAGGCTCCCAATATATTCTTACCTGCCGGATGATTGACTGCTACTTTTCCACCAATGCTACTATCCACTTGCGCTAACAACGTAGTAGGGACTTGTATCAAACGAATCCCCCGCATGAAGACACTGGCAAAGAAACCCGCCAAATCCCCGATAACCCCACCTCCCAGAGCAATAACCAAGGTTTTGCGGTCGGCTTCCCAACTAAGGGCCGCTGTTGTAAGCTGACTCAAACGTTCTAGAGACTTTTCCGTTTCTCCAGCGGGGACAATTAATTGATCCACACGGTAGTCAAGAAGCCCTTGCTTGAGAGGTTCGGCGTATAAATCAGCTACTACCTGATGTGAAATAATAAGAATGTGCTCTAAGTCCTCAAACCGAAGGTGTATGTAATCGCCTAACTCTTTAAGGGATGACCCTAAAAAAATTGGGTAGGGTTTATCCGCCGTTACTTCAATTTTTGGCCATTTCGCTAAACTCATTCTTCCCCATCCCCTCTAGTAGTGTCAGAATCTCTTTCACCACTTCATCTACGTTTTTTTGCGATGTATCTATGATGAAGTTTGCCTGAGAGTAACACTTTTGCCGTTCCAACCACAATTTCTCGATGGCTTCTCTCGGACCTTTGAGAAGTGGACGGTCGTTTTTATGCCCAATCCGTGCAAGAATTGCTTCTAGGGAAGCATGCAGAGCTATGACGATCCCATTCTGAGCTAAAGCATTCCAGTTAAGGGGGTTTAATACCGTTCCTCCACCCGTTGCAATGACAAGTCGCTCTTGCTGACTAAGCCGTGCCACCACGATGCTTTCTTCTGAACGAAAACGTGTCTCCCCATGCCTCTTGAAAATTTCACTGACACTTAAGCTAGTCACTTCTCCAATTTCATAATCTGTATCAACAAAATCCCAAGCGAGCGACTGAGCTAAGCGTTTTCCGACCGTGCTTTTGCCAGTTCCCATAAATCCAATGAGAACAATGTTTCGCATGGAGATCCTTCCTCTCATATTCGATGTGGGGGTGCGAAGAGTCAAAGCTCTATCCCCAGTAGGGAACTTTTATAATCTTGCCAAGCTGTTTGTAATTCTATAAAGCTATCTGCAGGAAATTTCTCAAGTACTGCTTCGGCAATAACCCAAGCCACTACATGTTCCAAGACTACCAAAGCGGCCGGCACGGCACAGATGTCAGAACGCTCGACAGTTGCCTTAACAACTTCTTTGGTCTCAAGATGTACGGTATCTAAAGGTTGGTAAAGGGTAGGAATTGGTTTCATAACCGCTTGGAGAATAATAGGTTCTCCGTTGCTCATGCCCCCCTCAATTCCTCCGGCATGATTGGAGGCTCTTCTATAACCTTGCCCCTCTTCAAAACGAATTGGATCATGAACCTTAGACCCCAGACGTTCTCCAGCTTCAAACCCTATCCCAAAGGAGATCCCTTTCATTGCTTGCACTGAGAGAACGGCTTGAGCCAATTTGCCGTCTAATTTTCGATCCCACTGGACATGTGATCCCAATCCTGCAGGGACTTGATGCACCTGTACTTCTAAGAGTCCGCCCAGAGATTCCCCTTGTTCCCGTGCAATGCTAAGCCTTTCCCACATCCCCTGTTCAGCAACCGGGTCTCCTACAGACCACTCAGATTGTTCAACTCGCTGCCAGTAGTCTTCCTGTTCCACATAGTCTGCCCGAATACCCCCTACAGCCAGCACATGCCCCCTGATCTCCACTCCAAGGGCATTTAGTACCTGTCTGGCAATACTCCCGATTGCCACCCTCATGGCGGTTTCTCGGGCACTAGCTCTCTCGAGGATATTTCGTACTTCTGTACGATATTTTAGAGCTCCTGTTAGATCCGCATGTCCCGGACGAGGAGTCATAACTTTGCGACTCTCTAAGTCAGCGTCGTCTCTCCAAGTCATGATTTTCTCCCAGTTTTCCCAATCACGATTAAGAATCTCCAAAGCGATAGGGGCTCCAGTACTTAATCCCCCTCTTACGCCGGAAATAAGCTGGACTTCATCTTGTTCAATCGCCATTCGCCCACCACGTCCCGGGCCTCGCTGACGTTTTCTGAGAACCTCATCGACTTGAGCCTTGGAAACTTTCATACCCGAAGGAAGGCCTTCGATAATTCCCACTAGTTTTTGACCATGTGATTCCCCTGCCGTTAAAAATCGCACGTTTGTCCCTTCTCTCTATTCCCTACTTTTCGCGTATGCGCATACCCACTGGGGCAATAATGACACTTTTTTGCTCACCCAATGAATTTTTCAGAGTGATGGTGGTTCCCGCACTTCGCCCTAAAGCGTTAAAGGTTAAATCCTGTGGGGTTCCCAAGAACTCGATCCCATCCTGAAGATAAGTATTTTTTATCAATTTACCTTGTCTGAAAATCTGATAATGGGGATCTCCCATATAATAAAACTTGACCACATAGGAGATATTCTCAGCCAATGCAGCCTGACGGGTATCTCGTATGTCCTCTAATAATTTGGTTGACTCGAAGGCTAGATCTTGTTTTTCAACGTTCACTGGAAGCTTAATAAGTAGATAAAACCCTGAACCCGCTAAGAGAATTAAAACGAGCAATATCTCCAGCAATGTAAATCCTTGATCATCAGCCTTTACTTCGCTCATTTCCCTCTTCCCCTATTTCCACTTGCTTCTACTTACTTTTATATCTCTAAGGCATCTACAATACAAGACCAAGATTCTCAAACTAACAAAACCAAACTTCTATTCACCTTTACTCTTTATAAAACATCCGCTCTAGGAGTCGTTGCTTCAATGCCTGCCGCATCTCCTCGACGGGAGCTTGTCCATCAAACCAGAACTCCCAGGCCAACGCTCCTTGATATAAAAGCATCCCTAAGCCATTCTGGGTACGACACCCCAGTTTCTTCGCCTCTTTTAAAAAAGGAGTTTCCATTGGGTTAAATATGATATCTACAACCAGCGCCTGGGCAGAGATCCCAGTCAATGGAAATGGAAAGGGTTCTCTTTTAAGCCCTACCGAGGTTGTCTGAACTAAAAGGTCTACATCCCTAAGCCACTCTCCTGGAGAAAACTCTCCTGATGTTGCAGTTCCTCCCTGGCCTTGGATGACTTGAGCCAGGTCCTTCGCCTTACCCGGGGTGCGATTAAGAATATGTAAATTCATTCCTTGCTCGGCTAGGGCTAGAGCAATTCCTTTAGAGGCCCCACCTGAACCTAAAAGGACTGCCTTTTTCCCCTTAAATTCCTTAAGTTCCTCAGCCACGGAACGAACAAACCCGTCCCCATCCGTATTGTGTCCAATCAGTTTTCCTTCATGAATTTTAACGGTATTGACCGCCCCGGCACGCATAGCTTGGGGAGTAAGGACATCCAGGTATGCAATAATGGACTCCTTGTGGGGTAAGGTTACATTCCAACCGGAGAAACCCAAGGCCTGGAGACCTTTTACCGCTTTCGCTAAAAGGCCGGCCTGGACCTGAAAGCGCTGGTACTGTGCATCGACTCCCAGGGCCTGATACCCTGCATTGTGCATTATAGGGGAGAGCGAATGCTCAATTGGATCACCGATAACTGCATAATGTTTTTCCACAGATCACATTCCTTTTCTTAACCTTTGAAACAAGTTGAAACAAGAGGATTGTCATTCTGAACGAAGTGAGGAATCTACCCTGTTTAATCCGAAAGCAGGGGTAAAGAAGATTCTTCGCTGTGCTCAGAATGACAAAGTACTTAGTATCGAGTATAAGGGGGACCCTGTACTTATTCTATCTGATACGTAAAAGACATGCGTGTAGTACGAAAAAGGAATGGCCGAGCCATTCCTAGATGCTTAATGAATTTTCGGGCTGAAGGGTTTGGCCGAAGCAAAATGCTTCATGATCCAAACAAGCACCTTCTCCATTCGACGCATAATCCGCGTTCCGATAAACTCATGATCATTAATGGGCGTGACCAAAATCGTATACAAACCGAGACGATTTCCGCCTAAAATATCTGTAAACAACTGATCCCCTATAACAGCGGTGTCCTTTTGTCCGGTTTGCAAAAGTTCCATTCCCGCCTGAAATGCTCTGCGTCGCGGTTTTGTCGCCCCAAAAACAAAGGGAATTCCTAATCGATCAGCAACCACGGCTACGCGCTGCCGCTTACTATTATTAGACACCACACACGCTCGAATTCCGGCAGCCTTAACTTTCTTAAACCAAGCTTCCACTTTGGGACCTACTTCTACATTATTCCAGGGGGTCATCGTATTATCTAAGTCAATAATCAGCCCTCGAATTCCATCCTGATCAAGTTGTTCTATCGAAATAAGATCGAGCGAATTAGCTTGACGTGTCGGTCGAAAATACTCTAACATAGAATCCTCCAAAGCACATAAGTTTATATCATTATACTCTAGAGAATGCCGCAAGAGCAAGTAATGGACTTACCTATTTGAATCAATCTTTCCCATCTCTTCCATCAATTTTTGAATGGCCTTCTTTTCAATCCTTGAGACATAGGATCGAGAAATCTCCAGAGCCTTGGCAATCTCTCGTTGGGTGCGCTTCGGACTGTTCATCAAGCCATAGCGCAATTGAAGAACTAATTTTTCTCGCTTTGTCAGCTTCTTAACAAGTTCGAGCAAAGCCTTTTGCTCAGCCTCGTTTTCAACTTTTAAAGAGATATCCTCTTCATTCGAACCAAGCACATCAATCAATGAAATTTCGTTACCCTCTTTATCCGTACCAATTGGATCATAGATTGAGACTTCGCCGCGGGACTTTTTCAAGGACCGCAAATGCATTAAAATTTCGTTTTCGATACACCGTGCGGCGTAGGTGGCAAGTTTAGTCCCTTTATTGGGATCAAAGGTATTAATCCCCTTGATTAAACCAATGGTTCCAATGGAGATCAAATCATCTCCATCTTCTCCGGTTCCATCAAATTTTTTGACAAGATGAGCTACTAACCGCAAATTATGTTCTACTAAGGTATTGCGCGCGTTTTCAACTTCGGGAGTTAGAGTAAAGGGTTCAGTTTTGCTTTCAGCGAGGATCTTTAAATAACGTGCTTCCTCCTGCTCATTTAAGGGCTGAGGAAATGCATTATTGTTGATATACGAGACTAATAAGGTAACTCCCTTTAGGACAGAGAGTGCAATACTGACAAAAAAGAGTTCCGCAAGCATTATCTCACCCCTTTCGCACTGTGTTTTAATACCTATGCTTAAAGGGAGAAAAATTTGCTTATCCACTTTATTAAATTCGCCTTTGGCATTTTTGAATTTTTGTTTTAAACAATAGTAACTGAACCGCTATAATACGTGCAATTGCATAAATAGAATGCTAATCTTCTTTAAGATAGATACGCCAAAAATCATTCAAAGAACGTTCGACATCCTCATGCTCCGGATTAGGTAAGGCGTTAAATTGACGAACAGACGGATAAGTTATTTGATTCGATTTATTTGCCTTATAGAACATCCAAAAAAAAGTCGTAGTTAGTATAAACACTATAAGGATTATAAGAGTTACGTACTTGATCTTTCTCAACCTTTTGACCCTCTATCCCTTTTTCGTATAATCCACAGACTACCAATCATGAGTAATAATACAACTCCAACAATCATTACATATCCAAGAACTGGTTTTCGCTTAATAATTCCCGGTTTACCAATAAGCGCATCACGAGAAGAAGTCAATGATGTAATACTTCCGTCGTTAGAGATGATACTTAATTGTCCGCTTAACTTCTCAGCGATTGTACTATTAGAGAGAACTTCACTGACTTTACCTAAAGAATCCGTGTTTGTGCCAAGGACTACATAGACTGCTTGTTGTTTATTCCAAGGAGATGAAGACACCTCAATCAGGGCAGCAATATTATTTTCGTCAGGGATAAAACTAACAAAAGGTGCAACCTCATAGCCTCCATCGTGATCCGGCCAAGCTGGGAGATATCCCCTTAATGCATCTAAGCGCTCCTTTTCGTGCTTATAGACGAGCATCACCACAGGACCCTTATCTGCTAACTGATCGGTTTCTGATCCCATCACAACGTTCCAATCGATGATTTGCCCTTTCTGAGCTGCTCGTGCAGCAATTATTGTTGCCAGTGTAAGTTCCTCGGAATCCGGACTTTCGGATAACCACATTGTCGCCTTTATAGTGGATTCCCCTGGATTGGAAAGTATTGGGAATTCTCTTAATTCCCATGAACTATTATATTCCCCTGGAGCCAAATAAATTTCGGTTTCTTTGTTAAGTACGGACCAAGCCACCTCATCATAACGATTCTGACAACCATCTACGTCGATATAATTCATAAATGCAAACCTGATTGTCCAAAAAGATTTATTTAATTCCGATTCCGGAATCTTAACGTGGAGTATACCATGATCGATATTATTCGTATCTAATGGAGTGTTCTTTACTGGAATTTCGTTTATATATACAGTAAGAGCTGACTTTGTAGGATCTAATTGAGCAGAATGCCTGAAATGTACATCAATATAACTCGCGTCACCAGGCCGCCAATTCAGCGGGCGATTAAAGACTATACTAGTGTCCTGATGGAAGATACCTGTCAAAGCAATATCTGAATAACCCAAATCAGATAAGGTGTAGGCGCCAGCTAATCCTACACTATTATTTCGAGGCAAGGTCGGAGCTAGGGTATCTTGAACGAATAGAGAATTACCCTTGATCTGCTGAACAGTCTCAGGACTACTTAGAGTGGAAGTTGCTTTAAATAGACCAACAGGATCAGTACCAGAAATAAGAAGGGTATCCCCATCCCCTTCCTGGTCATATTGTTTAAATGAAAGAATCCCTACTTCAGAGGGCAAATCAGTATTTTCCATGCCCGGCCATTCTTTGAGTTGCCCAAAAAGAATCTTATTTCCACCATCCGCATTAACCTTCCCCACCTTAACTTGGAACTTAAGCGATCGATAACGTTGTTTTACACCCCAATCGGAAGCTGTCTCTAACATCGCTTCGATATTGCTGACAGTCGTATTATTTGGTAAATACCAGATGCTTTGAATGGGTTGCACTGAAATAGGGTCTAGGAAAGGGTAAGGATATGTAGATAAGCTTGTCGGACCCGTTAGTAATTCTAAATGCAAATTCGAGCGTGGAGAAAGAACGACCCAATTCCCCTCATTGTCAATATCCTGACATCTCGATCCGTTTGTACTTTGTTTAGTTGCAATCTCGATTCTATTTATCCCATGTACAAAATTATGAATAGGTAAATCAACCCTCCATGAGCCATTTTCTTTATCCTCATTCGAAAAATGTCGACTCCCTACGGGTATGCCGTTAATGTGAACCGTAATATTAGATGCTTCATAATCAAGGATATCGGAATGAGTATACACTAAATCAAGGAAACAATGTTTATCAGCTTGAGAAAAAGGTTGCAAGGTAAAGTAAAACGATGCATGATTAAAAGGTGCCTTAAATACTTGCTCACTAGAAAAAAGACTCAAATTGGAAATCTGCAACCTTTGACTTTCTACCGCCCTAACTGTACCGGGAAATAGGATTAACAACAAAGACCACAAAGCCATTAAAATCAGTTTTTTAGACATTGAAACTAACCTCCAGACCGTTCAGTCTTGTACCAAAGTGCCTTTGAACCTGATATACGATCACTCAAGGCTGCAAAAGCTGCCTTCAAGACAATAAAAAGCCAGAGCTGACAATAGGTAAAATACATTAGACAAATAAGCAGTAGATTTTGGACAGTTCCCTCCCCACTTTCAAAGTTTACAGAGATAAATGTTTCAAAGATAAACATGGCATAGGCCAGTAGCCAAATAACAGTAAATGGTCCCGTTAAAGTAAGTCCACTTTTACCCAATAACCCTAGGACGAAAATTAGATCTGAAATAATTATGGCAAAAAAGAAAATCCCATAGGTAAAGAAAAAATAGATAATATCTCCGGCGATTCGTTTATTACTCAATTTAAAGATGTTCCTCATATAGTAGTTGATTACCCATAAGTTTCCACGAGCCCAACGGGTCCGTTGCTTGATCCAAACACCCCATTTCTCGGGTTCTTGCTCCCAAGTCACAGAATCAGGTATCCAAGTAATATGATAACCCTGATCATAAACCCGTACCGTCAACTCGGTGTCCTCGGTCAAAGCATTAATGTTCCATCCCCCAATTTTCTCCAATATACTTCGCCTTATAAGAAAGTTTGTACCAGTAATTGTAGTGAGGCCAAAAAGACTGCAACGTCCAGCTTGAACGATCCATTGAAAGTTAAGAGTTTCAATGTTTATAAAACGAGTAAGCATATTAACATCTCGGTTACGAGTACGAAATTTTCCTACCACTGCCCCTATAGAAGGGTCGTTTACTATTGCCTCAACCAACCTACGAACAGCGCGCCTTTCCGGGGTATTATCGGCATCATAGATAACAACATACTCTCCATATGAAGCTAAAAAACCTTGGTTAAGAGCATTTGACTTTCCCTTGGCTCCCAAAGGAGGGTTAATTGTGACTACCTTTAGAAAAGGATATAGTTTCTGCTTTTCTGCCAATACATTACCTGTACCGTCAGTAGAACTATCGTTTATAACGATAATTTCTATACACTCTTTTGGGTAATCTAATCTAGCCAAAGCCTCTACGGTACGACCAATGACCCTTTCTTCATTATGAGCTGGTATAAGGACTGATACGATTGGGTAAACTTGTAGATTGTCAAGCTCTAAATTCGCTTCATCATAAAATGATGACTTAAACCTTTGATACCCAGCATAGGTAAGAATTACGTGGTAAAGAAGCAGCAACCAGATTGCTACAATGGTTGAAATAAATAACCAATCCGCCAAAGAAAGACTCCCCATTTTAAAGCCTCCTTTGTTCGTAAATAATGGTCTTGTTCCGCCGGAGTCGAGATAGAATTATAATAAATGATGCAATGATAAATACAATTAATACAGTTAATACATAAAACCAGTTGCGCAATGACAATCTCAGGCCCCTAAGCGAGTGGTCAAACGATATTATGGGTATGTCTGAATTAATATAGCGATGACCATTTTGCCCCACGATTAAAATTTTAGGAGTTGTTACCTGATAATTTTTGTTACGTAAATCGGCAAATTGGAAATCTAATAAGCGCAGCCCTTCTATGATTGGTACTAAGTTATTGGATTCAATATAACTGTGAAAATAAAGACCAGCACTACAATCAGGAACAACCGACAATTCATAGGCTTTAGCCAGAATAGCGCCTGCAGGATCTAATAGTCTAGGATCATAATAGCCTAGATTTTCAGGATATACTATCATTCCTGACCGTTTAGATCGAAACGTAAACGGAGCATCTAAGGTTAGAGAGGCTGATGTGTCATTAAGTTGAACCCGTCCCGACAAAGTACTAAAATGCTGATTTAAAATCTGGTACCCGTCACGCGATATGGCGGATCCCGGTACTTCAAAAGCAACTGGATACAAATCTAACTCGGCTAAACATTCTATGCCTTGACTAATCTTGCTAAGGGCAATGCTTTCTTTGACCTCCTCAAGGGGCTTATCATGATTGGCATCCCAATACTCTAACTCGTTCTCATAAGTAGCTTCATACCCTTTAAGGATAAAACACCCGCCGTTTGATTCAACAGTCTTTAACACCTCAAGTAAGTTGGGGTATTCTGCCAAAGTAACAACTTTTCCATTACTTATGGTAGTTGGGGTTAAGGCTATTGCATAGGGAACCCGTGCAACAGCTAAGGTGTTTATCAACTCGGATAGCGTATCCGGTGAAGTGAGCGGTTGAATATCTTCAATCCTCAGCAATACCTCTCTAATTTCAACCTGGTCTCTGCCAATAATCTCTTCTAGAACGCTAGCTAATATTAAGTTCAAAGGATTATGAAAGTCTAGTCGACTAATGTACACGATATTGTCCTTTTTCCAAGCGAAAGGAACATGCTCATGTAAATTATCAACCATTACTAAGTTATTCCCATCAGTTGGATAGGCACAGTATAATTCCTCACTAGGACTGATCGATAGATTTCGTCCCCTATAGTGAAGGGAAACAAATTGATTTTTCAAACCCAAAGTCTTAAAATCTGGCCATCCTTTTAGATTTGCATACTGTTCAATGTTCTGCTCAAACCAAAAAAGCACACTGACATAACTCAGTTCAAGGAGCAATTCTGCAGGGAGCTTTGCCGATTTATGTCCTAAATAAAAAATATAATCGTATCCCTTAGAACAACCCGTTGACCAATGAGAACGGTCCATTTCTTCAACCTGAATATCAAAGTGTCCTAAGTACTCACTAAGAGCATTAACGAGGGGGAAAGTTTCGCCAAACCTCGTCTTACTTTCATATAACACTAAGGCTTTGGTTTGAGGCTGCAAACCCGTCCATGGTCCTGAAGCCTCACCACGAGCTATCGATACCGATACGACTATGGCTATTAGAGGAATGCTAACCCAGATCATACTTCGTTTCTTCCAAAGCACGGTCAAAAAGCGCAAAAATATCGTCCTCACCTATCCTCACTTCAGCTTTCCCCAGTTTAAACCTTAGTTTAATTATTTTTTTCTTACCATTTATTATTACACTAATTCTGTCCAAGGCATGATTAAGCTTTTCTAAAACTAAGGCAGCCCCTTCAAGAGGAGTTCCCGGGAGGATTATGGCCGTTGTCTCTGAGTCCAAACAACCCTTCAAGTCTATGATTCGTGTCTGTTCCTCAATTATTCTGGCCATCTCCTTAATAATGTCACTCATCCCTCTTTGTCCGTAAACCGTTCGCATCTCTGTCTCGTTGACCAGGACAATTACAATAAGGGTTAATGGTTGTATAAATCGTCGTGAACGGGACACTTCTTCTTCTAACTTTAAGAAAAAAGCCTTTCTGTTGAGAAATTTAGTTTGTTCATCAATTGTAATAAATTCCATAAGCTCAGACTGTTTCTCCAGTTGCCAGACAACATTGTTAATATAGAAACTCATCTGTCCCGATAAATAAGATGCCAGTGGAACAACGAACAGCCAAACAGCGTACTGTATCTTTAGTTCAGTGATATTCCCACTTACTAGCACACTGTAAATCAGGTAGGAACCATAAATAAAGACAAAAGCTAATGAAGTAACTAGTCCGATCATAAGACCAAAGACATAGCCGATCAACAAAGCGGCAACAGTGCAGCTCATAAGCACGAAAGTACTTAGATTGACACCTGGGGTCACGGACATATTTATTGCCAATAATACTAACCATAGAAGAAAAATGGCCATAAAGAAAAGATAATCTTTTCGAACAGTTTTCAAGAAAAATGGTTCATTGGCCAACTGTTCTCTCCCCTTCTTGGTAAAGTGTTAACAAAGCTTCCAATTGATCATAGGCAAAGGCCGACTGGCTAGTTTCATAAGCAAAGGCACCCTTCAATTCATTATGATCTTTAATTCTATATGAGAGCATTCGGTCGTAACACCATTGTGCGTTTTCAGAGTCTCCTGCCTGACGAAAGACACGAGTCGCTAAGGCATAAACTGCTGCGGAGTCATCAGATCCATTTGGACTTCCGTCAATATTATAATTATTATAGATCTTATTATTAATTTGGATACTATTTCGCAAGAATTCTAAAGAAGTATTTACATTCATTCCTGCCTTCTGGGCGAAATCGATCGTAAATAATTGCTCGACAGTCATAAACGTTTCGGGCCATATATAATTACTACTTAGCAAATCATACCATGACGGAAAAAACCCAAGTTCATTAATTGGCGAATGTCTAAGTATGTCTAAAGTATTTTGCACGGCTGGTTTAGCTTGAGGAAGGATTTTGGATACTACCCCTAGTCCCAAAGGATCAATATAAAACAGTGATATTCTTAGCTCCGGTTTTCCTATTCGCCCATCATAACTGTCACAAAACAAATCTGCTGTTCGATTAAAGCGATAAATACTTAATGCAACCGATCGAGTTTCTAGTTGATAAAGAGGCCCATTGAATAATTTGCTAGCTTGATCAAGGCTCCGTATTATTCTCAATTGATCCACCAATGCAGTAGCATTATCTGGGGCTAGGTCTGGTAAACTTAATCGCCAGTATAAATACCCTTTGGGAGCCAAGAAGTGAATTCTAACATTTCCAAGAACCGTATCAAATAAGTTCTTATTCCCTGCTAAGACTGCACATTCCATTAGTTGCCCTTGAGTTTCCAGAAGCACAAAATTACCGTGTTCTGTACCGGCACCTTGCCAGTCGGTTAGCAAACCTTCTTTTGTAATAAAACGTTGACCCAATAACTGAAATATTTCACGGACAGTCTTGGAATCAGCATCGAGAGACAGTATATATTTCCCTACAAGTTTACCGTTCTGATTTAGTTTAAACTCATAAATCAAGAAGGTTAATGAAAATAAGAAAAAAATTGCAAAGGCTAATTTAACTTTTTGAATATATAATCCTACTCCTTTACCCTCCAAATTTGGCACCCTCTTAGTACCACTATTTTCTTAAGCAGCTAAAATCAATTCTCCCTTATAAACTTTGTTTAGATATATTAATAGCAGTAATTAAGTCTAGTCCATTAGTCCTATCGTTATAGGACAATAGTCCCCCCTTACCTTCAAAGATTATCTTTAATATTAAGAATTGTCAATTACTTTTTCGGAACTGTTATTTGGATAACGCAAACCTTATTTGTTATTATATGTGAATAAGAACGCCCCTTTCTTATGTGAAGGTGGCGTTCTAATTTTAAAGTATCGCTTGAGAGTATTTTCAATACTATTCATAAAAAGTTGGGCATTAGAATCTAAGTTTGTACCAAATTGTTTCCATTGACACATAGGTAATGCAGCAAGAGTATTCTCTGTGGCCTTTGGCCTTCTTCCTCAAAAACATCAACGCTTCCGATAATACTAGATAATCGGCGATATTAAACGTTAAGGCACTTTAAACCTGTTCGATAATAAGTTTGCTTATCTACTATTTATTAAATATTAAATATTAACGCCAATAGGTATTAATGTACCAATGTGCGATATCCCAACCCCACATCACAGTAATAAAGACTCCGAGGACAATAAAAGGGCCGAAGGGGATAGTACTTTTTCTATTCGCTTTCCCCAGCACAATTAATACTAAGCTTGTCATTCCACCGAGAACAACCGAAAGAAATAATGCTAGCAAGGTCATTCTCCAACCAAGAAACAGTCCAATCGGCGCGAATAGTTTCACATCACCCATTCCCATGACTTCTTCATTCTTATAAAGTAGGGAGCCAATGAAGGCAACACTTAAGAGAAAACCCGAGCCTGAAACCAGTCCCAGGAGCGGGTTCCACCAAGCATGATCGGCATAAATGTGAAATGGCCTGAAGAGGGTATAAATAAAAAGGGCTGTTCCCCCGATCATGCCTATCATTACCAGCTCATTAGGAATGATCTGGTGTTCGAGATCAATGAAAAATACGACTATTAGAAGGTACATCAGAAATAAGAAAAATCCCAAGTCTGCTGACAGACCGTATTTGATAAACAAAGTCACTGAAACTATACCAGTAATCATTTCTACCAAAAAATACCTAGCAGGTATTTTCTGATGACAATATCGACATTTTCCAGTGCAAACAAGATAACTAACTAATGGAATGAGATCAAATACTTTGGGTCTCGTTCCGCAGTGAGTACATCTGGAGGGATTAGATACTACAGCCTTCTCCTGCGGGATTCGGGATATGCAAACATTTAGAAATGAGCCTATGATAAGACCGAAGACAAAGATGATGTAGCTGATAATCGTAAACCTCCTTGTATTAGTTTCTGCAACTAGACAACGTTTTTTAAAGAGTTACTTAGACAGTCTTTTACATCAAAGACCTCCTGAAGTTTGAAGTTTAGCATCCATGCTCTCACACTCAAACGTTCGGGAGGTCTTATCTTTTTTAGACTAATATGAGGTAGTGCACATTAATTTAGTGTAAAGGAGGTGGTGTCCCAATAGTGATGGTTAGAAACGTCGCCTCGCTCTCAGTTTCGGTAGAATCGATAAAATTTTCATCTCCCGCGTCCTGCGCAGTGGCAATAAGTTTTATGACTAAGTTTTTGTCTGCTTCAGTAATTAAGGCATCAAAGGAGTAGGTTCCAGCTGGGAATACAGTGTTGGGACCAATAGGTTTTAATTTTGATTTAGTAGGATCGTCAGGATCAACTTCAAAGCTGATCTGTTGACGACTGCCCTGATAATCACAATAAAGATTTGAAAGCCCAACTTTGACGTTGCTATTACTAAAATCCATTTTCAGATAGGTTGCAGGCCTACTCAGGTCAACTTGAATTTTACCTTGAATGGGGACATTTTCCAAAACTGAAATTTGATTAGATCCTGTTTTTGTAGTGATTTTGGCGTTTGAAATCAACTTGTCAAGGGTTGCGGACACTACATTAACTGTCAATGGCGGAGGCACGGAGTCAATATTATCTTCGTACCCGGTAGTTGCATCCCTAGCCGAGGTCATCTGGGTAAGTGTCACAAAATAGCTTTGACCTGCTTGAACGCTACTACCGTTGAGGGTAATAGTGGTATCGATGGTGTATGCGCCGCTTGGGAAAGAGCTATTTGGCAGTTTAGGAATTATCTTCATTGGGTCACTAGGGTCAACAATAAAATCGATATCTGTGGTGTTAAGTTTTACTTTAGTAATGGCTACATTCATGGTGCTGCCATCACTTAGGTTGTTATTCAAATCTAACTTTATGAAACTTGCCGGTCTATTTAAGGTAAGTCCTACCTTTGCCAGGAGAGGGTCATTTAGGAAGACATCTGTCGTCCCCCCCCCACCTGTAGCTGTTATGCTTGGATTGCTGAGCAAGCTTCCGCTCAATCCAAACTTAATTGGTTCACGTGGATTACTTGGGGACAAAGTTACTGTCTTACTTGTACTTCCTTCAATCGAGAAGCCCTCAGGAACAACTAAAGTCACCGTATAATTCCCACTGCTTAAGTCTGTAAAGGAAGCAAGCCCGCTGTCAGCTGTTATTCCAGCAAGAGACTTTGTGCCTGTGACATTCACTGTCACACCTGGTATTCCTCTTAACCTCGTATCAAGAACTTCTACGTCAATCTTACCAGAGTCGACGCTAACACTAAACGACTGTTCGTTTGTTCTGACAGTCCTACCCGACAAATGAGGAGAAATTCCATAATACGCATCATAATTTACCGTGTTTACTATGGAGTAATTTCCCACATCATTAAAGGTAAATGAAAAACTCTTTTCTTGAACATTGTTCGGCCATGATGGACTAGGATTAAAGGTCAGTTCAGGAAGATTAGCATTGTAAACTGTTGTTTTAGACTTATCGGGTTTAGTCATTACACTCTGCAGGGAGATATTTTTGAATGTTTCTTTGAGAACGGTTGCTGTCGCAGTGACGTTCACAGGAATGTCTATCCTGTCACCTACTAAGAGGAACGTATTAAAGCTCTGAATACTAATTTGCGGATCCTCTACACTATTTAGTTTAATTTCTTTACTAATCTCAGCATTATTGCTGTCAAATACCACAACTTTCACTTTGTAAGCTTTAATGTTAGTATTTATCGTGGGAACACTGACGGATTGAGGGATCCCGCTTTTGATTCGTTTGCTCACATCAGGATCTTCTGCACTATAATGTTTAACCTTTTGATATTCACTAAACGTTGTTCCATTAGAACTTGTCGCTAGGTAAATATCCGCATTTTGATATTGATCGTTAAGGTCAATGTCTGTTGCCGTAAAACTAAAGTCAATAGCAGGTAGTGTATTAGCGATATTCATTCCATCAGTTATGCCATGAACCTCAAGCGTCGGCGCATGATTAGCACCCCTTGAAGCCTTGATTATTGTGTTGACAAACATTTTTTTCTCTTCTAGAGAGTTTACCGTACTATGACCTGTACCAGAAAAAGTGATATTACCTTTGGTATAGGTATAATAATCATTTCTCCCATCACCTGGATGATTATATATACTACTACTTCCTGCATTAGTCAAGGTATAAACCGGAACAACACTTTTGTCTTCTAAATCAAGCTGAAAGTACTGAAAATGTGTTGCGGAAACCGTGATATCTCCTAAGGGGAAGGGGAATTGGGTGACTAAATTATCATTAATTTTGTGTGTTTCAGTAGTCGTTTCAAAAGTTTTACCATTGTTATAGACCCCGTTGTTGTACCTACCAAGGGTCAAATTAGTGAAGCCATAGGAATCTTTACTAGCATTCGGCATTGGATCATAGGTTCGGTTAGAATCCGGAGCCGTACGATAATATCTTTGCTGCCCAATAAGCTTCCGGAAATTCTGGGTTATATTGTATCCCCAGGTGTTTGGACTATTGACTTGAAAGGTAAGGGTATCATGGGTCAACATGACACTTTGGTTAGTAGCAATAAAATTCTTCAGAGCGTCGATGGCTTTAGTGTTTGTTAGATCACTATTACCATATACATCGGCAAATCCCATAATCAACATGTCATAATTTCCATTCAGGATCGTAGGGGCAGTCATGTTATCTCCATTGACTTTAGCGGGCGCAGGAGTTGGAGTTGGGTTATTATAGGCAGCATTAAAATTTGAGACGTTCATTTCGGTGACATTAATCTTGTAGACTTTATCTTTATATAATAAATTTTGTCCGTTAATATTACTAAGGCTGTAGATAGAAAAAGTATTGTTATTAGGAATTAGCTGCAACAGACGAATGATGACTTCATCCCCACTATTCCCTTTAAACGCTGTCGCGCCAGTTACGTATGATTTTGACCCGCTTGAGCTTTCTGTGGCTGTCGAAGTATCGGTTAACTCTAACTTCCAAGGCTGCAAACCAACGAAAGAATCTGGCAGATGAAAATTAAGGGTATATCCTGTACCACTATTTAGATTACCCATTTCATAAACTACTTCTGATCTGCCTGCATAATCATCTGAAGCATTATAGATTCCATCTCCATTCATATCAATATACAGCTTGGCGACCATATTATTGAGACTAGTCTTATTATTAATATCAAATCTAAAGCTTAAGGACTTGGCTTCCTGATAACTCGCATCCGTACCATCATAGATAGTTGGCTGACTTTTCATGGTAAGAACAGGTCTTTTTCCAACGTTACTATTAACATAATTGGAAAATGAGCTAACTAGATTATTGATATTATTGGTGTTTACAGTCACAAAATTTGGATAGGTAGAGTTGTTTTTAAAACCAATAAAATTATCATAGAGTTTAGGGTGGGTTTTTCTTGAGTCAAATATGCTTTGTGCAAAGATAGTGAGCTGTTTTGAGTAAACAAAGTCCTTTAAGACATCCGCTCGTCTATTAGTAATATCGTTGTCGCTATAATATTCTTTAGACGTTCCTGAGCCATTATTCGATCCCCCCTGGGGTAGATAAGTTGGGTCTGTTCCCAAGGCAGAGTATTGTGCTCCAGAGGGATTATTACCAATGTAAACAACATCATATTTTCCATTGATTTCTTCGACTTTACTGATGAATTCAGCCATAGATATTTGGGTAATATCAATAGGATTGTTCGGAAAGGCTCCGGATAAAAGGAGTGCTGAAAGGTCATAGGTTGTACCCGGCTGTACCTCTAAGACTTTCAAGAGAGGGCCTGTTGGTATTGCCGGGAGCGTCGTTACGGGTAACGCCGCGGACTTAGCGCCTTCACCATTAGCGTTTACGGCTGAAACTGTAAAGGAGTAAGTCGTATTCGCTGTCAGACCCGTTATTAGAGCTGTATTTGTGGTTGGACTTGAGTATAAGACTCCATCCTTGTAGACTTTGTAGGATGTGGCTCCCGGACTTGCTGTCCAGGTTAATGTAAAGGATGTTTGAGTTATTCCTGATGCTGCTAAGTCTGTTGGCACTGCTGGTGCTGCCGGTCCTCCGGGTGTAATTGTTCCACCGGAATCAGATGTTCCAACATAATCTTTATTGACTACAGATAGATTATTGGCTTGAGACGTAGCATAGAATAACTTCATTGGGGTTGTGCCTTGAAATTCATTTCCATTGGTGTCCTCAAATTCTGCAAGTTCGCTAATCGGCACTTGGAAATCTAGAAAATATTGACCTGTGCCATCAGAGACGGGAACAACTCTTGCCCCTTGATTAGGATCAGCAACTGAACCAGAAGCAGTTACGTCATATACTTTATAGATTGAGCTTCCATTTTTGGTTGTATATACGTAGGACCCGTTAGCATTTCCATTAAAACCGACAACTAAAGCTGACTCCCAATGATTATTCCTAACTGTGAGGGTTCCAATAGAAGCCAAATAATGCGTATTTAAAAACTTACTCTTGTTAATTGGATTTTTACCAATCCTCATACGAAAAAACAGATTAGTTCCGTCTGATTGAAAATAGACCGAAGGCTGTGATCCGTATTGCTTTCCCTTGAGGTTAGGGCCACTTGTAATGTCCGCTCGAGTGGGACTTATTTCCCCGTTTTTGTCGCTGAAGACCTTGCCGTCTGTATCTGTGTAAGGAATAAATGAAGCGGGCCATGGGGCAGGTGTGTGCAAATCTGTGTGATCGACAACAGAAGTGCCTGCCCTAACAGGTGTTGGCAAATAGCCGAGTAAAAGAAGAGTAATAACAAAACAGGTAAAGAGTTTGTGCACTATTGCATTTTTCCCTCGCATAGCAATTCCCCTTTCACTATAAGAGTGGTATCTCCTTCTAGAGGTCAGATTAATACGCTTTAAGGTTGCTGCTCCTCCTTCCACTCGACAATCTGAAAGCGTTTCACAATATCTTGTCGAACTGCTCCGTCATAGGCAGGGGTTTCGTAAATGAACTCATTACTGTCTCCCATTGATCCCGGAGTAAAAAATCTCCTGACATTTTTATCTGTTCCTAATACTGACTTAATAATTCCTTCGTCATAGGTTATGGTAGAATGTCCATCAACTGTGACATTACCCTCGCAAATAATCGCTCCATTGAACGTTACGTTACCTTCAATAGTTAAATCTCCTTCGCAGTAAATAATTCCGCTGTAGCTTCCAGAACTTAAAGTATATGTATCACTACCCGTTGGTGATTGTAGATAGACAAAGGACTTTTGCATTCCGGTTGGATCGGAACTAACACTCAAACTGCCGTCATCATTTACAAGAGCAGTTTTATCTATAAAACCTTTCGATTTATCGATAGGACTTTCAAACCCGCTTAACTTGGAAAAAAAACTGTATGCATCATCATCTGATTCCATTACACTTTGAATAACTACTTTGTCATAGGTGATAGTCACATCATCTTCCAATATTATATTGCCTTCACAAACAATTGCACCCTTGAACGTTCCACTACCTGTAATGTTAAGATTCCCTTCACAGTAAATTATTCCGCTAGGGTTATCGGTCATATTCAAGGTATATGTGTCACTGCCCATTGGTGGCTGTAGATAGACAAAAGAATTTGTCATTCCCATTGGATTCGTCTTGATTCCTGCTAATAAGTTGCCGTTAATATCTGATACAGCAGATTTATCGACAAAATCTTCAAGATCCATTTCCAAGTCCTCTACATAACCTTTAGTTTTATCTATTAGATTCTCAAAACTAATGGGCATTTTTTTAGTAGTCCCAAGATTTTGTACTTTTGAGAGGAAGATCTTAGACAAAGTACTTTCAAATGCAAAATAATAGTTACGATAGTTCGTATATAACTCATTGTCGATCATGGGTTCAGGTTGATTGGCTGAAGGATTGGGATTAGGCCCACCATATATTGTCGCCGTCGTAGATCCTGTAGTATTATGAAGCAATGCTTGACCCAGTGCATATCCTTCGACAGTAGATCCAGAAAAAACATTTGAAACAACAGGAGTTCCACTAAGTATTCTACTCATGACGTATTCTGTTAATTGACCCTTTTTCGGAATCAGGCTATCCTGATCCTCTCCACTCTTGGCATCTCCACGCAATAAATTGAAGGCGTTGATCTCCGTCTCAACATACGGTTCAGATTCAGGATCTAATGTATATGGTTCATAGGAATAGTTATACAAAGGATCGGGATTAATCACCGGCGACAAATAAGCTCCATAGATATTAGCATTTTTGGCAGTGATGCTTTCACCAGTCTGATAATACTGGTAGCTTAGCCATGGATTAATTGGGTTTGGTTTAGTATCGGGCCAAAGAAAACGTGGCCAGCCATTTTTCTTAACTCCTGAGTACTCCGCCCAGGCGGTCCCAGGTATAATCATTTTACCTTTTAAGGTAATCGTATTTCCAGACAGGGCAGTATTGTTTATCACAGTACTACTGGCATTGGGATCCCCATTGTGTCCTTCAGCGTTAATACCAATAAAGTTTTTTGATATCACTATTTTCGAAGCCGTTCCGTCTGTAGTAGAGCCTGGAATGCTATTATTCATTTTAATATCATTCCAGGTACTTACATTTCCTTCTGCATTGATTACAGCGTTGTCGACTCTTTCATCGTCGACTGTACGGTTCACAGCCAAGCTGTTGCAGTAAATATTACCACCCTTAATATCCTGATTGACAAAATAAAGGGTTGAATCGTCCGTTGGATCCTCCTGAATATAGGTATAATTTGTTGGTGCCGGATATACGGTACTGTCGCTATAATCAAAGAACAGGCCCGGATCGTCATTGTCTGCGAATACGTTGTACTTTAAAGCAGTTTGAAAATCGTCAGGATATGGCTTAACATTAATTTCTGAATTACTTCGAATGATATGAAGGTTTCCTTTAGAATATACATTGCCATAGATATCGACTTGTGCACCATCACTATATATGCCGGAAGCTATAATATGGTTGTCGTTAAGATAAAGGCTTTCATCCTTGTTTGATGAAAATAGATCTCCTCGAATTGTGCTTGTTCCATTGATAAAACCTATGCTGCCGGCAGCGGTAATGGCATTTGTCCAGATGGGATTTCCTTGAAAGGTTACAACCTTGGTTAGATCAAGGGTTTTGTAAATCGGAAATATCACATTAAGCTTGACCGCTATCTTCTTATCATTAACAATATGGGAATTAAGCTTCACTGCTAAATTTCCATCTTCTAGAACCTGGGGCTTTGTGGGATCAAACAGATTACTCTTATATTCGCCTAGAAGTATGTCTGAACCATTCATTTGGGTTAACACTGTATAACCATTGTTATCAAGTAAGTTAGATGCGTAATAATAGTATAGTCTCTTTAAAATATCCTGCCTGAAAATCGGCTGTTTGTCTCGATAGTCCTCACTGTCCATATCCTCTAAATAGGGCTCCACTAAAGCCGTCCATTGTCCATTTATATAGGACTGGGCTGAATATGGAATGTACAGATCCCCCAAAGGTACCTCAGTTGGAGATAAGTAATATTGTCCAGCCATATAACTCTGGGCATTTGTTTCAGCGTCTTCCAAAATGGAGTTTATGGCATTTACCTCAGTTTCAGCGTTGCTGTCCAGCTCATAGTAATCCTTGGACCAATCCCTATATTTAGCACTCATTTGTACATTGGCCACGCTTGTCATTAGAGATATGGTACCAAAGGATGTGAGCATGAAGATTATCGCTAATGCCATAAGCATCGCATTACCTTTTTCACTTTTCAGATTGAGGCGCACCCAGAATCTCATTTTCATCGCTCCATTCTGAAAAATCTAGTTGTAGACATTGGCATTAACTGTGTTAGTAAGCTCCTCCACCCAAATGCCCTTACTTAGGCTGCTGACAGTAAGTGTCAAATTGTACTTCATATTCGATGTAGTACCGCTGGTGGGAACATATACTTTACTCGAAGTTCCTCTGACAGTATTAATAATTACATCACTATTACTGTTTGTATTAAAAATATAAAACTCTGCTTCTTTATCAGAGTCGTTTGTTACATTAATTATCCTTGAATCTCTGTGAAAATCAACCCTTATAGGTATAACTCTATCAGTTATTTTGGAACTATCGTATACAAACGAACTTGGCGAAGAAGGCTCCACCTCAATTTCGTAAATGTTAGATATGACAATATCTATGTCAGAAGAGTATCGTGAGAAATCTATGGTGCCTGCAAAGTTAGGATAATACCCGAATTCAGGAACAGCCGATAGCATTGGATCCGGCAAAGAACTTTTTACCATAATGGCCGCTCCATCTGGGATAACGGATAAATCGGGATACATTTCAAGGAAAGTTCCGTCTCTTTTGTAAAAATAATACGAGGTCTCTCCGTTACTTATTCTATAGCTCTCAGGGTTGGATTTGAAGGTTTCGGCTTGTTGGACAACAATAGTATTCGTCATATCCATGACTTGGGCTTCATGATTAGCATAACTTGTTGTCACAAACATTTGTAAGAGGGGGGTTGAGATAATGGCTACTATGGCTAACGCCACCATCACTTCAATTAAGGTAAAGCCTTCGTTATGTTTACATTTCACAAGATCACCTACTTTACCGTCACGCTACCTAATTGAGTGCCGAGACTAAAACGGGGAACTTGTTGATCATCACTAATAATGCTGATTTCCAAGGGATAGTCTGTTTTATTTTCAACATCGAGAGTCAAACTTACCTTATCTTGCTCATTTTTACGTGCATGAGAGATAACCTCTAACCGTAGTTTTCCTCCATCCATCAGCAATTTAGCATTTTTAGTTTGGGTAGCTCCTCCTAGGGAATAAGAATAGGACATATTATCTTGATTACCACTGATGGTTAATTTACCTCTGACACTGGCGTTGGTATTACTGTAAAGTTCAGTACCGTTCTTGGTGTAATCTCCCATGATTATCTTGGGGGCATTGTCATCATATGTACTGAGTAATAGGTAGAAATCCGGATTGTAGGTCTTGACTGGTGCTGTCGTTTGACTTGATCCTAAACTTGGAGAGGACCCTGTCGAAACTATAACTTTGTCCTCATATTCTTGATAGGCCTCAAAGGGGCTGGTTTTGCCGCTTACTGGTGGAGTATCTAAGGAATAGGTGCTTTTTTCTTCGGGGATCACATATCCTACATACTGAAGCTTGATCTGCCCTTTTAATAAGTCGGCACTTCCTCGGACCATGCTCAATTCTTTGACAATGATTTTTCGGTCGCTCTTTTCTAAATCACTGAGAAAATTATATAAAGCTCCATAACTCCCTGAAAACGCGATATCTACGTCTTCGACAAGGACCATCCCCGGAGACTTAGGTTTTGCTTGACTAGTTACACTACTATTAGCCGTGCTCGTTGTCGAAGTTCCAAGTTTACTTTCGATGTCATTTGGTACACTTGTTGGCGCGACTAACTTACCAGTATTCTGAGTCTGCCCAGAGGATGTTTTCCCTGCGGCAAAATCTTGTTTGCTCACAGCGGATATAGTGCTTAAGGATATTCCGCTGATTTCCAGTTCTCTGTCCTTGGCTAATTTATTAAGTATAAGTACAATTTCCTCTTGAGGAATCTCGTTAGGTATAACCTTAGTCAAGGTACTAAACTTGTAATCCAACAGCTTAAGATTCTCCATATATTGATCTTTTTGAGCCATATCCTTTTCAAAATTTGAGGCAATTAATTGCTCCCCTGCATAACGAGTCTTCAAGCTGCTATACTCCTGATATTTAGGATCTAGGAGATAATGGTATATTCCATACCCCTCAAATCCTAGTACTAATAACGCTAAGAGAATAAAATCCCTTTTTGAAAGGCTAAGCGAGGAAGATTTTGGGCGATTTAGTTTTACCTTTTTAAAAAAGTTTGGTCTCTTCTTAAAGGCCTTAAGCAGCTGAGACCTGAACTCAAAGCTTTTAAGTTTAGACCAGTTAATCTTTAACTTCATGGGATTTTCCTCACTTTTTCATAGTTAAAAGCGCCGAGAAATTATACTCTGTTAAACCATTAGGATTAGATTCTGTAGCGTTACTGGCGGTACCACTTACATTGCTCAGATAAACATCACTAAACAGTCCGCTCCCCTTCAAGTTATATATGAAATATGCGATGCTATCCCTGTCCTTTGCTTTCCCTATAATATTCAAATCGCCAGTTTGACTGAGGGCATAGTTGACAATGAAGACATTCTCAGGCATGACACTGGAAATTCTATCAAATATTCTTGTATTAAAGGTAGACTGAGCTACCACTAAATCAACAATTCCTGAGAGCTGATTTATCTTGTCCTGTCTGACCTGAATATTGTTTTTCAGCTCAACGATGGGAGCAGCCTCCTTGATCTTTTGTGCAATAGCCACTTGCTTAGCTTCTATCTTGGCCTGAAGAATTGTAAGAGTTCCATATCCTAGCCCCCCCAGGGCCAAAACAACCAGAGCGGCTATCCCTAATTTTTGACCCATCCCTGAATTCTGGCGTTCTCTTTTTTGCTGATGGGACTGTGAAATAAGATTAATGTCCTTCAAGGCCTTAGTCCTCCCTTAAAGCCGCGCCAATCGCCGGCATGAGAATAAAGAATTTGTCAGAGACTTCAAGGGGAATACTATCTGATTGAGCTACTGTGACAGGAGTCCTGAACATCCCACTGAAGTATGTCTCCAAGCCCGGGAAATTACTGCCTCCACCTGTAAAGCAGATTTTCTGAATTCCATCTTGGAGCTTACTATAACGGATATAATCCAGGGTTTGTCGCATCTGATCTTCCACGGAAGAATATCCAAGTCGAAGGCAGGAGTCCAGTTCATCTTGATTAATTGACAAATCCTTGTACCCGGTCTGTCTGGCTGCTTCCGCTTCCTCCATAGTAATCTCAAAACGGTTGACTATCAAGCTATCGACGAAAGCACCTCCGCCAGAAACGCTGCGGCTTAAAATAATCTTTCCATCGACTAATACGTTCACTTGAGACATGGTGTAGCTTAGATCAACCAACAAGACCGAATCCCCTGGCGCTGGGGACTGAACAAACCAATTATATGCTTTAGCAAGGCTGTTAGCGTTGACATCCACATATTTCAAGGAAATACCGGAATCAGCAAACAGCTCCACATAGCTATTGACAATTTCTTTCGGGCAAGATGTACTAATTCCATTAAGAAACTCGTCGGTCTTGGTATAGACTTTAAAAGCCGTAGAATGGGTCTGCAGCATGTCTGGAAAACTTTGAGCTAATTCAAATTGGACAGCGGGTTCGATTTCATCGTCATTAAGTGCTGTTAGGTTAAGCTCTCGAAGCATAATTCCTGAGGAATGAAGTGTGACAGCAACCTTCTTAGCCATCAATTTATGGTCACTGATTGCACTTTTAAGCATATCTAAAACCGCTTGCCGGTCCCTAATCAAGCCGTCTGAAACACTTCCAGGCGGCGTAGGAACGATTGCCCACGCTTTTAATTCTGGTTTAGTCCCTTGTTTCAGTAGCACAAACTTCGTCAAACGCGTTCCGATATCAATTCCTAGGACTTCGTTTTTCCTAAACATGCTGTTCCTCCCGGCCTTATGTAATGCGCTATGTAAAAGGGCGATTTCTATGGTGAGCGCAGCGTGATTTCCTGAGTTAAATCCACTGTATTATCCATTGATTTAACTCTAAAGCGAAGATTGGCCCCAAATTGTTCGATTTTTAAGTAGCTTAATTCCGAAATTTCTATGCCATTTGCTAACACAGGGTTAAAGCCTGTATTCCCGCTTTGTTCACGTAATTTATCTGTATTAGCGTCATAATATATCCAAAACGTATTCCCTGGAGTACTAGCATCGTTTATTCTCAAAACCTCAATTGGGTTATTAAAACTATCCCTTTCACTAATTACCGCTATACCGCCGGCTACGTCGTTTTGACGAATTTTCACTGTGATATAAGCAATTGCCAGGCGCGCATCACTTTGATTTTCCATCGTCGTATTGGCATTGCGATAGAACTTAACACCCATGTTTAACATAGATACAAGCATAGTGCCTAAAATGGCGATAATTGCTAAAACAGCGATGAGCTCAATTAGGGTATACCCTTGTGTCCTTTTTGATTTCTTCTTTTCCATCTCCAATATTGATTCCTCCAGTATTATCTTAAATCAACATGGAGTGAGTTAACACCATAAATACCACTACCATTTAGTACATAAGTATATTTATATTTTGCTGTATTCAACCTAACACCAGTTTCCTGAGCCAAATCAGAAGCTAAGGCCGACAACTCAGATGCTGTAAGGTTTGGAGTACTACTGTCATGAACCCCTTGATTAGGATAAGCTCCTGTTAAGGCATAGTGCTCTATTAAGGCTTTATTCACTACTTTTTCATGTGCGGCACGATCATTTTCATTGGCCATATCCCTAGCTACTGATAGGCTTGGATATGCCGTCGCAGAAATAATCCCGATAATCACGAGCACTATTATTATTTCTATTAAAGTGAATCCTTTATTGTTGAACAATGCCAATGACTCCTTGTGAATAGCAACATATTAATATCCTTGCTATAAAAATTTTATTAGTCAGCAGTTACCGCTCCGTCTTTATTACATCTTGCGGTCTTTCCATCTTTCTCATAAGTAAAGGCACCGTCATCAATGATATTACCTGTAGCTATATCATCTATTGTACCTGTGAATGTGGGTGAATTCGTATAGGTAGGATCATCATCATCATCTACCCCAGTTTGAACTCTAAAACCAGTTGCTCTTTCAACTTCTGGCCACTTACCATACTTCGAATAAAAAGTCTCAGCCATAGTTCTAATAGATTTAGCCTCAGATATTGCGGCACCCATTCTTGCATCATCAGTAAACGAATAATACCTTGGCAGCATAATCCCTGCTAAAATTCCTATAATGGCAATAACGACAATTAACTCCACAAGCGTGAAGCCCTTCTGCTTATGTTTTAGCTTCTCTACACGTTGTCCTAGTTCCATTTCTTTTCTACCTCCCTTTTATCAATGAGGTTCGATTGACCGAAGGCAAGCAACTATTAAAAAACAGTTTAATAACTCTTTTTGGAAGAATCGTTATAGCTACTTGGCATAACGATTCTTCCAAGTTATTCTTACAGGTGCATTATGGTACTGATATATTTCCATTAGCATCGCATGTTACCAAAGGAGCATTACCTTTATTACTTTGATACGTAAATCCTCCAGTAGGTGCTGGTGGTGTTTCTGAGTCCATTGTCGGCACTACAGTTCCATCAAAAGTATATGTTTGACTCCCTGCTGTCACAGTCGTTTTAGAAGCATTCACAGTATAGGTTGGCCAATCCCCAGTTTGTGCATAATGTGTTTCCGCAATCGCCCTAATGTTTTTAGCTTCAGATATCGCAGCAGCCTCTCTAGCATCGTCTGTAAAACCAAAGAATCTCGGCAACATAACTCCCGCTAAAATTCCAATAACTGCTATTACAACAATTAACTCTACAAGCGTAAAGCCCTTTTGCTTCTGTTTGAGCCTCTTCATACGTTCTCTTAATTCCATCTCTTTCTACCTCCCCCAATTATTGTTGAACGGATTGCATAATGCTAACCATTGGCAACATCATTGCCATAACGACGGTGCCCACGACGACTGCCATAATAACAATCATGGCGGGTTCAATCATGGCCGTCAGTTTTTCAATCGCCTCATCCACCTCCTCATCGAAGAATACTGCTGTTCTTGTAAGTAGATCATCCAATTGTCCCGTGGCTTCCCCTACTTCTATCATATGAATTAACATAGGAGGAAAAACACCCATTTTCTTAATGGAGCCGGAAATCCCCTTGCCCTCCATAACTTCATCCCGACATTCTACAAATCTATGGGCAACTACCCGATTCCCTAGTAAACCACCCATGATCTCAAAAGACCGGATAATCGGGATACCACTTTTAAGTAAAATCCCCATGCTTCTAGCGAACCGAGCGGTTATTATCTTAACGATGGTTACTTTAAGAACAGGGGCCTTTAATTTTAAAGAGTCCAACCAAAATCTAAACTCATTATTCTTAGATAGAATTCTTATTGCTAGCCCACCAAGGACAGTGATCCCAAAAATAAGCCCCCCATTCTTCACCATAAAACCGCTCATCCCCATCAAGGTTTTGGTCAAGGCCGGCAATTCCCCACCCATGGACTGCAAAATATTTGCAAACGTCGGCAGGACCTTAACCATTAGTAACGTAACCACCCCCACCATGAGGATTAGTAAGATTATTGGATAGGTCATAGCACTTTTGATTTTGCGGCGAAGCTTGTTCTCTTTTTCATAATATTCAGCCAAGCTAATCATGATGGTATCCAAGGTTCCGCTGGCCTCGCCCACTTCCACCATGTTTCTCATGAATTCCGGGAAGATATTGGGATGAGCTTGCAAGGTGCTGGAAAACAAATTACCTCTTTGGAGTTGTTCATGAACATCTTCTAGTGTATCTCGAAACTTTTTCTTTTCCACCTGATCCCTTAAAATGCCTAAAGCCTCGACAATTGGAATACCTGCATTCAAGATGACTGAGAACTGACGGCAGAAAAGAGAAATATCCTTCATATCAACTCGTTTAAGTAATTCACCAAAGCTGTATTCTTTTCCTTTAATCTGAGCATCAATTAGAAAATATCCTTGATCTGACAGCATAGCCTTGAGGACCTCTAGAGACGAAAAATCTTGAGTTCCCGTGAGTTCTTCACCATTCAGCTTTTTGGCCCTAAAGGTATAAATTGGCATCGTTTTACCACCTTCTAGCTCGCTAGTTAAGAGTTTTTCAGACTTTCAGTCTTCAGACAGAATTATTCTCTGACAAAGACAGTACGAACCATCTCATTGATGCTGGTTACTCCATTTAAGACAAGTCGTCTACAGTTACTATAAAGGGTCACCATGCCCTCTTTGAGGGCCATGGTCCTCAATTCGTCGGCATTAGCACCGCGTTCGATTATGCTCCGCATTTTATTGTCTAGACGCAATACTTCATGAATTGCAATACGCCCTTTATAACCTGTGCTGTTACAAGCAGGGCAGCCTACTGCTTTGTACAACTTATGATCTTTTTGTTCTCGTAGAATCTTCTTTTCACGTTCATCTGCAAGATACCCCCGCTTACAGGCGGGGCAGAGTTTGCGCAGAAGTCTTTGGCTGATAATACCAATAATTGCTTCTGCAACGAGGTAAGGAGCAATTCCCATATCTACTAAGCGGGTCAAGGAGCTAGGAGCATCATTAGTATGTAAGGTTGAAAAGACTAAGTGTCCGGTGATAGCTGCTCGTACCGCGATGCGTGCAGTTTCTTCATCCCGCATCTCCCCGATCATGATAATATCAGGGTCTTGTCTTAATATGCTTCTTAAGCTGGAGGCGAAGGTTAGTCCGGCTTTCGTATTGACTTGAACCTGGTTGATCCCCATCAAGGTATATTCGACAGGATCTTCAACTGTAACAATATTCTTGTCAATGGTGTTTAATTCCTTCAAGATGGTGTAGAGTGTTGTAGATTTTCCGCTTCCTGTAGGCCCCGTTAACAAAATGATTCCATAGGGCATACTTAAAATACGATTAAGAAGAGCATTATCATGGTTAGTAAAACCAAGCATACTTCGACTTAATTCAAAATTCCTTCCGTCAAGAATTCTGATAACTATTTTTTCCCCAAATACTGTAGGCAACGAGGAAACCCGGAAATCATAGTTCTGTCCTCCAAGCTCCATTTCATTCCTTCCATCTTGAGGAATTCGATTTTCAGCGATGTTCATACCCGCCATGATTTTGATACGGGTGCACACAGATGAATATAAGCTCTTAGGTATCGCCATACTTGCTACTAAAATTCCATCAATCCTATAGCGGACTTTGACTTCTTTTTCAAAAGGTTCTATATGTATATCACTTGCGCCAGTGGTAATGGCCTGATTAAGAATAGAATTAGTAAGCCTGACTGCAGGAGCACTCTGGACTTCGTCAATAATCGCTTGATCGTATTTTCCATCTAATTCAACCTTATATTCCTTTTTTAAGTCTTCTAAGGCTTTATCGGTTGATTGTTTGCTGAAATATAGCTCGATAGCTTTTTCTATAGCCTCATACCCGGCGATACAGGGTTGAATAATTTTCTGGGTTATAAACGAAATATCGTCGATGGCAAAAATATTAAGTGGATCACTCATGGCGACCAGCAGCTTACCATCTTTTTCACCAAAAGGAATAAGATTGTATTTCTTAGCGACTTCTTTGGGTATACTTCGAGCAATCTCTGGATCAATAAATGCTTTAGCTATATCAAAGCGTTCAATAGAAAGTTGAACAGCAAGAGTATCCATGATCTCATCTTCTGTTAAGATGTTAAGATCAATCAGGATCTGTCCCATCCGTTTTCTGGACTTTCGTTGTTCAGCTAACACCTCTTCAAGCTGCGTTTGGCTAATCATTCCAGCTCCCATCAGGAGCTCGCCCAGCTTAATTCTCTGTTTTGATTTTTCCATACTCACTTACTGACACCTTTCAAAACAAGCTTAGATAGATAGTATAAGGAACCAGTATATGACTTATATCTCCAAATTATCTGACTAATTATTATTTTTAGTGATTAAGCGATATATATCTATATTATAACATAAGAACCTACTATATTTACCTGGAACAATGTCTTAGTAGATAAACATAACAATGATGATACTGTGATTTTAATCCATTATTTTAGGGCCTTAGTCCTATCGTTAAAGGACTTATGACCTATTATAATTCTATTATTGTACTATGTATAGATTAAGTAATAGTCAATAGATAAATAATTTTCGCTATCAAAATTCAAATGTTTTTTAATAAGTCTGATTTGTTACAAAAATAACCCAACAAGTGATATTATTACATTAAAATAAGTACAAGTAAACAAGGGGGAAATTGTTCATGTCCGATCATATATCCTATCAAGGCACTGAGGACTATATCGTTTCCAACGATCTTCGCAACAGTGTCAATATCTCAGTCGCTTTAAAGCGACCGCTCTTAATCAAAGGCGAGCCAGGCACCGGTAAAACTGTTCTCGCTGAAAGCATTGCCCGTTCACTGGGACTCCGCTTAATCATCTGGAATATTAAATCCACTACCAAAGCACAGGATGGCCTCTACGTTTATGACACAGTTCAACGCCTCTATGACAGTCAGTTTGGCGAGCAAAATGTATCAGACATCAAGCGATACATTAAGTTAGGTAAACTGGGAGAAGCCTTCGAGTCCAAGGAACGGGTTGTCCTTCTCATTGACGAAATTGATAAAGCTGATCTGGAGTTTCCCAATGATTTGCTCTGGGAATTAGACGTCATGAATTTTTATATCCCTGAAACTGGAGAAACCATCACCACAAAACATCGTCCCATCGTGATTATCACGAGCAACGCAGAGAAAGAACTTCCCGATGCTTTTTTGCGTCGTTGTGTTTTCCATTATATTGACTTTCCCGACGAAGCCATGATGGAAGAGATTGTTCATGTCCATTTTCCTGAACTAGAAGCCAATTTACTGGCAGAAGCATTAAATTCCTTCTATTGGTTACGAAGTGTCCCCGGTTTACAGAAAAAGCCCAGTACGAGTGAACTTTTAGATTGGGTACAAGCCTTAACCATCGGCGGTATAGAACCGGAGAAAATTTCTAGGGAGATCCCTTTCTTAGGAGCGTTGTTAAAGAAAAATCAGGATTTCGATCTGGCTCTAAGGCAGCTACATTTACGGGGGACGGATAGTTCTCCCCGGGCCACAAGTCGTGGTTGGTAGCGCTGCCTATGTACACGAACTTTTTTTACCTACTACGCCGGGAAGGGATTCCAGTTTCTATCACAGAATGGATGACGTTGATGGAGGCTCTGTCTAAAGGCTTAGCCGGATCAAGCCTATCTGGGTTTTATTATCTTGCTAGATCCGTACTCGTAAAGAGCGAAAGCCACTTTGACCAATATGACCTAGCCTTTCAGAAGTATTTTCGGGGGATTGAGACCCCTGAACAATTATTGGATCAAGTTTCTCAATGGCTGGAAAATCCTCTGCCTGCTAAGCAGTTTTCCGAAGAAGAGCGGAACCAACTCTTAAATAAGCTAGGTTTACCTGATTGGGATAGTTTAAAAGCGGCCCTAGAAGAACGTCTGCGTAAACAAGATGCTCCCCATCACGGCGGAAATACCTGGATCGGAACTGGTGGGACTTCCCCTTTTGGACACTCTGGCTTTCATCCGGGAGGAATAAGAATCGGCGGACAGTCCCAGGGTCAATCTGCCGTGAAAGTTGCCTCAGAGCGAAATTACCGAGAGTATCGCAAGGACAAAACCTTGGGAGTACGTCAATTTGAAGTTGCCTTACGCCGCTTACGCCAGTTTAGTACACGTCTCGATGGAGCAAAAGATCAATTGGATTTAGAGGATACCATTGATGAAACCTGTAAAAATGCCGGTCAATTAAAACTTGTGTGGACACGGCCCCGGAAAAACGCCGTCAAACTTATCGTTTTGATGGATGCGGGTGGATCTATGGCCCCTTACGCCAAAATCTGTAGTCAGTTATTCTCTGCGGTGCATAGGTCATCACATTTCAAGGATTTAAAGTTCTATTATTTTCATAACTGCATCTATGACCTCCTATATACTGACGCTAGTTGTAGTCCCCGAAGAGCCGTCAAAACCATAGATACTATGAATTCCCTCAGTTCAGATTATAAGATAATTATTATTGGGGATGCTGCTATGGCACCTAGTGAACTTACCATGGTTGATGG
Organism: Desulfosporosinus sp.; assembly: GCF_014237355.1. Taxonomy (NCBI): domain Bacteria; kingdom Bacillati; phylum Bacillota; class Clostridia; order Eubacteriales; family Desulfitobacteriaceae; genus Desulfosporosinus; species Desulfosporosinus sp. The sequence continues at coordinate 137,113 of NZ_JABZFS010000049.1, forward strand.
TAATATCTTTTGGGATATTGGCAACGACGAACCTGGCTTAACTTGGCTCCAGCGTTTAGCTAGGAAATTCCCGTATAACATTTGGCTTAATCCTATACCTGAGAAGTATTGGGAGCGAGTTCACGGGTATCAAACCCTAAAAATGGTGCGCAGTGTCTTCCCTATGTACGAATTAACCTTAGAAGGCCTTGATCAAGGGATTAAAAAACTGATGGTTCGGAAATAGAGTGGGCCAGGGGGACAAGTGACCTTGTCCCCCTGGCCCAAGGAAAAAGGAACCCGCTAGAGGGTTCCTTTTTGCGATTTATTGTTTTGGTCTCATAAGAATTCAATTTCCAACGGCATCTTCTCAACCAATTCTTTTAACTCAGGCCAACACTGCTTTGTCGTTTGGATCATAACTTCTCCGATTTGTTTGTTGGTGGTTGTCACAACACCTAAATGTCCAAGGCCCTCGACAAGTTTGCAAAGCATCTGGATTTCAGACCGATCTATGCGCGCTTTAACGATAAGGTCAATATCCGAAAGCTGATCGCTGACTTGTTCTGAATAATTCATTAACTCGTCCCCTAATTCTCTAATTTTCTTCATTAGTTAAAGCTTTTACTCAATGAACTCTATCTCAAAGGGCATATTCTCTATGGCCTTCTTTAAATCGGGCCAACAATACTTCGTTGTTTGAATCATGACTTCTCCTAGGGCCTTGTTCGTTGTAGTAACGATGCCCAAATGCCCTAAACCCTCGACAAGTTTGTCTAACATTTGCATTTCTACCCGTGCTAAGCGGGCTTTTATGATAACATCCGAATCTGCAAACGATGAGCTTGATTGGTCTCTGAAATCTTTATCCATCGGAATCTCCTAACATTAATACTTATGCTTTCTTCTCGCTTTTCGCCCGCCTCAATATACTATAGGGCAGAATTTTCTCTGGTACCGTCATTCTAATCTTTTGCTGAGCATGACGAGCTACTTCTAGGGGATTCCCTTCTTTATCCCACATCTCCTTTATTTCAAACGACCAACAGGCCCCCTGCGGAGTGAGGACTTCTAAAACCTCTCCCAGTTTAAAATTGTTCCGCTGCTCTATCCAAGCCGTGTTCTGATCTGCGGAGTCTGGGGCGATACTCTTCATTTCTCCATCATCCAACCGAACTCCCACAAAATCATAATCCCGAACATAGTGGGACGACACTAAATTATGTGACTTTGCTCCTGGCTTACCGAAAAGAAATCCTGCTGAATAATCCCGGTGACTGACTTTATCCATTTCTTCTAGCCAAAGAGGGAGCTTAGCCTGAAAGGCTTCCTCTCCTTGGTCCCACAAAGTATCGATGGCGTCTCTATATACCTTGACTGTGCTGGCAACATATTGAACACTTTTCATTCGCCCTTCGATCTTATAACTATCGATATCAATTTGCTTTAACAAGGGTAAATGCGGCAGGAGGCATAAATCGTGAGAGTTAAAGACATAGGTTCCTCTCTCATCTTCTTCAATTGGAAAGGCCTCCATCGGCCGTTTTTCTTCAACCAATGAGTATCCCCAGCGACAAGGCTGAGTACATTCTCCCCGATTAGCATCCCGACCAGTCAAATAGTTACTCAGTAAACACCGTCCGGAGTAAGACATGCACATGGCTCCATGGATAAAGATCTCCAGTCCCCCATCCACCTTAGCCCGTACAGCTCTCAGCTCTTCAAGTGTCAACTCCCGGGCCAGTACAACCCTCTCTATTCCATGCTTCATCCAAAAGCGCACGGAATAGGAGTTTGTATTATTCGCCTGGGTACTCAAATGAAGGGGTAACCGAGGCGCCACTTCCTGAGCCATGACGATAATTCCAGGATCTGAAACAATCGCTCCGTCCACGCCCAGCCTTTCTAGTTTCTTTAAGTACGCCGGCAGTTCCTCAAGATCCGGCTCATGGGCAAAGATATTCACTGTTACATAAAGTTTTTTTTCAAGATCATGGGTTAAGTTTACAGCTTTCTCCATTTCCTCTAAACCGAAATTTCCGGCGTAGGCCCTCAGGCCAAAGGCCTGCCCCCCCATATAAACCGCATCCGCTCCGTAGGTCAGAGCGTACTTTAATTTCTCCATATCCCCTGCGGGAGCTAACAATTCTGGTTTTTTCATGATGATCCCCTAACTTTACAAAAAATCTTTTCCATAACACCCCTTGACGAAGTACCTGCTGACATATTACAATACAGAAAATTATCATGCAAGACAATGACGAGAATTAGTAAGTCTTTGAGGAATGTTTTAGCGAGTCAGAGAAGGTGAGAGTCTGATACACTTCCCGTAGACTGAATGGATCTCAGAGTCGTAATCCGAACACGCAATTAAGCGTCAGTAGGTGATACCGGGGGTTTCCCGTTACAGAGACACGGATATCGAGAGGTCGACTCTCCGCATCTGATTATTTGTGCACGAGAAGTCCATCCTACTCCGTATCTAAGCTTGGAATATGGGTAATTTACTATGTAAATCGTAAATCCCACTACCAAAAGGTGGCTTAATGGAAATTAACTTTCTATCCTTTTCAGGATAGAGAGTTTTTTATTTTTTAATTAAAAATGGAGGTAAATAAAATGGAAAAAGGTTATTTCGGTGAATATGGCGGTAGTTTCGTTCCACCCCAATTAGAAAATGCACTCACTCAACTGGATGAGGCCTTCGAGACCTATAAGGATGATCCTGACTTCAACAGAGAACTGGATTATTATCTTCGTCAGTATGTAGGTCGCCCGAATCCCCTTTACTATGCAGAAAAGCTTTCTAAACAATTAGGTGGTGCTAAGGTCTATCTTAAACGTGAGGATCTTAACCATACTGGAGCCCACAAAATCAATAATGTTCTTGGACAAGCCCTACTGGCTAAACGAATGGGAGCAAAACGTGTCATCGCAGAAACCGGAGCCGGACAACACGGTGTAGCCACTGCAACAGCCTGTGCCCTCTTTGATATGGAATGCGTCATCTATATGGGGGAAGAAGACACAAAACGCCAATCCCTCAATGTCTTTCGCATGGAACTCTTAGGTGCCAAAGTAGTCTCAGTTACCTCAGGCACACGTACTCTAAAAGATGCCGTGGATGCAGCATTAGAGGATTTCGCTACGAACTATGAAAACACGTTTTATATGCTTGGCTCCGCCGTGGGTCCCCACCCCTTCCCCTCCCTTGTAAAACATTTTCAAGCGATTATTTCAAGGGAAGCCCGTCAACAAATACTCGAAGCAGAAGGTAAACTTCCGGATGCTGTTATGGCATGTGTCGGCGGCGGCAGTAACGCCATTGGCATGTTTGCCAACTTTATCGATGACTCCTCTGTTAAGCTTATAGGAATTGAGCCTGCTGGTCTGGGTTTAGAAACCGGCAAACATGCTGCGCCTCTCTCCGCCGGAGCCCCCGGAATCGTGCACGGCTTTAAATGTTATGTTATGGCCGATGAAAAAGGTGAACCCCTTGCAACCCATTCCATTTCTGCCGGGCTGGACTATCCCGGGGTTGGTCCCGAACATAGCTACCTTAAAGACATCGGACGCGCCGAATATGTAAGCATTACAGACGATGAATCTCTGGAAGCGTTCCATCGGCTCTCCAGAACCGAAGGTATCATCCCTGCACTTGAGAGTGCTCACGCTGTGGCTTATGCACTTAAGCTCGCCCCTACCATGAATCCAGACCAAATTCTCATCGTTAATATCTCCGGCCGTGGTGACAAAGACGTCGAACAAATCTTCCAATTAACCCAAAAGTCCCAGTAACTCAGAGGAAGGCAGCTTCGTCCACGGAAGTGAACTCATCGCACGGAGAGGCGGTAAGGCCCACAAAGCTTGCGTGGGAAGCGTAGCCACGGGTTCACATCAGGTATTACCCAGAGGTTTGGCGAAGCTCCCACACAAGCGAGTGGGCGAGCCTCGGAATGTTGAGTGAACGGATGTGGGCGAAGCTGCCCGACCCGAGCGACCCGGTGCTGCAGCAGCGGCATGTCAGGCTATCCACACTCACTGATACAATTTCACATTTTTTAAATGTTCCGCATAGGTTTCGGCAAACACATGATAGCCGTCTTTTTTCGCCACATAATATCGGTAATTCGTTTGGGCCGGATACAATACCGCTTGCAGAGAGGCATGTCCGGGATTGGCAATCGGCCCGGGCGGAAATCCTGCGTTAAGATAGGTATTATAGGGAGACGGAATCTTGAGATCTTCGTAAGAAAGATTTGGTTTTGGGGTTTCAAGCAAAAATTGAATTGTGGCATCAATCTGAAGGGGCTGGTTAATTTTTAATCGATTCAGTAACACGGAAGCAATCAAAGGGCGGTCTTCTTCTTTCACCGCTTCTTTTTCAATGAGAGAGCCCAGTGTAACCCACTGGGCAACAGTAAGTTTCATTGTCTGAAGCTGCTTCTCAACCTCTGGTGTCAGTTCTTTAGCAAACTGTCGGAGGAGTAAATCAATGACCCCATGAGGGGTAGTTTTAACAGAGATGTTGTAGGTATTGGGAAATAAGTATCCTTCTAAGCGATGGATTCCCTTGGGGGTATTATTTAAAAACGGATATGGAAACTCATCTTGCGTAACAACTTTTGTATACTCCTCTTTACTCCCAATTCCTTTCTTAACGAGGAGTTCAATAATTTGTTGCGTATTATACCCTTCAGGGATTGTCACCATATTCGTCTCTAAGGTTGCCGAACCACTTATTAAGCGATTGATAATTTCACTGGGAGACATAGTAGGTGCCAATTGGTAATCTCCAACATATAACTTAAAATTCTCTTGACGTTCGCGAGCTAGAAATCTAAACATCCAAGAACTGCGTATGAGCTGACGCTCTTGTAATACTTCCGCCAATTGTCCTGCCGTAGTTCCCGGAGCAATGGTGACGTTCACACTGTTGCCTGAAGTAGAGTAAGGCTTAGTCGCCCAACTCCACCAAGATAGAAAACCAAATCCTCCAATTAAGGAAAGAAGAATAATCCACTTAAATATACCTGACGTCTTCTTTTTTCTGGACATTTCTCACTCTCTCTTTCAATAACTCCGAAACGAACCCTCTTAGGTCCCTACGCGTAAAATACGATTCGTCGGTGCATACCAATCCCGACCCAAAAATTGTTTAGTCTCATGGCCCTTTGCATCCCTAACGATCTGCCACGTATTGACCACCATACCTTTGGAACCCTTTTGATCTTGGATAACTCGTCCACTAGGCAGCTTGGGATCATATTTTCTTATGGTTTTAAAAGCCATTTCTTTCTCCACTTGATGTTCAATCCTTACGGATTTCCCGGTTTTCTTACCCCAAATGCGAACCGTCAGCACCCCTTGTTTAACCTCGGTCCGTAAATAAACTAAACTGCCTGTATTATTTTTAAACTTAAAATCTATGTTGGGATAATTAACTGTTGCATCTTGTCCAGGTGGTACATAACTTATGACCATTGCATGAGGCATTCGTTCTAATATTTCTAGATTACTCAATAAAACTGCATTGTATAGAGTCGAGGACACCTGGCATACCCCTCCTCCGGTTCCCTTAACATATTCTCCATTGATAATCACATAAGCATCTTTATACCCTGTTTCAGGCTCACGAGGACCTACTGTCTCATTAAAAGAAAGAGTTTGTCCTGGACGCAAGAGTTTACGATCCAAAGCTTTTGCTGCCGCAGCTAAATTTGCTGAACGATTGATCTCCCCGACGGAAAAATTAGTCGAAAACTCCCCAATAATTGAATCAAAAGCCAAGGCTTTTACGGACTCTGTTGTAACCTTTGCTGGAATATTTTCCATGGGAATATCGATTCTTGTCGGCACCTCACTCAGAGGAACACTTTGAATCTGACGAATCAATTGATCAACGGCAACCGACCGTCCACTTTGGGCTGGACGAATCACAACCTTATCTTTTTCGATTTTATAAGAGGCATCTTTAGCAGGTTTGTTGAACTTTTTTAGTCTTTCCTGTAGCTTTTGACTTGCTGCCAGTGGATCCACTTTCAATAAGCAGGGCAACGTCTTTCCGGGATTAAGTTGGGCCTCTTCGATCATCTTGCGGGTATCAACTTCAATCCCGATCTCTTTTAAAGCCACTGGAATCTCTGTATCATTGTACAACAGGACACGAGTTTCTTCCAGCTTGTCCTTTGCCCAATTCTTTATCTTTAGAGGTGCTTCAGAAACCGGAGTGCCACTTAAATCCAAATCTTCGATTGCAGTTCCCTCAGAAATGACCTTCGTTCTAGAATCCTTTGGTCCACCTTTTTCCGAAGTATAACCTACAAGATTACAACCGCTTAATAAGACTATTAGGCAAAGAAGAACACTTGCAAGAAAATAATTTCGTAAAGTTCCTTCTTCATTTGTTATCATCATCACCTCCTCTTTTATAAACCTTATTATTTCCTTAGAGTTTTTTGTTAATCTCTAAATCAGTCTTTTTAGAGGTAAAATACGTTTACAATTTATTGAAAAATAATAGTCGATTTAAGTACAAAAAAACTCGCCGAGGTTGTCGGCGAGTTTTTTTGTTCCAATACACCAAATATTAAGGAGATGTCTTAGCAATAGTCTGTCTTAGTCCTAGTCATCATCTTCGGCTTCTACAAGGTTCTCCCAAGCATCGGCCACTTTCTCCCACTCTTCATCGTCTTCGATGTCAAGCAGCATTTCGCCCCCCTCAGCATCTTTGCCGAGTTTAAGGATAATAGCCTCATCCTCTTCAGATTCGTCCTCGGAGATAGGCATTAAGACAAAGTATGTAGAACCTTCTAGTTCCAAAGTGTCTAGATGAAGAAACTCATGGTCTTTTCCCTCATCATCTGTGAGAATGACAGTGTCAAACTCTTCAGCATCATGCTCATCATGGTTATGTGGATGGTCAGTCATTAGATTCACCTCTTATCAAAGAATATTGTCATTGTACTATTGTAGGTAATGATTGTCAAATTTTGCCCAAAAATATTTTTTAAAAGTAGATCACGATCCACAAGTTCACTTGCTCCTACTGTCTAAGTAACCCTGAAGAATAAAAACCGCTGCCATCTTATCGATAACCTGTTTGCGTTTGGCCCGGGAAACATCCGCTTCGATAAGAGTTCGTTGGGCTGCTACAGTACTTAAACGCTCATCCCATAACTTCACTTCAAGCCCAAACTCTGAGCGCAAAACCTCTGCGAACTCCTGAGTCATCTCACAACGAGGCCCTAGAGTTCCATTCATATTCTTCGGGTAGCCAATCACAATCTCCATTACCTCATAGTCTCGAATGAGTTCACGCAGCTCATCGATTTCTCTCTTAGAGCGCTTGATCGTCTTAACCCCTTGAGCCGTCCAAAATAGGGCATCACTCATCGCCACACCAATTGTCTTCGACCCAAAATCCAGCCCCATTATTCTCACATAGTTTCCTCCAAACTGCCTTATCGTTACTTATAAGAACCCTTAGTTAATGGTCATTGTCTTTTTGCTAATGGCTGGTACCACTCAAGTTTAATCCTACAACTCCAATCACTATCAACAGTATTGAAACTACTTTAAGCGTATTTACTGTTTCCTTAAAAAACACGATCCCTATAACTGAAATAACCACGATCCCTACAGCTGACCAAATCGCATAGGCCACACTTACCTCAATTTCTTTTAAAGACAAAGATAGAAGCCAAAAACATAACGTATATGAAACGAACATACCTATTGATGGAACTAGTTTTGTCAATCCATCTGAAAGCTTCATTAATGTTGTGCCACAGAGTTCAAAAGCTATAGCTAATATTAAATATATCCAGCTCATAGTTTCTCCTTGTTCCTCGTATTAATTCTTTACATCTCATAGCCTAAACGATTTTGAGGCAAAAATGCGGACAAACCCTACCACAATACCCACAAAGTACACATGCTTCAGCATTAACGACGGATACAGTTCCTTCAATACTTAAAGCACCTTGAGGACAAGCCTCTAAACAAAGCCCGCATCCCTGACACCAATCGGCAATGTAGAGTTTCCGTTTCCGATGCTTAACCTTTTCTTGTAAGGCCTGGGGAACCTCTTTTCCAGCCATCAAGAGCAGATTATAATCGACCTCTTCTCGGCTGGACATTCCCAAAGCAATTCCCTGCACACCTGGAACGCTTCGGGTAAAGGCCAAGGCTTTCTCAGGATTATTTGCCAAGTGCCCGCCCCCAAAAACCTTCATAGCGTAAATCCCGATCCCCAAGTCAGAAGCAAAGGAAATGGCATCCTGCATATCGCTTAAGGTTCCATCAATGATCCCAAGTCCCTGATAATTTAAGATCGGGTGAATGACATCCAGACCGGGTAATAGCGCTCCGGCTCGCACTCCTGCAACAGCATGAGTCGAAATTCCGATCCAACGCACGATACCCTTTTCCTTTGCCCGCAAGAGCTCTTCCCAAGCCTTCTCATGCCCTTTGAGAGTTAAAGCACTTTCCTGTTCATGAAGGAGAAAAAAGTCAAGAGTATCTCTATTTAGAGCAGTTCGTGCCTTTTCTAGACTAAAGCTCATATCTTCAGCAGAAACAGAGTAGGATTTACTAACAACTCGAACGTCCGGATGATCTTTTATTGCCTGAGCAATTTGTCCATAGTTATCGTAGATTTCCGCCGTGTCAATCCAATTGATCCCTTGGTCCAGAGCATAGCGTAAAACAGATACTCCTTCTGCTTCCGTTACCCGGCCTTGTAACGGAGATATTGCTAAACTTCCGAAGCACACCTCTGAAACTTCTGCTCCCCATAAACCAAGTTTGACTTGACGCATTTCCACGCCCTCCTTTCAGGTGCAAGTGCGATTCCCGGGGATGCGCGAAACGTAAAACCTTGGCAACCCTCGATCCTACGTCAAGGGCTCGTCATTGCTATATAAAGTAACTTAAGGGCTAAGTCATCCTGAAAGAAGAATGACTGAAGGATCTAGATCCTTCGCTATCGCTCAGGATGACACAGCTTGAATTGTTCTCTAAGCAAGGCGCTAATCTTATACTGATAGTAGAACGAAATTCCAATGTTCGCGCTTCGAGCCTCGAGCTTCGCTAAAGTTGAAACCCTCACGTTGAGTGAGGGTTTCAACTTAAAAATTATTTTTCTTGCAAATAGGTTCTAACCAGTTCTTCGATCAGCTCAAAGCGTTCAAGTTTACGAATCATTGATCTCGCCTGATTGTGGCTGGTAATGTACACAGGGTCGCCTGACATGAGATAACCAACCATTTGGTTAATCGGGTCATATCCTTTCTCTTGTAACGCGGCATACACCTTCTGCAAAATATCCCGGGCAGAAATGTCTTCTTCTACCACAGCCTTAAACATCATGGTTTCTTCCATTCGATCCATATTCCCTGCCCCCTTTCGCCTTTCGATTCTCCGTTTCTCGCTATCTCCTGCTAATATTAGTTATTCTGACTGGTTAAAAGATTATCCTCTATTTTTTGAGAAAACTACGGAGAAGATGAGGAACTCGATCAATGGCTTCTCCCAGTTTACTAGGATCTTTACCACCAGCCTGGGCCATATCTGGCCTTCCGCCACCACCGCCACCGGTTATTTTGGCTACTTCTTTAATAATCTGTCCGGCATGAAGCCCACTTAAACCTGTCGGGCTTACAGTTGTGACAAAATTTACCTTTCCTTCACTAACTGCACCCAAGACAATAACCCCGGATTTCATTTTGTCTCGAATAAGATCCACTCTTTGACGAAGGCTCTCCATGTCTGAAGCATGTACTTGGGCAGCTATAAACTGAACGCCCTCCACCTCGCTTACTAGATTCAGCAAACCATCTACTTCGTTTTTAGCGAGCTTTGCCTGAAGCTGTCCGATCTCTCGTTCGAGGTCTTTAACTTGTGACATTAAACCATTTACTCGCTTACCTATTTCTAATGGCTGAGCTTTAAGGGTTTGGGCTACTTCCATTACTTGTTCATCGAGGGAGCGGAAGTAAGCCAAGGCCTCTAATCCAGCAACTGCCTCAATCCTCCGTAAGCCAGCTCCAATTCCACCCTCGCTGAGGATTTTTACCAAGCCAATTTCTCCCGTGCTGCTGACATGAGTTCCACCGCATAATTCTTGACTAAATGTCCCCATACTGATGACTCTAACAATTTCTCCGTATTTTTCTCCAAAAAGTGCCGTTACTCCACTCTCTTTAGCCTCTTTCAACAACATTTCTGTCGCTTTAACAGGCATATTCTTTAGCACTGCTTCATTAATCAAACCTTCTACAGCCCTTAACCCATCCGGTGTCATGGGTGAAAAATGAGTAAAGTCAAAACGCAAGCGTTCCGGAGTCACCAAAGACCCGGCCTGTTGTACATGCTCTCCTAAAACTGATCTCAACGCGGTCTGAAGGAGGTGAGTCGCGCTGTGATGTCGAGTGGTTGCCAGACGTTCAGAGTTATCGATTTCGACCTCAGCAGATTCACCCACGTGCAGAACTCCTGTCGTGACCTCTGCTCTATGGTAAAGGGTACCTGTTACACCTTTTTTGACTTCAAGTACTCGGGCCTCGGCCCGGGATGTTCGAATGACACCTACATCCGATACCTGACCTCCGCTTTCTGCATAGAACGGCGTTTCAGAAAGGAAGATCATGACCTCTTCCCCTTCACCCGCATCTTGCATCTCCTTGCCATCCACAAACAGACCCTCTATACGAGTTGTTGTCGAGGCTTTTTCATACCCAATGAAGGGTGTCGTTCCTAAAGATTTGGCCTTTTCTATGAGTTCCGGGCTTTCCACCACGGCGCGCATTTGCTGGGATTGTTCTTTAGCCCTGAGGCGATGCTCCTCTGCTGCCGCTTGAAAGGATACCATATCTACAGTCAGCCCTTGTTCCGCCAGCATTTCTTCCGTTAATTCTACTGGGAAACCATAAGTTTCATATAAATAAAAGGCATCCGCTCCTGTTAACACTGCCTCTTCTTGTTTCAAAAGCTCCTTGACCTTTTCCTGCAATAGCTGAGTACCTTGCTCTAAGGTCGCCAAAAAGTTCTTCTCTTCTAAAATTAAGTGGTTTAAAATAAAATTCTCATTTTCTTTAAGCTCAGGATAGGCATGTGCATAGTCCCTTTGTATTATTCTAAAGGCGGATTCTAAGAACGGCTTGTCAATCCCAAGGAGTTTTGCATACCTGACAGCACGACGTAAAATACGACGCAGGACATAGCCACGGCCTTCATTATTCGGCCGAATTCCATCAGAGAGCATAAAGGAAACTGCTCGAAGGTGATCTGAAACCACCTTTAAAGCCAAATCACTTTTAGGGTTTTCCTTATACTTAACCCCTGCCAAGGTTGCTACATAATCAATAATGGGACGGAATAGATCCGTGTCAAAATTAGTTTCAACCCCTTGCATTACAGAGGCAATCCGCTCTAAACCCATTCCCGTATCAATGTTTTGCTTAGGAAGCGGCGTCAGGACACCCGCCTCATCGCGATTGTACTGCATGAAGACCAAATTCCATATTTCCAAGAAACGATCACAGTCACACCCGATAGCACAACTAGGTTTACCACACCCTCTGGCTTCACCCAAATCAACATAGATCTCAGAACAAGGTCCACAAGGGCCCGTCGGACCAGCCGCCCAGAAGTTCTCTGGATCTCCAACGATACGTTCGGATCTAACACCCGCTTTTTCCCAGATCCCTTTTGCATCCTCATCTTCTGGGTAAATCGTCACCCACAGTTTTTCTACAGGTATTTTTAAAACCTCAGTGATATACTCCCAAGCCCAAGGAATGGCGTCAGTTTTAAAATAATCTCCAAAGGAAAAGTTTCCCAGCATTTCAAAATATGTATGGTGTCGGGCAGTTTTTCCAACTTCCTCGAGATCCGGAGTGCGCACACACTTTTGAGCGGTGGTTGCTCTCGGAAAAGGAGGTTCAACCCGACGTTGAAAGTATGGTTTAAAAGGGACCATGCCCGCCACTGTTAACAACAAGGTTGGATCATCTTTGGGGATCAGCGAAGCGCTAGGCAAAATCTTGTGTCCTTTAGCTTCAAAATATTTAAGAAACATGTCCCTTAATTCATTACCAGAATACAATGCGAACACCCCTTTGAATTTCATAAAAAAATAATCTCCCCCTATTTCAATCAGGGACGAGATTTTTTGGGATCACCCTGCTATCTTACGGGCTAAAGAACGTTTCCGACTTAATTCTCATTCGTTTATATAAAATTCCCATTGTCTATAAAGTATATACAGGGAATGTCTTATTTGTCAACTAGTTAGACTTTGGTTGAAACCAGCCGGAAATAAACATGCTTTAGAATAACTCGAATAACAGCAGCCAAAGGGACAGCCAAGAATAGTCCCCAGAATCCTGCAATTTCTCCACAAGCTAGAAGGGCAAACACAACCCAAAGGGGATGAAGCCCAACGCTCTCACCCATGAGTTTAGGAGATATGACATTTCCCTCCAGTTGTTGAACTACGAAAATGATCAACACCACCTTAAGCGCCATAACTGGAGAATGGGTTAAGGCCAAGAGGACAGCAGGCACTGCTCCAATGGCTGGTCCAAAATAAGGAATAAGATCAAACGTCCCACAAATAAGACCGATTAGCAAGGCATAGTCCATCCCAATTAGTTTTACTCCTATGCCAATTAGTATCCCTACAATCATGGCAACGACCAGATCTCCTCGTACATATTGCCGAATAACATGGTTGATGTCCTGCCATAGACGCCGCCATTCCATCCTCCAACGTTGCGGGACAATTCGATAAAACCCTTCTCCTAACCCTTTCCAATCTGCTAGGAAATAGATGGCTATGACTGGAGATAGCATATAAAGAGTCACAGTGGACAAGGCCCTCGGCAAATTATCGAGAAACAGATTAAGCCGCTCTGCAAGCATTGTTTCTCCCTCTGCTAAATGCTCATCAAGGACGAGGGCAACACGACTGGGCAGCCCCGTCGCTTTAAACTCATTGCGATACCCATCGATCATATCCGTAATCGACTGGATTGTCTGAGGCAAAATCGCTACCAATTTACTTAATTCATTATAAATAATTGGGATGATCAAAAAGACTGTGGCTGAGAAGAAGATAATAATCAAGCTAAAAACAATCGCAATTGCTTTGTTTCGACTAAGCTTATATCGTTCCAAAAGAACCACCAGCGGGTTCAACAGATATGCGAGCACAAAGGCTAAAAAAAACGGTCCCAAAATTGCCCTTACCTTGAAAAGAACTAGTATAGCTGCAAGCAAACAGGTGCCTGCGAAAATCCATTTCCAATTACTAAGTTTCATAACCAGAAAAGTACACTTCCTTTCTAAGGTATGACAAGATTATTCCGTCATCCTAGGCCATAGCGAAGGATCTGGATCCTTCGGTCGTCCCTCCTTCAGGATGACACACCACTTAAGTTGCCTTAGGAGCAATGACATGAAACTGACTATTTCGGTATTTCTTTAATAAAGAAAACTTGGCTGGCGCCCGAAGACATTGTCTTCGCACGTGTTTGCTTTCTTGCAGCCGTAGGCGCAGGCGGCCGCCTTAGTTGCGCTTATGCTTAGACGAAGACACTGTCTTCGCACGAGTTAACCTTCTTGCAGTATATAACGCAAGTTTATACTTTCTGATAGTAAAACAAAAAGCGCGCGATGCGCGCTTCTTAAATCTATTTTAGTGGAATAATTTTGTTCTTTTCAAAAGCATGTACCTTCCCTTGGTCAAGAGATTCATACTGCGTCGCATTAACATATTCTTCTTTCGACGAGGAAACATGAATAAAGCGAGAGCACTTGCTAAAGCGACACTTCCGGTCATAATACTGTTAACCATATGCTTTGATCTCATTATTTATCGCTCCTTCTCTATGCTGTCTGTGATCACTCTATAACCGCATTCAAAGCACCCTCGTTGAAGCTTGCGTCATCCCAAGCCACCAAAGAACCATCTTCCGCCAAATCATAAATAACCACTTTATCAGTCTGAGTGGCAAACTCGACGCAACAATCCCAGCAATAGAATTGTTCAACGCCTACTCTGCCAATGGCACGTCCATTACAAACTGGACAATTCATGATCTTAATCCCCCTTCATTCGACTGATCCAAGGGGGATACCTGGTTATCAACAATTAAGATGTCTTTTCCATCGATCATGACATGCGGCTTAAGAATCGTTCCCCGACCATGAAGAAGGTCGGCGAAGAGCCCGTCAGATACCTCGAATCCAACCATTCTTTCGATGGAATCATCGAGAAAAACATCTTCAATCGTGCCTCTAGCGTCTCCACCTTGAGTATAGACTTCATTTCCTACCTTTTCAGACCACCGTATCCCATTTAGTTCTTCTATTGTTTTTTCGTGAACTGTTAGGGCATCCTTACCGACAGTTGCAATGGCCTTTCGAGGAATGCCTTTTGCTGAGTGGAAGAAGTGCCCGCCTTCTAAGAGGACTCCGACAACCTCGTCTTTGTCATTGTCAAGGACAAGATCATGTACCCAGCCAATAGAGTTACCACTCTTCAAATCTAAAACGGGTAGTCCGACAATCTCTCGAGTGCGTCGCATCTGTTTTCCACCTCGTTAAACTGAATTCTATCTATACTCTGCCCAGCTTCTCTAACCTTTATGCATCGGAAAGCCGTGCCTTAAATCGAACCACGAACCTCGAACTTCGAACCTCGATTACGGCCTCGAGGATCTGAAATAATTTTTCCCCCGCCAACGACTAAGTTGCCATGATAAAAGACGACTGCCTGTCCTGGTGTCACTGCACGCTGTGGTTGGTCAAAACGCACCATTACCTCATACCCTGACCCAATTTCAGCAGGAAAAATCGTGGCAGGAGCTCCAGTTGAGTTATAGCGGATTTTCGCCTCAACTTTGAGAGGTTCAGTTAAATAGGGAATGGATATCCAGTTAAGTTCGGTTGCCCAAAGAGTATCTGTATAGACTTCCCGATCTTCGCCCAAAACCACCTCATTGAGTTCAGGATTTAGCCCTACTACGTACATTGGTTTACCAAAAGTAACCCCTAAGCCTTTACGCTGTCCAACAGTGAAGTTAATAATCCCCTCATGCCGGCCTAACTTATTTCCGGCTAAGTCCACGAAATTGCCCCGCTTAATCGGCACTTCGATTCGTTCCCTAACAAAGGAAGCATAATCATCATCCGGTACAAAACAAATTTCTTGGCTTTCCGGCTTATCACCGACACCTAAGCCTCGCTCCCGAGCCATTTCCCGAACATGCTCTTTTCGGTAGTCTGCTAATGGAAATAAGGTATGTTCAAGCTGTTCCTGGGTCAACATGTACAATGCATAGGTCTGATCTTTCCGATTATCTGCGCCCTTACTTAAGAGAAACCGTTCACTGCCCGGATCCCGTAAAACCTGAGCGTAATGTCCGGTTGCAATATACTCAGCCCCCAAACCACGTGCTTTGCGGAGCATTTCCCCGAATTTTACATGTTTGTTGCAGGCTAAACAGGGGTTTGGAGTTTCCCCATACAAATAAGACTGGGTGAAATAATCTACCACAGTCTCCTTAAAATACGAACGAAAGTTCAGAACGTAATGGGGAATTCCCAGTATGAATGCAACCCGCCTGGCATCATCAATAGCTGAGTTGGAGCAGCAGCCTCCTTCAACTTCCGGACCCGTTGCTTCCCATATCTGCAGAGTAACCCCGATCACATCATAGCCTTCTTCTTTGAGCAAAGCGGCGGCCATGGAACTATCCACACCGCCACTCATACCCACAACTACTTTAGGTTTTGGAGTCAGAGTCATAGTCATCTATTCCTTCTTGTGCTGTTTGTCGTGATAATTTTTAATAGCCTCATGAAGTGCATCAGCGGCTAGATTTGAACAATGCATTTTTGCCGGCGGAAGTCCTCCTAACGCCTCAGCAACAGCCGCATTGGAAATTTCCATTGCTTCTTCAATGGTTTTACCCTTGACCATTTCCGTAACCATGCTGCTGGTAGCAACTGCAGCACCGCAACCAAAGGTTTTAAATTTAACGTCTTTAATAATGTCTCCTTCGATATCTAAATATATACGCATGATATCTCCACACTTGGCGTTTCCTACTTCACCGACACCATCTGGATTTTCCAATTCGCCAACATTGCGCGGATTTGTAAAATGATCCATTACTTTTTCTGTATACATTTCTTCCTCACTCCTCTTATGCTTGTTTTGAATGAATAGCCTGATCATACAGTGGAGACATCATTCGTAAACGCTCCACGATCTTAGGTAATTGTTCAAGAACATAATCAATATCTTCTTCCGTATTCTGACGCCCTAGTGAAAAACGAAGCGAACCGTGAGCAATTTCGTGAATTAATCCCATCCCAAGCAATACATGAGAAGGATCTAAAGACCCTGAAGTACATGCTGAACCGCTCGAGGCAGCTATTCCAAGCATGTCTAACGAGAGTAATAAAGACTCCCCTTCAACATAACGAATACTGACATTCACGTTATTTGGTAAGCGTTTCTCCCCTAAAGGTCCATTAACTTTGACAAAATCAATGCGCTCTAAGATACCGTTTATCAGCTTGTCGCGCAGTTTTCTTTGATGCTCCGCATCGTCAGCCATCCGTTGTCCAGCCAGTTCACAAGCCTTACCAAAGCCAATAATTCCAGGTGTATTCTCAGTTCCCGAGCGACGTTTCTTTTCTTGCCCTCCGCCATGAACTAAAGGAACGATCCGTAATCCTTTGCGAACATAGAGTGCTCCCACACCTTTAGGGCCATAAATCTTATGCCCGGAAACCGTCAAAAGGTCGACATTCAGTTCTTCGACGTTGACAGGGATTTTTCCAAGGGACTGAACTGCATCCACATGAAAAACAATACCCTGTTCCTTGGCCAGTTTACCTATCTCTGAAATTGGTTGAATTGAACCAACCTCATTATTCGCATGCATAATCGTAATTAGTATTGTATCTGGCCGAATCGCCTTTCTTACAGCATCAACCGAGATAATTCCCTCTTCATCTACCGGAATGACTGTTAAGTCAAAGCCATTTTTTTCTAAGTATTCACAAGTTTCCAAAACTGCGTGGTGCTCAATGCAAGAGGTGATAATATGTTTACCCTTTTTTCGGAGTGCCTCAGCAGTCCCTAGAATTGCCAGATTATCCGCCTCGGTTCCCCCACTGGTAAATGTAATCTCCCCAGATGCAGCTCCAATCAGCTCTGCTACCTGATTTCGCGCTTGCTCTAAGGCTTGTTTAGCCTCTCTACCAAAACCATGAACACTTGACGGGTTACCATACTTTTCTGTATAATACGTCATCATTATGGCAGCCACTTCCGGATCAACCGGAGTCGTTGCACTATGGTCTAAATAAACACGTCGCATTAGAGGCTCACTCCTTATATATAACTTTGTAGCAAAACCGGATTAAATGTAGTACATATAGAGGCTCCGCTCAGATTCAATCTTTTTGGCATCCTCAAGCATTGTTTGAAGTGTAATCGAATCTAGAACCTCTGCGATAGAGTCCCGAACTTTCTCCCAAATTGTTCGAGTAACGCAATACTGTGCTTTAGCGCAAGTTTCAGGGTCCTCCTCTGAGACGCAATCCGTCGGAGCAATCGGGCCTTCTAAGACTCGGATAATATCCCCAATTTTTATCTTATCCGGTTCTTTTCCCAATAAATAACCGCCCTGTGCACCACGAACACTTTTTACGAGACCAGCCTTTCGCAAGCCCGAAATAAGTTGCTCCAGATAGTGTTCAGATATCCCCTGTCTCTCCGCGATACTTTTCAAAGAAGTCGGACCTTCACCCATATGTTGAGCTAAGTCAAACATAGCTTTTACCCCATATCGACCTTTGGTCGAGAGTTTCAACACCCTCACCTCTTTTCTGCTATATAAACCCTTAAATCAGTCCATTTCTTTTATCCCCTTATATCTTATAAAAACACTCGGGATTTGTCAAGCAGACTTCTGTTAACTAGACTTCTTTTGTATTTTACATCAAACTTTCCCCTCTTAACTGTGATCTAACTAACATTTTTCTGAAGTCCACTTCGAGCAGATGCCCATTCCGCATGATATAATCAAGTGAAGAAACCTTTAGCTGGCGCCCACACACACGAAGACACTGTCTTCGCACGTAATAACCCTTCTTGCAGACACTGTCTTCGTACGTATTAGCCCTTCTTGCAGACATCGTCTTCGCACGGGTTAGCCCTTCTTGTAGTATAGAACGCAATAGTGGTGCCGCAAAGCGGCATAAGGTCTGATAGTACAAGAGATCGGATGGAGCAAGACAAATTGCTCCTACAAATTGGAAAGGAACATGAATCATGGATCTTTTTTCTGCAACATTCAATCAACATCAGGTTGCACCTCTTGCCGAACGCATGCGCCCGAGGACAATTGATGAATATATCGGTCAGGATCAAATTCTTGGTCCCGGAAAACTCTTACGCCGAGCAATTGAGGCTGACCGTGTTTCGTCTTTGATTCTCTATGGACCACCAGGAACTGGAAAAACTTCTTTGGCACAAGTTATCGCTGCTAAAACCACGTCTCATTTTGTTCGTATAAATGCTGTAACCTCTGGAGTTAAAGAGATTCGTGAAATTATCACTAAGGCTTCAGATGAACTTCATCTTTACGGAAAACGCACTCTGGTTTTTTGTGATGAAGTCCATCGTTTTAATAAAGGACAACAAGATGCACTCCTACCTGCAGTTGAAAACGGTACAATTACCTTCATCGGCGCTACAACCGAAAACCCCTTTTTCGAGCTCAATTCTGCGCTTCTCAGCCGCTCAACGCTTTTTCGATTAGAACTTCTTGTCCCAGCGGAAATTCGTTTTGGACTCGAACAAGCCCTAAAGGATACAGAACGTGGTCTTGGCCAATATAACGTAGAGATCACCCCTGAAGCGTGGGAGCATTGGATTAATTATGCTAACGGAGATTTACGACGCGCCCTTAATGCCCTTGAGTTGGCAGTTCTCACTACGCCGCCGGAAAACGGGCTGCGTTACATTTCCCTCGAAATAGCAGAAGAATCGATACAACAGCGGGCTATCCGGTTTGATAAATCAGGAGATAATCATTATGACATCATTTCCGCATTTATTAAAAGTATGCGTGGCTCAGATCCAGATGCTGCGCTTTATTGGTTAGCTGTGTTATTAGAGGCAGGGGAAGATCCGCGTTTCATTATCCGTCGGATTATCGTCCATGCATCTGAAGATGTGGGATTAGCAGATCCAATGGTCATGCTCCAGGCCCATGCTGCAGCCAATGCGCTAGAATGGCTTGGCCTACCTGAAGCAAGGATTCCTATGGCTCAAGCTGTCTTAGCTATTACAACTGCTCAAAAAAGCAACAGTTCTGTCACCAGCATTGACCGTGCTCTAAATTATGTAAAGAAACACCCCACTGGAGAAGTTCCCGCTCATCTTAAAGATGCGCATTATCCAGGTGCAGAAAAGCTGGGAAACGGAAAAGAGTATTTATACCCACACGACTTCCCCAACCACTGGGTCAAACAAACTTACTTGCCACCCAGTGTTCAAGGCCAAACCTTCTACATATCTTCAGGTATGGGAAAAGAGTCTCCCTGACATAAAGAAAACTTGGCTGGCGCCCGAAGACACTGTCTTCGCACGAGTTAACCATCTTGCAGCCCCGCGAAGGCGGCCGCCCTAGTTGCACTTATGCTTAGAAAGTATAAAACACAAGTTTATACTTTCTGATAGTACAAAAAAGCGATGCCCGCTTAAATGGGACATCGCTTTTTAATACCTTATAGTTTAGATATGTTTTTCGAGCATTTTAATAAGATCCGGTTTTCCACGGAAACCTACGATTTTCTCTACCACTTCGCCGCCTTTGAAAATCGCCAGGGTTGGAATGCTCATAACTCCATATTGACTAGAGATGGGACCATTTTCGTCTACGTTAACCTTACCAATTGTAATTCGTCCAACATACTCATCAGCAAGCTCATCAATAACAGGAGCAACCATGCGACACGGACTACACCAAGGAGCCCAAAAGTCAACTAAAACCGCTTGCTCAGACTTTAAAACATCCGAATCAAAATTTGCAGTCGTAAAGGTTTTAACATTTGCACCAGCCATATTAAAATTCCTCCTAATCAAATAGATTTACTTTATGAATTTAGCGAGCACCCCAATAAGCTCCTCAATGGCAGCTTCCTGGTTATTGTTCTCAACGGCATTGCGCATACATCCCCGTGAATGGTGTTCAAAGACAATTGTGCCAACTTTATTAAGCGCAGCACGAACAGCAGCCACTTGAATTAATACGTCAACACAATACTTGTCACTCTCAACCATACGTTGAATCCCTTTTACCTGACCTTCGATCTTTTTAAGCCTACGCACAATATCCTCTTTGGATTCCGAATAGGGGGTTGAATTCGTCATGCTATGCATCCTCCATACCCTAAGGGGGTAGCTACAATAAATATTATAGCCAATGCCCCCCTCTCTGTCAACTCTTCTACAGCCTACTCTACAACTATCAAGTCACATAACCTCGGTACAGCACGTTAATATCATGAGTTAGACTCCTATTCTAGATATTATTAAACCTGTTGCCTACTTTATACTAGGTTGCTCAATAGTTTTGATATGCAATTCCTTTAATTGTTTATCCGCAACGGTTGAAGGAGCATGAGCCATTAGGTCAGAGGCACTTTGTGTTTTTGGAAAAGCGATGACATCGCGAATATTATCTTTTCCAGTTAAAAGCATAATTAGTCGGTCAAGACCGAAGGCAATTCCACCATGGGGTGGAGTCCCATATTCAAACGCTTCCATGAGAAATCCGAATTGAGCGATAGCTTCTTCCTCAGAGAATCCTAATAACTTAAATAACCGCTCCTGAACCTCACGACGATGAATCCGGATACTTCCACCTCCGAGTTCTGTTCCGTTAAGAACCATATCATAGGCTTTAGCACGAACCTTAAGAGGATCAGTCTCGAGGAGCTGTAAATCTTCGTCCATAGGTGCGGTGAATGGATGATGAATAGCGATATGACGTTTCTGTTCCTCATCATATTCTAGGAGCGGGAATTCCGTAACCCACAAGAATTGAAGCATATTCTCATCGATTAGACCTAACCGCTTCGCTAATTCCAAGCGCAGATGTCCGAGGGCATCGGAAACCACAGCATAGGTATCAGCCACAAAGAACAAGATATCCCCTGTCTCGGCTCCGGTATATTTAATTAGAGCAGCCATTTCCTCTTCCGTAAAGAACTTGGCAATAGGAGATTTGATCCCTTCCTCAGCTAAAACAATCCAAGCCAAACCTTTTGCCCGATAAGTACTAACAAACTTAGCCAGATCATCGATTTCTCGGCGAGGCAAGCCGGAACACCCTTTAGCACAGATACATTTTACACTTCCCCCGCTGGCCACCACATTAGCGAATACTTTAAATCCGGTCTTGCCCACGATTTCCCCCACATCAATGAGTTCCATGCCAAAGCGAGTATCTGGTTTATCGGAACCATAGCGGTCCATTGCTTCTTTATAGGTTAAACGTGGGAAAGGAATAGCTACTGATTTCCCAATGGTCTCTGAAAAAATCTCAGCCATCAATTCCTCCATCATGGGCAGAATATCTTCGACTTCAACAAAAGACATCTCAACATCTAGTTGAGTAAACTCCGGTTGACGATCTGCTCTTAAATCTTCATCCCGGAAACAGCGTGCAATTTGAAAATACTTTTCCATACCGCCTACCATGAGAAGTTGCTTATATATTTGGGGGGACTGGGGTAAGGCATAAAACTCACCAGGATGTACACGGCTGGGAACTAGGTAATCTCGTGCTCCTTCAGGGGTTGACTTATTGAGCATTGGAGTTTCGATTTCATAAAAACCTTGGCTATCAAAGAAATTACGCATTATTTGTGTAACTCGATGCCTGATCTTAAACACGGCCTGCATTTCAGGGCGTCGCAGATCCAGATAGCGATATTTTAGCCGCACTGTTTCGTCAACATCTACCTGATCAACAATATAGTAAGGAGGAGTTTTGGCGCCATTTAATACCTCCAGGGACTGGGCCACGATCTCAATTTTGCCGGTGGCTATGTTTGGATTAATCATCCCCTCAGGACGGGCAATTACTTCTCCTTGAATGGAGACAACAAACTCTGACCGTAATCGTTCTGCCTTGGAAAATCCGTCTCCCATCTTTTCTGGGTCGAAGACAACTTGAACGATTCCTGTACGATCGCGCAGATCAACGAAAATTAAACCTCCGTGGTCACGACGGCGCTGAACCCATCCTAACAAACGAACGATCTCGCCTACTTTTGCTAATTCTAACTCTCCATTTTCAACACGTTCTGAAAATACTGTCATGTTACACACCTCTCTGATACTTCTTGTTGATTTCTTCGACTGCGTCGCTCAGTGAGACTTCCATTTGCTCCCCTAACGTTAAGTCCTTTATGACGAGGACATTTCGGGCAAGTTCTTCTTCGCCTAGAATGAAGGCATAGCGTGCACCTTGGCGATTAGCGGATTTAAGTTGGTTTTTAAGACTTCGACCCAGTAAATCCATACCCACAGGCATACCTTGGCTCCTCAGTGTACTAAGGAGAGCAAAGCCCTCAGTTTGGGCTTTCTCGCCTAGGGCAATAAGCATCCCAAACAGCTTAGGTTCCTCTTTAGGAAGCTTGTCCTGCACTTGAAGCGCCGCTAAGACCCGCTCAATTCCCATCGCAAAACCGATGCCCGGTGTTGGTGGTCCACCTATCTCTTCAACCAGCTTATCATACCGTCCGCCTCCACAGATGGCGCTCTGTGCTCCAATTTCCTCAACCATAACTTCAAAAGCTGTCTTCGTATAATAATCCAGCCCTCGAACTAAGCGGGGATTGACTCGATAGACCACTCCTGCCCTCTCTAAGATGGCTAGAACTCGTTCAAAGTGTGTACTGCAGTCTTCACAGAGGGTATCCTTTGTTGTGGTTGCCCCTGTCGTTACGGTTTGACAGGAGGGGTTCTTGCAATCAAGGATGCGCAAAGGGTTTCGATCAAACCGTTCCTGGCAGTCATTACAAAGCTCGCCTTTTCGAGTGGCCAAAAATTCCTGAAGTTGTTCACGGTGCCTTGCCCTACAAATCGGGCAGCCGACTGAGTTAACATGAACTTCTAGCCCAACTAGTCCAAGCCGTTGATATAAATTCCAAACTAAGCTAATTACTTCTGCGTCCACAATTGGTTGGTCGGCACCTAATACTTCAACACCAAATTGATGGAACTGACGAAACCGTCCGCTTTGCGGCCGTTCATAGCGAAACATAGGTCCGATATAGTAGAGCTTTACAGGTTGAGGTTGACCGTAAAGCTTGTCCTCCACGTAAGCACGACAAACTGAAGCCGTCAGTTCCGGACGAAGGGTCATAGAACGGTTCCCTTTATCAAGGAAGGTATACATTTCTTTTTTTACAATATCTGTAGTTTGCCCAACCCCTCTTTGAAAAAGTTCTGTCGCTTCAAAAATTGGTGTCCGAATCTCTTCGTATCCATAATCGCGGCAAACCGAACGAATAGTTTCTTCGAGATATTGCCATTGCTCGATAGTACCAGGCAATAAATCTTGAGTCCCTTTTGGACGCTGAATTGCCATATTTAAATTCCTCCCTTGAATCTAATAATCGCTAAATTAATGAAACCTCATCGAGATCTCGGTGTCGGAAGTTGTCATTCCAACATTTATTCGAGGTAAGTTACTCAAAAAAAGTCCTCGTTCCTCGCTTTGCGCAAGGGACGAGAACTTCTCGTGGTGCCACCCTAATTGACGGAATTTCTCCGCCCACTTTTCAGTCGTTAACGAGACTATCCGATGCAAAAAACCCCCATTTTGGTTGTCCTGCCGTGTATCTTTCAGGCTAGTTCCAGTCTTTGCAAGCCCTCCCTGGAGAAAGATTAAAACGGTTTTGTCCAAAAGGTTTTACGAGTCTTCAACATGCTAACATTATTTATCCCAACATCTTGGCCTATATCAATGTATTTTATCAAATTCAATTCTTATTTGTCAAATATTTATCAGCTATTTCTGTAATTTATTGGTACTTTCGATTATAAGGTTTCATTCACTACTAGTCTAGAAAAGGATTATCCCGTTTTTCTTCTCCGATACTGGTCTCTTCGCCATGGCCAGGGAAAACCCGGGTATCATCAGGAAGAATTAAGAGCTTTTTCTTAACTCCATCTAATAATTGATTCATTGATCCACCCGGAAAATCAGTTCTGCCAATTGATCCAGCAAAGAGAGTATCTCCGCTTATTAACCCATCAGAACATAAAAAACAAACACTACCAGGAGAGTGCCCTGGGGTTGCTATGACTTTGATTCGTTGGTTACCAACTATAAGCTCTTGTCCATCACTAAGTAGGAGATCCGCTTTATTGAGAGCAAGTCCCGGTCCAAAGTAACTAGAGAGGTTTTTTCGTCCATCTGTAAGCATCCCTGCATCACCCGTATGGATCCCAACTTGTACATCCCCCAATAGCTCTTTAAGCTCATCTACCGCACCAATGTGATCTACGTGGCCATGAGTAAGCAGAATATATTCTACTTTAAAACCTTTTTCTAAGATCCAACGATAAATACTTTTTCCATCAGCACCAGGGTCAATAACCACTGCTTTTTTAGTCTCCATACAAGCGTACAAATAACAATTTGCTCCCATGGAACCCATGGCTCGTCCTTCAATCATGAAAAATCCCTCCCTAAAATGTCTTTTTACTGTCTAAAAGTATAGTCACTGGTCCATCATTAACTAGCTCAACGTCCATTTCTGCTTGGAAGACACCTGTCTCTACCTTGATTCCACGACTGCGAATTCCCTCGACGCTCTGATCAAATAGGGCTTTAGCCCGTTCAGGTGGGGCCGCGGTAGAAAAGCTTGGACGCTTACCTTTACGGCAATCACCATAGAGGGTAAATTGAGAAACTAAAAGGATTTCTCCTCCAACATCTAGTACGGAGCGGTTCATTTTTGCTTCCTCGTCTTCAAAAATCCGCAAACCGACGATTTTATCAATCATCCAGCTTATGTCTTCCGCTCCATCCTCCTGTCCCACTGCCAACAAAACCAAAAGTCCTGCAGAGATGGTTCCCACTTTTTCCTCATTGACGGTCACTGAGGCGCGTTTAACACGCTGAACAACACTACGCATCTTCGCTTCCCCCTGAGTGGATTCGCTTTACCTCTGTGATGTCTTTGACCTTACGAATTTTATGCATGACCATCTTTAGGTGCTCCACGTTTCTAATTTCAATGCGCAATTGGATATGCGCAATATCCCCTTTACCTACACGAGCATTAATACCTAGAATATGTGTACGAGTATCTAAAACTGTATTCATAACCTCCGTGACCAAACGCGGTTTATCTCTCCCATAAATTTGAATATCGACGGGATAGGTAGAATCTACTTGTTCCGCCCACATAACTTCCACGATTCGGTCACTCTCGTCTTGAGAATGACTCAGTACATTACTGCAATCCCCACGATGAATGGAAACCCCTCGTCCTCGCGTAATGTAACCCATAATTGAATCTCCCGGTAGAGGATTACAACACTGTGCAAAACGAATTAAGACGTTATCCACACCTTTAACCCTCACCCCATGTGAGGCTTTGCCATAGGATGTCTGAGTTGGGGGCTTGCCCTCTCCCTGTTGGAGAGATTCGAGCTGTACTCTTTCACGTTCTTCTTTGGTCAGATCTTCGCGAAGGCGCATTAGCACCTTATTTGTCGTAAGTACACCGTCTCCTATGGAAGCGTACAAATCATCTAAGCCTACAAAGTTTTGGGTCTTCCCAATCGCCATGAGGCTTTCTGGTTTAAGAACATCGAGGGGATCAAGCCCCAGCTTGCGGACCTCACGTTCCAAACTTTCACGCCCGCGAATGATATTTTCTTCTCTCTGCTCTTTCTTAAACCATTGACGAATCCGATTCTTGGCTTGTGAGGTTTTAACAAAGGATAACCAATCTCGGCTTGGCCCACCCCCTTGCTTCGGCTTCGAGGTCAGTATTTCGAGAATATCCCCGTTGTTTAACTTTGTCTCAAGAGGAACAATCCTGCCGTTAATTTTAGCGCCTATACAACGATGCCCAACATCAGTATGAACGCGATAAGCAAAATCAACTGGACAAGAACCTGCTGGAAGTTCCACCACATCTCCCTTAGGGGTAAATACAAATACGGTATCGGCAAATAAATCAATTTTGAGCGACTCCATAAATTCTCCGGCATCTCGGGAATCATGCTGCCATTCCAGCAGTTGACGCAACCAAGAGAGCTTTTGATCAAAGTTTACGCTCGCCGTTTTGTTACCGCAATCTTTATTGTTCGTTGACTTGTTACCACATTCTTTGTTGCTGCCTTCCTTGTACTTCCAGTGTGCAGCAATCCCATATTCGGAGGTACGATGCATCTCACAGGTTCGGATTTGGATTTCAAAGGGTTCTCCATGGAGCCCAATCAGGGTCGTATGGAGAGACTGATACATATTGGGTTTTGGCATGGCAATATAGTCTTTAAAACGGCCCGGTATAGGCTTCCACATAGTATGAATGATTCCCAAAGCACCATAACAATCGTTGACAGAGTCAACAATCACGCGTATAGCCATCAAGTCGTAAATTTCGCTGAGTTCTTTATTCTGAGTGGTCATTTTTCGGTAGATACTATAAAAATGTTTTGGACGCCCTGCAATGTCCGCATAAATTTCTACTTCGTCTAATCGTTCCCGCATTTGTACTATAACTTCGTTAATATAAGCCTCTCGTTCTCTCCGTTTAAGGGCAATTCCTTCAACTAGGTCATAGTATTCTTGCGGTTTCAAGTATCGAAAGGAGAGATCTTCCAGTTCCCATTTAATCCTAAAAATCCCCAATCGATTGGCTAACGGAGCGAAAATCTCCAGGGTTTCTTGGGCAATTTCTTTCTGTTTTTCAGGCGAATGATACCTTAGGGTTCTCATATTATGAAGGCGATCAGCTAGCTTAATAAGTATAACGCGGATGTCTTTGGCCATGGCTAAAAACATCTTGCGTAAATTTTCGACTTGTTGCTCCACCTTGCTCTTATATTCAATTCGGCCAAGTTTAGTCACACCATCAACAAGCAGCGCAATTTCTGATCCAAATACCTTCTCGATATCTGAAAGGGTAAATGCCGTATCTTCCACTACATCATGAAGCAAGGCTGCGGCAATGGTTGCTTCATCCATCTCCAGTTCAACCAAAATCTGGGCAACTTCCAGTGGATGTAAAATGTAATCTTCCCCGGAGATGCGAAGTTGGTTTCTATGGGCCGCTTCAGCAAACTGATAGGCCTTGTCCACAATAGCTAGACGTGCTTGTGGAGATTTCTTTTTCATTTTTACCAGCAATTCCGCGAAGGACATGGGTAAACTCCTCTCATTCGCCAATGAACTCTAATACTCCACCAAAGAAAAAACAGGATAATCCTTCAGCTTCTCCCGTCCATTTAAGAACGTCAGTTCTATTAGAAAGCCCATCCCAACGACGTCTGCCCCAATCTTCTTCATTAAGTTTGCCGTCGCAAGGGTTGTTCCACCTGTCGCTAACAGGTCATCGACAATCACGATTCGTTCGCCAGGTTGGATAGCATCCGCATGGACTTCTAATGAATCAAATCCATATTCTAAGGCATAGGTTTCTACAATGGTTTTGGCAGGCAATTTACCAGGCTTGCGAACTGGAACAAAGCCCTTGCCTAAGGCATAGGCCACTGGAGCACCGAATAAGAAGCCTCGCGCTTCGGGACCGACAATCACGTCAGGCTTCCAGGGCTTTATTCTTTCGACTAAGTCATTAATTGCAGCCTGATAAATTTCACCGTTTTTAAGCAACGTCGTAATATCCTTATACGAAATCCCTGCCTTAGGGAAATCGGAAATTACGCGAATATGATCTCTCAAATCCATGATTATTCTGCCGCCTTTCTTTTAGAGCAAATATAGTAGAACTATTAGTCTTGCTATGAAAGCAACTCAAGTACTATGTCATCCTGAATGAGGGACGACTGAAGGATCTAGATCCTTCGCTGCCGCTCAGGGATGATAGAATAATCTTTATAGCTGAGTCAAAACGATGGATTAGAATGATGCTTCTAGCAGCTGACGTTGAAATTCAATTGCCTTCTCAAAGCGTACTCTCGCCAAACGATAGCGTACAGAGGAGTCAAGCTCTAGTTTTTTCTGAGCTGGAATCCATTCTAGAACAACCTTATCCGTTCCCCCCAAGCAACGGATAAGCCCCAACTCTTCAAATATCTTTAAAGCAGTTTTCTCTCTCCCTTGTAATTTAAGGTCAGCAACCCAATGAAAAGGATTAGCTTTCTTGGATTCAGCAAGCAAATCACGATAAAACTGCACAAGTTTTTCGCGAGATATAAAAAAACAACGCTGATGAACCATTTCCTCAAGAGGGAGTTGAAATCCTGCCAGAGCAATACGAAAAATTCCTAACCTCCACAATTTTTCGACTCCTTCCTTGAAATCCTCGTCCGTAAGGGGTACTCCGAGTATCAGACCGAGATCCTTTCCTGGTTTGTTATCCCTAACTTGATTTAAGCGTTCATCATTCCCAACTCGCAGGATTGGTTCGCTTCCAGTGTTGTCCCAAATCCATAATTGTTCATAATCATCTAGGGGCCACTGCTCTCGAGGCAAATTACGCCAATCCAGCCAATCTATCTCGGGTTCTTGCTGTGTCGCTGCAATTTCCTTACAAACCGTTCCACTGTCATCGTCTTGAATTGTTTGTTTTAGCCAGTTTGCCACAGTCTGGATATCTTTAATCATTAATTGCACTTCGTCTCGCCCTCGATAGGTATTCCAATCCAGGACAAAGGCTGCATCGATTGTTTGGCTTCCTTTGAGCTCTTCTAAACGTTCTCCGAGCCTAAAGGCAATTCCTTCTTGCTCACCTTGAGAGCCAAAACGGAATTTAAGATGATTCTGCTCTTTGCCAACTGCACTGACTGAATGCACGGGAATTCCTTTACAGGCCAGAGTCGGCCCCGGGTTTCCAAACCCAAAGGGAGCTATTTGTTCCAGTTGACGGAGCAGTTCCCCCGAAACAGCGTCAAGAGTCACCTGACAGTCAATTCTTAAGACTTCTTGAAACATACTTTCTTTGAAAGCTAAAGCTTGTTGATTAAGACCTTCTCTAAGCTTCCCAATATTCTCTGTTAGGAGAGAGAATCCTGCCGCTTGCTTATGCCCCCCAAACTTTGTCAATATAGCAGCTTGAGTGCTCAACTGTTCCAGCACAGGGTAACCTGGAATTCCACGAGCTGAACCCCTCGCTTCGTCTCCATCCTCCGCAATCATAAAAACCGGACGATAATAACGTTCTACTAAACGGGACGCCACAATTCCTATTACCCCATGGTGCCAATGGTTTGCTGAAAGGACAATAACTCTCGGTAGAGGTTCCTGCTCCAATAGAGCAATCGCTTCCGCCAGGATTTCCTTCTCAGTTTCCTGACGAGACTGGTTTTCCCGAGTTAATTGACGGGCCAGCTCATTGGCACGCTCTGGATCTTCCGTTAGTAGAAGTTCCAGACCCGCCCGGGCACTATCCATTCGTCCAGCTGCGTTAATTCTAGGCGCCACCATAAAACCAATTTGACCTGCTTTAAGGGATTTATTTTTTAAGCCGCACTCCTCAAGAAGAGCATCTAATCCTGGGTGAGTGGTTGCTTCCATTTGACGTAGACCATGATGGACTAGGACTCGGTTTTCCCCTACCAAAGGAACTAGATCTGCTATGGACCCTAAAGCCACTAAATCCAAAAATTCCATTTCAGTATGTATACCAACTTCATTATTTCCTAAGGTTTGCAATAAGGCTTGAGCTAGTTTAAACGCTACTCCAACCCCTGCTAAATCCCGGAACGGATATCCTGAATGCTCAAGCTTAGGATTTATAATTGCAAAAGCCTCCGGAAGAATTTCAAGTGGTTCATGATGATCTGTAATAATGATGTCAATATTTAACGACTTTGCCAGTTCCACTTCCGAGACCGCAGTGATCCCACAGTCAACGGTAATAAGCACTCTTACACCTGCCTTAGCAGCACGTTCAATGGCCTCAGAATGGAGCCCATAACCCTCGTCTTGGCGATGAGGAATATAGGCTACAGCCTGTAAACCCAGATCAATAAGAACTTTATATAATAAGGTAGTACTGGTAACACCGTCTACGTCGTAGTCGCCATAGATAAGTACCTTTTCTTTACGCTTTAAGGCTAAAGACAAGCGCTCGACTGTTTTTAACATATCACAAAACAAAAATGGTGAGTTTAGATTCAAGAGAGTTGGCCGCAAAAATTCAATAGCCTTTTCAGGCTGGTTCAAGCCTCTTTGAACCAATATTTCAGAGACGACAGGAGAAATCCCTAAAGCTCTGCTCAATGTTTCCGCCCTTTGTCCGGAAGGATGCTGTACCGACCATATGCGTTTCACAAATATATTCCCCCAGACTTTCATATTGTACACGCTGGTATTGCTACTCATTGATACCCGGTTTCTGATTTCTAATCTCCGAGTTCTGTAAACGGCATCGCTGACAAGAGGAAGCTAGTCCGTCCTCAACAGGACATGCCACATCCCTGCTGCTGCAAGGTTCTGCATGAATTAAAACAAAGGTTACTGACAATTTCTGACTGATTTCCTCTTCAATCCTGTCACATAGTTCGTGAACGTCAACAATTGGAGTGTACTTAGCAACAACCAGATGTAAATCGACATGTCTTTCCGGTCCGGCCTTTCGAGTCCGGAGCTTATGAAATTCAACAAATTCATCCGCATAGAGCTGAAGAACTTCGGCGATAATCTTACGTTCCTCATCGGGCAAACTGACATCCACAAGGGGCGCAAAAGCTTTCTTTGTCAAATCAATGGCTGCCCTTATGATCATGAACGCGACACCGAGGGCTATGATGGGATCTATTATTGTCCAACCAGTAATCTTTATCATCAGTAACCCTACAAAAACACCGCCAGAGGTATATACATCTGTTCGCAAATGCAAAGCATCCGCTTCTAGGGCCACAGAATCAGTTCGTTTCGCAACTTTCATAAGTCGTGTAGATACAATCATATTCAGGATCGCTGATATTCCCATGATAAGCAAGCCTAGTCCTAAGCCTAGATCCGAGACATGTCCTCCGTGACCGAGTATAATTTCTTGGATCTTCTGAATCGATTCAATGATAATCATCAGGGCAGCAACAAATATTAACGCCGCCTCGATGGTACCAGAAACATTCTCTATCTTTCCATGTCCATAGGCATGACAGGAATCTGCAGGTTTACCTGACCTTTTCACTGCAAAAAGCGCAATAAAGGCAGCTACCAAATCGATACCTGAATGAATTCCTTCAGATAAGATACTCACGGAACCACTGAATAATCCAACCGCAACTTTAGTTACGGTTAATAAAATGTTCGAAGCGACAGATAATGAGGCGACCTGTGTTTTCTCATCCACGACTTCACTCTCCTAATACCCATTTTGTTTGGGTTAAAGCTTAAGGTACATAAAAATAGGACCCCTTACAAAAAGGTAGTCCCGCAGATTTCCTCCGCTGCTTCAATGTCGAAGCCCAGCTAGTTGCCTGACACTAATAAGTTTATGTATAAGATATCAAATATTCGACTTAATAGCAAGGTTTTTGTTATAGTTTACTCAAGCATCATCCTTATGCTCTAGGTGAGTTTATGAGCTAAATTGTTAAGAGGTTCCCGTAGATGATCCATCCCAACCCCATAACCATCCGCAAAATTGTTGGTGCAAAACTCCATATTACTTTACTATTCTTGCTTTTAGGAATTATACCCATGCCAAATACCAAGGCCCAAAGGATAATGGCTACAATTGGCGTAACAAATGCACCAAAAAAAACCAAACTGGTCAATCCCCCCACAAGCCCACCCACAATTTGACTTTTGTTGGCTATTCTACCCACAATAAACAGTAGCAAAATCCCGATGCATCCTCCAACGAGGAGGGGGATTTCCCAATACCAAAACTGCGCTGCATCATGGGTCAGGTAGTTAACTCCACTTAAAGTGGCCATTGCCACAACCGTTCCCCTAATCCCTCCAAAGAAAATCATTCCTGCAGAGAGAAGAAGAACTCCCTCTAGTATTACAAGTTGTATGAATCCCAAGAAACTTCTCTCCCCCACCACTACGTTCGTAGTAGTATATCCCAGTAAGTACCAATCTAATCTATAGTACTAAGTGAGATGCTGGTTATACGAATTTCATTAAAGACTCCTCTCTAATATAGTTAGAATTTATTACCTAAATGTAACTAATCTACCATTATATTCATAATTTATATTAGCACTAGTATCAAGCTACTGATCTTCAGCGAATGAGTAACGAGAATTAGAAGGAGGTTTTCTTTATGTGGTGGGGACGTCGATGGGGTTGGGGTTTCCCATGGTTCGGTTTCGGTTTTGGTCCTTGGTGGGGCTTCCGTCGTTGGTGGTGGTAAGGCTTATCAACTTCAAACATTTGGACTACTACTCTGATCTCTTTCACAAGCTTAATAATTTCTTATAAATTATCATCTATAAAAAAGCGCTGTTATTTACTAGCGCTTTTTT
>NZ_JABZFS010000054.1:0-5406 GCF_014237355.1 Desulfosporosinus sp.
GCATCCAGCGTCGAGGGCAAGTCCAATTACCTTGGTACTCTCCGCAATAAAGATGCCCATCTCCGGCTCCAACCGGTTGCGCAGCTGCGTTTCCGTCAGGCGAGCAAAGACATCCAAATCGGACGATGAAAAATCGCTTATCTCAATGATATTTGACATCTTATCTCCTTATGTTCGAGGTTAGTGGTAACATATCAACCTCGATTTTTTTGCAACATAAAATCCTTTTTTAAAGTAAGAATTACACCACCATCAATATACTATAATATTAACTACACTATATTGCTTATAAGACACATCTTTCTACACTACGAAACAATATAAGAAAAGTGTGCATTAATTCATTTTCAATAATCCTGTTCAATTAACTTTGAAACGATGTTACTGTTGTTGCTATCACCACGGGCAACGCATATTCCAATATTCTCCCCAACTATATCAGAAATTTGAGCTACATCCTTATCGGTAAATCCCGGACAAAATGTTATTGAATTAACACCTTCCTCCTGAACAAGCTTTTGGCATTCTTCAAGAGCTTGAACTTGATTCTGTACAAGAATTGTATAGCAAGTATATTTTAAAGTATCGAGAATACTTCTGTCCTTTGCCGGATCAACCCTCATGAAAGGACGAGAGTTTACCTCTGGAACAAGAATAACGTAGGCCTCTTTAAATTTCATATTATTTCTCCCTCGTATAATCCGTGATAATATTCTTCTTTAGTATCTGCAATGAATTTAAGTAGTATTTCGCACTTTCCTACCAATGCGTCACAGTGTTCTGCTCAATTATACCCCAAAACATTGGTTTGTAGATACAAAAAGGGCCCAGCTCTTGCTGAAACCCTAGGTACCAAGGCTTCCGCTAATTCTTATTTTGCCTACTCATCTTCATTGTTTAGCCTACTTATCTATATTCGGTAATCCTTTTTATTACATCCTTATAATCAGTAGAATATCCACAGATTTATCTATTTTTCCCCATCTGAATAAGTTAATCACTTGTTCCTCAGCTTTACATTAACGATTCCTCAAACCTTTTAACGATGCCTATACTTTTTAACGAAAGGTAGATTTCACCCTCTAGGGGGGTGCATCTTTTAACGATAAGGGTGCAAATACACAAAGAGCACCGTCCTAAACGATGCTCAATTTACCCTAAAATGCTGAAAAGCCCAGCATTGCTGGGCTTCGTATGTTCATCAATTGTATCAAAGATTGAGTACTGATTTAGTGGAGACGAGGGGACTTGAACCCCTCTTGTTTAACGCTGCGTGCACTTTAATTAAAAACCCAGAGCATATAGTCGCCCTGGATTACATTTCATCTTTTATTCCCCGCAAAGCCGTTTAGATTATTTGGTTTACCCCGCTCTCGCAGGTGGGCATTTTCACCCTACTTTTTGGCCTTCCCCTAGCATTGGAGGCATGACCTAATCAGTAAGTTTATCAAATTCCCGAATTTATAAATAGGATTAAAACCAAATCAAATCTTCGCACATCGCAGGTTTGAAGGAAGTTCATTATAGCAAAGTTAGGTGTAAAAGACATTAGGGAAGTTATGGATAATTTTGATGTGTCCAATAGCCATCTTACTCGCACTCCAATGCTTCTGGCAGGTAGTCACCATCGACGATGGATCATGAAAAAAGTCAGGTTGAGGTCATCAGGCCATGGTGTGATAAATAATTTATGATTCAGATGTTCCAAAGATTTGGGTCAGATGATGGTCCATATGCCTCAAGTAATCATCAATCAGCTCTGAAAAAGTAAAGAATTTATCATTGCCTACTTCACATATGTATGATAATTTCTCTTCAGGAATCTTTGAGATAACTCTAACAATATGTCTATTTATAGCTGTCCAAAACCCAATAACATCATTAGTCTCAATATTTTGATAATCCTGAATTGAGACCCAGTCATTTTGTTTATAAGGTACAACAACAAACGGTTTCTCCTCAAATTGGATCCTAATAAATCTATGGTGATTGTTTGTTGCTGAATCACACAAATGCCCAAGAATTTCTTTCTTTGACCACTTGTCCTTTGGCTTTGCTGTAAATTCCTCTTCCGAAAACTGATTTACCTTAACTGGAAGATCGATTAAGTAATTAAACCTTTTGGTAATTTTTTCATTCTTTTCTCCACCCATATCAATAATCTAAATCATCATTTTATTAGAATATCCACACCCACCTCAAGTCACCCATTTCCTTCAGGTATGCCTTCCAGCCTTGGCATCATCGTTTATTTTTGTTCACAGCCAATCAATCGACCCAATTATTTCGATATACACAGAGGCTGAAAGAACGTCAGCCCCAAATACAAGCAATACTCTTTTTTTATTCAACATATTTAAATGTATATAACTAGCCCTGATTTTCTTGTCTTTTTTTGATTCTTTCTTACAGGTTTTTCAAAATAAACTTCATTGAACTTCACGGAGCATTTTTTCGATCGAGTTAATACGCTCCTTCATTTCGGATATATCTCTTGTTATTTTCTGCTGATCCTCAGCTGTTCCCGGGCTATTTCAGCTGCAGTCGCAATTTTGGTGCGCGAGTTTTTAAATACCTGGGATATGATAACTACAAACGCCACAGTAACCAAACATAAAATAACAAGCGCAAATCCATATCCGATCATATCCTGATTCATTAAATATCCCCCTTTTCATTGCCATCGTCCGGTGAGGCGCTGGTTGTTTTTATAATTGTAAGTGTTTTGACCGCTTCCGCAATGATCTCGGAACTCAAATCAAGGGCAAACGGTATTACTTCATAATAATTCATTGCTTTTCCATCTTCCGATAATTCTATTTGACTGGTGACAAGTCCGGCGTTTTCCAAACGCTTAAGGTGCATATAAAGCAATGGCCGGCTGATCGATACCTCACGTGCCAGCTGACTCACATGGATACGCCTGTCAGCCAGTAAAGCAATGATTCTTAAACGTAGCGAGTTTGCTAATGCTTCCAGAATTGCGAGCATTTGGTCTCCGGAAGGTGCCCTGTGTTTCAAGCTGTTTTTATCATCATTTATTGTTTACGCCCCCTTTTAGCATAAATAGTTTACACCTGTAATAAATATATTACAGGTGTAAACTATTGTCAAGCTAGAATTGACTAATTGGCAGCAACTTTGATCTGGTACGCGAATTAGTCATTCCAACTTAATACTTTTTAAACTTATATGGGTAGGAATATACTTCCCGGTTATCAATATTAAATGCAGATAGTCCCCGTGAATTTATTACAGGGGATCATTATGTATATAACCTTCCAGGAGGAAGGCAGCATCTTCCCCATTACAGGATTTCTACATAGCCTTCTGTTCCATTTACTCGGATTCTCTGTCCGTCTTTGATGAGTTTGGTGGCATTTTCCACCCCGATTACTGCCGGTAAGCCATATTCACGGGCGATAACCGCTCCATGAGTCCTCAGTCCGCCGACTTCGGTGGAGTGGTTGGGTGAAAAGAACGCAGCAGACACACTATCTCAGTCTGTACTGAATAATATTACTTCGGAAATGGGTCTGGAGCTGCTTGATGTTGCCGATGTGATTCGTCCTAATCCCGAAGTCATTGCTTATTTACAACAGGTAAAAGAAGATAATTTCTTGGATGAACTGGTTCGGTTTAAGGGCGGACAGGAAACCCGTGACGTAATCTTGTCTTATCTCGACAAATACGAAATGCGCTGTCCCGGAGAAATCGATCTTACAAAAAATCGTTGGAGCGAAAAACCGGCTTCACTTGTCCCCATGATTCTCAGCAACATCAAAAACTTTGAACCGAATGCCCGCAAGCAAATATTTGATCAGGGGCAGCTTGCTGCTTTGAAGAAAGAACAAGCATTATTAGAGCGTTTGATTGAGTTACCGGATGGTAAACAAAAAGCCATGGAAACAAAACGAATAATCGACCTCCTCCGCAATTTCAGTGGGTTTAGAGAGTATCCAAAATATAGCATGGTTAATCGCTACTTCGTTTATAAGCAAGCTTTATTGAAAGAAGCCGACATATTAGTTCAGGTGGGCGTTATTCAGGAAAAAGATGAATCCGACGTTTGATGAACAAATATGGACTTTTCTGTCCTATTCGCAAAGCAAATCCGTACCGGAGAATGGCCAAAGCACTAAAAACCGGCAATGTCACCCCCAACCTGCTGAACCGGGAATTTGAAACACACGGCCCCGTGCTGTTCTGCTGACGGATATTACCTACATCATTAATGGGAAGGCACCACGATGCTATATGTCTACTATCATCGACGCCTGTACAAAAGAGTTGCTCGCTTGGGTACTGAGCGAATCTCTCGAAATCGATTTTGTTCTGGAAACCGTGAACCAGCTCGTTGAGAATTATGGTATCTCTTTGACAGCCGAGACCCTGATTAATTCGGATCAAGGGGCACACTACACAAGTATGAAGTTTATCCAACTAATAAAGGACAGTGAACTGAGACAATCCATGTCTCGAAAGGCAAACTGTTGGGATAACGCTCCGCAGGAATCCTTTTACGGTCATATGAAAGATGAAATTGACATTTCTCAGTGCACAACGTTTGAAGAAATTCACCAGGCAATCAGTGACTGGACTGATTATTACAACATCGAGCGATACCAATGGGATTTGGCAAGATTAGCTCCAAGGGAGTATTACAAGTATCTTGAAACAGGAGAATACCCTTTAACAATACCAAAGGCAAAAGGTAAAGATTGAAGGTGGGGCTCTGCCCCACACCCCGAGGTTTTTCGCTTTTGTTTCCAGGGAGGCAGTGCTTGCCTGCAATAAAAAGAAGCGATGCTGATGCGCAACGCCTCCCTTGTAAACCCACACGGGCGCTCGGGTCGCTCCTCAGCGTTGCCCTATCCTCCCTTGTGGTAAAGCACGGTTAGTATAACATAAATACCTATTTAATTGGAACGTAAAACCCGAATTGTCCTTGACATGGGGTACACAATAAAGTTTGAGTACTTATTTGGTGGAGGCGAGGGGGTCTTTTTTACCCATTTTTCTATACAAATACTCTTTTTTCGTTTTACCTTTACCACCTTAATCCGAAATATTTCAATAGCAGTATGTCTCAATAACAACCCTTTATTCCACGAAACATAGCGAAATAGCGCTCACGGACAAAAAATATCCCTACACTTCAGTAGTTCAGGGTAGCTTGATTATGAATTTTACTTCTTTTATCGCACGATATTAACTTCAATTTTAAGTTCAAACCACTTAAGCAAATCCCTTAACTACGGCAGCTCCTCTTTACCAAGCCGGTTACGCCCTTCCAAATGGGTACTTAGTTCATTTTGAGTCGTTTTTTCTTACTACTGAAATTTTCTAAAGGGCAAAATTCATCAAACCCATTTTGGAGGTCCTCAGTAACCAAGTTGGCATAAT
>NZ_JABZFS010000091.1:0-32637 GCF_014237355.1 Desulfosporosinus sp.
CTGGGACTGATGAAATTTAGTAAGCTAATTGCTTTTAATAATTCACTACTTAATTGAAAGTCGTTAAAATTACCCTTGTTCATTTAGAGGTCTCTCTTTCATTATTACAATTCCTGATTTAGGCTTTCAGAGTATAAGATTACCAAATATTTAGGGAAAACCCAACCTAAATTATAATGCAAATCCATATTTAAGCAAATTTATGCTTAGCTTTTCACCAGCTCTAGAGCAGCGAATGATAATGCAAACCAAGAATAATTGAATTAGCGTCAACAAATAACAAAAAGCGCACATTACATCTCAGAAAACGGCTGTAGATGTCTGTACGCACGAATATCCCATCTATTATGTTAACCTTTCCATAATGTCACCTTAGGTATGTACTTTTTCCTTCACCAATCACCAAATCTCTCAAAAAATATACAAAAAAGCACAGTCAGTCTTAAAATCTGATTGGCGCCGCTTGGTCATGCTTACCCTTTATTGAGCAATAGAAGAGCCTGGTCAGAAAAACATCTTTAGTACAGCCCGGATAAAACCTTTTATATCATCAAGGTTTTCCTGTAAAATACGATAAATCTCACTATCGTCAACCTCTTGGTACAGGTGCACAATCCGATTCCGGAACTTCACCATTTGCACTAACGAAGGTTCTTTATCCTTACCTATTACCCCATGCTCTATTAAAAGTTTGACTGCTTCTGCAGAAGTATTAGGAATTCCCCAACGTTCTCTTGCTACCACATGATTAGAAACATCTATTAAGGCCTCAATGCAAACTTGCAGGTTATATTTTGCCGAATCAACCGCCTGAAAACTATCTAAAAAATCTTCACGTTCCATTAGCTTCAGAATCTCTAAATTACCTAACTTTAAATCTATAAAAGACAGTTTTCGCTGAATAATATCCTTATCCACCATGACTGTATTCCTCCTTAAGAGCCAATTCATAATCACGAGCAAATAATGCATATTTAGCAGCATAGTCTGGATAAGTCTTTATTACATATTCAATAAAATCGCTATGTTTTACATAGTCTCCTTCGTAGATAAGTACACCTTCCTGAAGTGCGCGAAACTGTAAAGCAATCGGAGAGCGATTTAGATTTACCAAATCTATTCGATTATTACCACTATACAGGCTTAAAGCTCCATCTAGCTCCAATTCTTCAGATAGTGTGACTTGGCGAGTAAAAACTACTCCTAAATCAATATCACTCCGCGGATGTTCAAACTCAGTTCCGTGTGATCCATATAAATAAACAGCAGCTATCTCAACACGGGTCTGAAAAAAACCCTGCAAAGATTGTAGTTCCACAGACACCTTTCGCATAGATATTACCCCCTTGTCCTATATTATATCATGCCAAAAGCACATAAAAAAGGATTATGGAAATATTTTACTGTATTGACTGCTTCAAGGTTTATTATGGTAGATTCCTGTTTCACTCTTCTTTCTTGGCTTCCTGGGCATTCCTTCACGCCCCTTCTCCCCTTTTCTCGGATGTTACCATGCATTCTAATTGACACAAGGGAACCGTCCCCCTGTGCGCTTTGATGAGTCCCCCTGTTGCTTTCCTGCCGTCAATAAAAAAACCACCTCATTTAATGAGGTAGTTTTCATTACTCAATGCTTCAGGTAAATCGACAGAAGCCTTTCTACAATGTAAAGTTGATTAAGAACAAAGCACTTAATATATACATAATTAGACTTACTTCTTTAGTTCTGCCTGCAGCTACCTTTACCAATGTGTAAGAGATAAAACCGAAGGCAAAGCCGTTGGCTATATTAAAGGTTAAGGGCATCATGATGATTGTTAAAAACGCGGGAACAGCTTCAGTAAAGTCCTTAAAATTAATATCTAATACCGATTCAGCCATCATAACCCCTACTATAATTAGTACTGGAGCAGTAGCCGCTGATGGTACTATAGTGAGGATAGGAGCGAAGAACAAAGCTATACCAAACAAAACTCCTACGACTACTGCAGTAAGGCCCGTGCGCCCCCCTGCCGCCACACCTGAAGCACTTTCCAAATAAGTAGTAACAGTACTAGTACCTAACAGTGCACCAAAGCTTGTGGCACCCGCATCAACTAATAGGGGCCTCCCTGCATTAGGCAATCTTCCCTGTTCATCTAACATGTTTGCTCGGGTTGCTACCCCGATCAAAGTTCCCATGGTATCAAACATATTGGCAAACGTGAAGGCAAAGATTAAACCTATAAATCCTGCTTTTAGGGAACCCATCACATCTAACTTAAAGGCCGTTACTCCTAGTGCAGTCAGTGGTTCTAGAGAAAAAATTCCTTGGGGAGCCTGAGTTACCCCCATTGGTATCCCTATTATAGTAGTAACGGCAATTCCAATCAGAAAAGCACCTGTTACACCTCTGATGCTCAGGATGATCACTATAACAAAGCCAATAGCAGCTAAAAGCGCGTTTGGTTCCGTTAAGTTAGCTAGATTAACAAAAGTTGCAGGATTAGGCACTACCCAACCGGCATTCTTTAGCCCTAGAAAGGCTAAGAAAATACCTATACCAACCGTGATGGCTTGCTTTAAATTCATCGGAATAGCATCTAGAATCGCTTCCCGCACATTTGTTAATGTAAGCAAGATAAAAATTACCCCGGAAATAAATACTAGTCCTAAAGCTTGTTGCCAGCCGATTCCCATCTGGCCAACTACAGTAAAGGAAAAGAAAGCCACTAATCCCATACCTGGGGCAAGTGCAAAGGGATAGTTTGAGTAAAATCCATTAGCAATACAAGCTACAAAAGAAGAGATACAAGTAGCTGCCAATGCTGCATAGATTGGTATGCCTGCAGCACTTAAAATGTCGGGAACTACAACTAATACATAAGCCATAGTCACAAACGTGGTGAGTCCTGCAATAAGTTCTGTGCGAACATTAGTTTTGTTTTCCTTAAGTTTAAATATTCGATCCATAGTACCTTCTGACAAAGTTTGTGCCTCCTTTGTAATATATTCCGTATATAACCCTTCGTAGCTTAATCTTTTAAGGTAATAGTTATTCATGATCAATTTAATTTTTATGGTGAGGTCTGATATGGTTGATTCAGCAAGAACTTCAAGGTTTCTAGCTATCATATATGGTGCCGATGACCGGAGTCCAACCGGTACCAGACTCATGAGGGTGAACCTCATATAAAATGCCTATCCTAAATTGGACTTCGCCGTCCATTTTAGAATAGGCATAACTAGCTTTTTGAATTCTGTCGCTGCCACCCTTGAGAAAGTGACCGACACTACTGTTTAGGAGTATGGTTTTCCTCACCTCGAGGAAAACCAACTTTTATATTACTACCCATTATTCGACAACAATAAGGAGTTCTCCAGCCTTGACCTGCTGCCCTTCCTTAATATTCACCGATCCGACAATCCCTGAGATAGGACTCGTTATCCTTGTTTCCATTTTCATAGCTTCAACAACCACCAGGGTCTGGTTTTGGGTTACCTGATCTCCTTCTTTTACCATTAACGTCACAACAGTCCCTGGGATAGGGGATCCAATCTCATTCTTATTGTCAGGGTCTGCCATCTCCGTCAAACTGTATTCTCCAGACTGGGTAAGAAGGTTGATGTCGCTCCAGTTCTTGTCCTTAATTTTGATTTCTCTTCTATTCCTGTTGACTTCAAATACCAGAGTTCTGTATCCTTCCAGATCCGGCTTTCCAATGGAACGGAGCTTGATCATTAGACTCCTTCCTTCTGCGACCTCAGCCTCGATAATCTCTCCTTCATGCAGACCATGGAAGAACACGTCGCTCCCGAGCCTGCTCAGATCTCCGTATTCGGCTACAATTTTCAAGAATCCTTCAAAGACTTCCGGATACAAGGCATAACTGAGGATATCCTTCTTAGTTGGTTCGAACTCAAATTTATCCCTCAGGTGTTTAGAGATTTTGTTAAAATCTTCATCTGGGAGCAGTTCGCCTGGACGCTCAGTGATCGGTTCTTCTCCCTTGAGGACCAGCTTCTGGAGTTTCTCTGGGAAGCCTCCCATGGGCTGACCCATCATCCCCTTAAAATATGCTACGACGGAATCAGGAAAGGTCATATGCTCTGCTTTCTCGTAAATATTCTCTGGAGTGAGGTTATTTTGGACCATAAATATGGCAAAATCTCCTACGACTTTCGAGGACGGGGTGACTTTTACGATATCCCCCAACATTCCGTTAACCGTCTTGTACATTTCCTTGATCTCGGTAAATTTATGCCCAAGCCCAAAACTTTCCACCTGAGGCTTAAGGTTGGAGTACTGCCCTCCGGGAATCTCATACTTGTAAATTTCAGCGGATCCCGATTTCAAGCCCGACTCGAATTTGCCATAAACCGGTCGTACTGCTTCCCAGTAGTCAGACACCTTTTGGATTCCTTTTAAATCAATTCCCGAGTCCCTATCCATATTCACAAGAGCTGCAGCAATGGAATTCATAGCTGGTTGGCTCGTAAGTCCTGACATGCTGTTAAAGGCAGTGTCCACAATATCTACCCCCGCTTCCACAGCCATCAGTACAGTTGCCACCCCATTACCTGTGGTGTCGTGGGTATGAAGATGAACGGGAATACCGATCTCGTTTTTCAAGGTACTGACCAGTTTAAAGGCAGCATGGGGCTTTAAGAGAGCCGACATGTCTTTAATACATAGAATATGGGCA
Source organism: Desulfosporosinus sp. (assembly GCF_014237355.1). Classification (NCBI taxonomy): domain Bacteria; kingdom Bacillati; phylum Bacillota; class Clostridia; order Eubacteriales; family Desulfitobacteriaceae; genus Desulfosporosinus; species Desulfosporosinus sp. The sequence continues at coordinate 4,686 of NZ_JABZFS010000091.1, forward strand.
CCGGTTTTTTCTATCTCTTTGGCAAGCTTGATATAGTAATTTAAGTTATACTTTTCCTTCTTAATGTCGAGGATGTCTCCCGTATAACAAATACAGGCTTCAGCGATCTTCCCGCTCTTTAAGACTTCGTCGATCGAGAGTTCCATGCCTCTCAGCTCATTTAGAGAATCGAAGATTCTAAAGACATCAATCCCCGCAGTTGCTGACTCTTTAATAAATTCTTTGATGACATTATCCGGATAGTTCTTATAGCCTACCCCATTCGCTCCTCTTATGAGCATCTGGAAGAGGATATTGGGGACTCGTTTCCTCAATTCCTCCAGCCTTGCCCATGGAGACTCTTTGAGGAATCTATAGGCCACGTCAAAGGTTGCGCCCCCCCACATTTCAAGAGAAAATAGATCTTTGCCGTAGACTGAAGTTGCCTTGGCAATCTTAATCATATCCTTGGTTCTAATCCTTGTCGCCATCAGCGACTGATGGGCATCCCGCATGGTCGTGTCTGTAAGCAATACTTTCTTCTGAGATTTTATCCAGTTGACAAGTCCCTCTGCACCTTGAGCATCAAGGATCTGCTTGGTCCCACTCAGATCCTTCAGACTGATACCTTCGATTTCGGGTACCTTGGGAACGTCATAATCCTGCTTTAACCCTCTCGTCTCATTGACTACGACATTGCCGAGGAATTTCAGAAGCCGGCTTTCATCATCCGTTTTCTGGGTAAGGGAGATTAAGTCAGGATTTTCCTCGATGAAACCGGTATGGCATTCTCCGTTCAGAAACTGCGGGTGATTGAGAACGTTGATCAAAAATCCCATATTGGTCTTGACCCCAGTAATCTGTGTCTCCGTTATAGATCGGATAGATTTCTTGATGGCATCCTGAAAACTCCTGGACCAGGAGATGTTCTTGAAGAGGAGGCTATCATAGTAGGGACTGATTTCAGCGCCAGTGAATCCGTTTCCGCCGTCCAATCTGATCCCGAATCCCGAACCTGTCTTGTAGGATTCGATCTTCCCAGTGTCAGGAGCAAAATTAGTCGCGGGATCCTCTGTCGTGACTCTGCATTGAATGGAATACCCATTGAGCATGATATCCTCCTGGGAGTTTATCCCGATCTCAGGAGAATTCAGGGCGTATCCTTGGGCGATCAGGATCTGTGCCTGGACGATATCTATTCCCGTAACCATCTCTGTCACCGTGTGCTCAACCTGGATCCGCGGATTCATTTCAATGAAATAATAATTTCCCTGGTTGTCTACCAGAAATTCAAGGGTTCCGGCATTCCTGTATTTTACAGCATTGGCAATCTTCAGAGCGTCCTGATAGATACTATTTCTAATTTCTTGGGGGATGGAAAAGGCAGGCGTGAATTCCACGACCTTCTGATGCCTTCTTTGGATTGAACAGTCCCTTTCAAACATGTGTACTATATTGCCGTACTTGTCCCCGAGGACTTGCACTTCGATATGTTTGGGTTTTTCAATGAATTTTTCCATAAAAATATGATCAATGCCAAAGGCTTTTTTCGCCTCGCTTTTAGCGCTTAAGAAGCCTGACTCCAGCTCACTTTCGTCTCTGACGATCCGCATTCCCCTTCCGCCGCCTCCGGCAGCTGCCTTAAGCATCAGAGGATAACCGCATTCTTTGGCGTGCCTTCTTGCTTCAGCCACAGTTTTAATATCCTTCTCATAACCCGGAATGATCGGGACTCCGACTTCCTTGGCGACAATCTTTGACTTGATCTTGTCGCCCAGGGAGTCCATCATCATTGCCGTCGGTCCAATGAATTCGATACCTTCCTGCTCGCAACGTTTGGCAAATTCAGGATTTTCCGACAAAAAGCCGTATCCTGGATGGATTGCATCTACGCCCTTTTTGATTGCCAGACTGATGATTTCCTCAATATTTAGATAAGCGTCAACCGGACTTCTGCCTTCACCGATGAGATAAGCCTCATCGGCTTTGCTTCTAAAGAGGGAGTATTTGTCTTCGTTGGAATAGATCGCGACAGTCCTTATTCCCAGCTCATTACAAGCTCTAAATACCCTAATCGCGATTTCGCCTCTATTGGCTACCATCACTCGTTTAAAATTACTCATAAAATTCTTCCTCCATACTTCTTTGAATACTCGACTTTGCCAAAGGTACTTATACTAAGGTTTTTCTTAGAAATTAAACCTTTGTAACAATTTAATGAATTTATTATACTTTATTTTTTCCGCTTTTCTTGCCCTATTAACAATGTATACAGGAATACTTACCGCTGTCCCGAATAGTCTCTTCCTCATTAGGCCTGCCGATACATTGGTACTTCTATAAGTTCAACGATGTTCCACCCCAAAGTATCTTTCTGACAAGTTCCAGATAATCACCTTCATAAGAAAAATCCTTTTTGGCGATTAAGATGGCCATACCGTGGACTAGACCCCAGCAGGACAATGCCATGGCATTTAGGTCATCACTGTCAGCCTCTCCGTTTTGATTTTCCGATTGGCAGCGCTCGATGGCCTTATAAAACGTATTAAAAGGCTGCTCTCCACTACAGAATGTTCCGTCATTCATTTTTTTAATCTTATTAGCAAAGTCACTTAGAAATAATAGCCGTAAGTATTCCGGATTATCAACAAAAAACTTCACATAAGAATAACCCATTTCTTTAAGCTGGCTTTTATTGTCGTTCGGATATTTATTAACTGCTTCCTCAAGGCATTGGTTGAATTTATGGTGGGCCTCGATAGCTATGGCCATGATCAAATCATCTTTACTATTAAAATGCCTATAGGGCGCAGTATGGCTTACACCACAGGCCTTTGCCACTTTACGCAATGAAAAGTTTTCATAGCCTTCCTCGTCTAAAAGGGTTAAACCTTTGTTAATCAATTCGGCCTTTAGATTTTCATGATGATAAGTTTCGTTTGACATTTAGCTACACCCTCTCAACAAACAGTAACTATAGTATACCATAAAATAATAGAATGTTTACACCGCAAACATTAGATGGTATCATTATGTTGACACTGTAAACATAATGGGGAGTGAATTGAATGAGAGCCTTGTTGATATCAGATCTGGAGTATCAGACCAAAACCTATCAAGGTCTAAATGATTTAATAAGAGAGTTTTTAAACCAAAAGGGATTTAAGGTAGAGTTAATGGAATCAAGCGCGGATAACCTTACCTTTTGTATGGGGTGCTTTGGTTGCTGGATCAAAAAGCCTGGGGAGTGTGTTATCAACGACGGGATAGCCCAAATCAACCGAAGTGTTATGAACAGCGATGTAGTTATTTACCTCAACCCCATCATCTTTGGGCATTTCAGCCCAAACATCAAAAATATTATTGATCGAGGTTTGCCAAATATGCTTCCATTTTTCATAACAAGACCTGATGGTTCTACAATGCATCCACCTCGGTATGATTCTTACCCCGCTCAAATTATCATCGGTTACGGAGATGAGATTAATGATGAGGATAAACAACTTTTCATGGATATTACCAAACGACACCGCAGAAATATTGAAGTCCTGATCTATCCAAACCCTACGGAGACTATCATTAAGGCCTTAAATAGAATGGAACTGGGAAGGGTCGGTGGATTACTGTGAGAAATATTGTTTTAGTAAGTGCCAGCCCCAAAATTAACGAAAAATCAGTTTCAAAGGAATTATTGGTAATGGCTGGGAGTCATATTATCTCTGATTTGTTTAGTAAAGTATTTATTGACGTTAGAAAAAGCATCTTAACAAAGAACCTCGCAAAGGATTTTGAAACACTTGCCAAGGCCGATGTCCTAATTTTTTCATTCCCGCTTTACTACTTTTGCATGCCGGGCATTCTAACCCGGTTTTTAGCTGATTACCATAATTATTTCAATTCCCGCGAGAACGCTAAAAAACAGGTCAAAGTATACGCTATGGTGAATTGTGGTTTTCCCGAACCAGAAATAAACCTAGAGGCAGTCAGAGTTATTAAGAGTTTCAGCCAACATATAAATGCAGAGTTCCGTTTCGGCATTCTTATAGGCGGAGGTTCCATGATGATTGAAGCCAAAGAAGCGCCTTTTATGAAAAAACCGATACTAAAACTCAAGTCTGCTTTTTCCTCCATAGCAGCAGATATTCAACACGAGGATTCCACAACCATGGATTCGATTTATATCGGCGTTGACTTTCCATTATACAGACGGGTCTATCATTACATGGGTGGCAGGGGCTGGATTACATTGGCGCGTAAGAATGGGCTTAAAAAGAAGGATCTTTATAAGAAACCTTACTGCTTGAAAACCCACCCCCATATTACTCTTTAGGAAATCGTTCCCCCTAAAAAAGCAACTAGACATTTACGAATTATCCCTTTATAATAAATGCAAATGAAATGCATTTGCATCAGGGGCAAAAGTGTGAAGGACTGGTATTTATTCGACGTATATTAGCATATATTATATGTATTTTAATTATTTTAGCAGGATATCTATACAGCAATAACCTTAAGGATATTCCTTCAGTTCCGCCTGAAATTATGTCAAAAGGATTAATCCTGGATATGAAGGAAATGGAAGTTACACAAGGTATAACTAGCCTGATTGGGGAAAGACAATGGCTAGTTAACGTCGAGATAAAAGACGGGCCCTACGCAGGTCGTACCTTAGATACGATTCATTACTACGGAGCTAATCCTGCTTATGATATCATGGTTTATCCGGGGGACGAAGTTATTCTAAGTCTGGTAGTAGAAAATAATCTTCTACAAGAAGCCAACATTGCCGACTATGCCAGAGATAAATACATCAAATGGCTGTTTCTAATATTTATTGTCTCGATCTTACTGATTGGTGCTCGCCAGGGTATTAAAACCATCATATCCCTTGCTATTACGGGTTGGGCCGTTGTTAAGATACTTCTACCAGCTATCTTGACTGGTAAAGACCCTATAACGATTACGATCCTTATATGCTCAGGAATAACCATCATAACCCATATGCTTATCACCGGATTTACCAAAAAATCTCTTGCCGCTATTTCTGGAACTACAATAGGTATTGTCATCGGGGGGCTATTGGCTAAATATGTTATATCCCTTACCCGGATCACTGGCCTAGCTTCAGAGGAAAGTCGACTCCTTTTTTTCAGCTTTCAAGAGGGGCAGATAAATATTACAGGAATTCTATTTGCTGGAATCGTCCTCGGTTCTCTCGGAGCGGTAATGGATGTGGCCATGTCCATTGCTTCCAGTACATATGAAATCCACCTCGCTAACCCCAAACTATCCTTTAAACAACTTGTAGAAAGTGGTCTTAACGTAGGAAGGGATATTATCGGAACTATGGCTAACACTCTAATTCTTGCCTACACCGGTGGCGCTCTGCCCCTAATGCTTCTTGTCTTAGCAAACAATATACCATACTTGAAATTTATTAACCTCGATATGATCGCGACAGAAATAATACGAGCCCTTTCCGGCAGCATAGGTCTATTTATTGCAGTTCCTTTCACTGCCCTGATCAGCGCCGCTCTGTACAGACATAGCTTCCGAGGTAACTCAGAAAACAACCCATAAAGGCACACATACAAGCCACCGTTGCACTTCTGTGAAACGGTGGCTTGTTGTTTTAAGTCTAATATAAGTGGATTTCCAGAAACCAAGTTTCAAATTTTCATGTTTTTTTATTGTCATCCTTGTCATCATACTATATAATATTAATTACAATTATTATAATTTTATATTTTTTATTACATAACACATATTGATAAAAGCCATTAATTAAAAATAACACAAAATCTTGACTTCTTAGCTAAGGCATCGTTGTCAAGGTCGGGTGGTATTTAGATATACAACACTTTCGATGACTATTATTTGAGGAGGGGACTTTATGGATGGCAAATGCCCGGTAACAGGCAGAATGAAAAATCCCACTGCAAGGGATGGCACTTCTAACAAGGACTGGTGGCCGAATCAATTGAACCTCAAGATTCTTCATCAGAACTCAAACTTGAGTAATCCCATGGCTTCAGAGTATAACTATGCCGAAGAATTCAAGAAGCTTGATTTACAAGCCCTGAAGAAAGACCTATATGCCTTGATGACCAACTCCCAGGATTGGTGGCCTGCGGATTACGGTCACTACGGGCCGCTCTTCATCCGGATGGCCTGGCACAGCGCAGGCACGTACCGTACAAACGACGGCCGCGGAGGCGCGGGATCAGGCACCCAACGCTTAGCACCCCTCAACAGCTGGCCCGACAATGTGAACCTTGACAAGGCTCGGCGTCTGCTCTGGCCGATCAAGCAGAAATACGGCAGGAAGATTTCCTGGGCCGACCTGATGATCCTTGCCGGCAATTGCGCTATCGAGTCAATGGGACTTAAAACCTTCGGCTTCGCCGGCGGACGCGTGGATGTCTGGGAGCCGGAAGAGGACATTTATTGGGGCTCAGAAGCTGAGTGGCTTGGCGACAAGCGTTACTCCGGCGACCGGGATCTCGAGAATCCCCTCGCCGCCGTACAAATGGGTCTGATCTACGTGAACCCGGAAGGACCGAATGGTAACCCGGATCCCGTGGCCTCCGGCCATGACGTTCGGGAGACCTTCGCCCGGATGGCCATGAACGATGAAGAGACTGTCGCCCTGGTCGCCGGTGGACATACCTTTGGCAAGTGCCACGGTGCAGGGGATGCGACCCATGTCGGTCCGGAACCTGAGGCTGCCGGCCTCGAAGAACAGGGCCTCGGCTGGAAGAGCAGCTTCGGCAGCGGCAAAGGCGGGGATACGATTGGCAGCGGCATTGAGGGGGCCTGGAAGCCGAACCCGACTAAATGGGACATGGGCTATCTGAAGGTGCTGTTCAAATACGAGTGGGAGCTGGTCAAGAGCCCGGCGGGCGCACATCAGTGGCTGGCCAAGGACGTGGCGGAAGAAGACATGGTGGTTGATGCCCACGACCCGTCAAAGAAACACCGGCCCATGATGACCACCGCGGACCTCTCTCTTCGTTACGACCCGATCTACGAACCCATCGCTCGGCACTACCTTCAAAACCCCGAGGAATTCGCAGACGCCTTTGCCCGTGCATGGTTCAAGCTTACCCATCGGGATATGGGGCCACGTTCACGCTATCTCGGTCCTGAGGTTCCTGCGGAGAATTTGATCTGGCAGGATCCGGTACCGGCAGTCGATTATGACTTAATTGACGAACAAGATATTGCGGATCTCAAGGGGAAAATCTTAGCTTCCGGCCTGTCCGTCTCCCAGCTTGTCTCAACAGCCTGGGCATCGGCTTCTACCTTCCGCGGCTCGGATAAACGCGGCGGGGCAAACGGAGCCCGCATCCGGCTTGAACCTCAGAAGGATTGGGCAGTTAACCAACCAAGTCAGCTGAATGCTGTGCTTTCCGTCCTTGAAAACCTCCAAAAGTCCTTCAACAGTGCTCAGACAAACCAAAAGAGGGTTTCTCTTGCCGACCTGATCGTCCTTGCCGGATGTGCGGGTATCGAGCAAGCTGCAAAGAATGCCGGTCACAATCTATCCGTTCCTTTTAAGCCGGGACGCACGGATGCCACCCAGGAACAGACTGACGTTAAGTCATTCTCGGTGCTCGAACCGGCAGCAGATGGGTTCCGTAACTACTTAAAAGCCAAATTTTCCGTCTCGGCGGAAGAACTGTTGCTTGATCGTGCTCAACTGCTGACCTTAACCGCTCCGGAAATGACGGTTCTGATTGGCGGCATGCGCGTCATGAATGCTAATTTCGGACAGTCTCAGCACGGTGTTTTCACTAAGAAACCAGAGACCCTTACCAACGACTTCTTTGTGAGCCTGCTGGACATGAGCACAACCTGGAAAGCTACATCTGAGGATGAGAACGTGTTCGAGGGTCGTGATCGTGTGACAGGAGAACTCAAGTGGACTGGCACTCGTGTCGATCTTATCTTCGGTTCAAATTCCCAACTCCGGGCTATTGCAGAAGTCTATGCCTGTGAGGACTCTCAGGATAAGTTTTTACATGACTTTGTGTCTGCCTGGAATAAAGTGATGAATGCAGATCGTTTCGACCTGGCCTAAGACATAATTTAAACGACGACATTAATGTCTTTTGAAAAACCTCCCCCCGATCAGGGGGGAGGTTTTTGTTATGAAACTGAGTATAAATATCCTATAGATTCGCTCCACTACACTTATTTAACTTTAAAGGTTATTATGGTTGATTTCGTATTATCTGCTGTTGCAGTTTCTTCGTAAATGTATGGACGAATTAGTGCTGTAACTTTTACGTTGTACGAATGACCTGAAATCAGTTTAGACCCTTCAATGATAACACTGTCTTGAGGAGTCTCTTCATAGAATATGGGGTTATTGGCCGTTGAGTCTGCCACTTCAATCTTGTATCTGACTATTGGTAGGTTACTATCATTGACCCAGCCGGTCTTCACCCATTTTAAGATCACGTCCGCTTTCGGAAGTTCAGAAGCGTTTTGTGGAGACGTTACAACGGGTGGAGTCAAGGTATGAATTGTAACAGATCTCCCATATAATACCTGTTCCATATTACTTGAACTACGCTGTTTATAATTTGGATCTTTTTTGTTTGTACCACTTGTGGCATAAAGTGAAATGCCATATTTGTGACCTTCAGTCAGAAGATTCGCAGGAATGATATAGCTATTTACATTGCCTACATAAGCCGAAAAGATACTCTTCATTTCCACATTGGACATATCCCGGATATACAGAAAAAAGTTTGGTGCGCGCTTCCAGTCCACTTGATTATGAGATTTTTCTTGGGATGAACACTATGAGTTAATGGGGCTTCAATGTTAAACCAATCAGGTAATTCTGAAACATTTGGATCAGTCGCTCCTAATACCTGGTCTCCACTTTTTTGTGGTTTTTTTGTGGGCTGTGCTACTGGAGCTTTAGTCTGGTTCGGTTCTGCATTTACACTTGACTGCTTACCAGTCAAGTTATTCGTTACGGGCTCACTTATTTTAATTGATTCCGGTTTTGTCTCTTCCTGAGTTTCTTCTGAGATGGGTTCGGGTTGTTGTGAGATTTGTTCTGCAACAGTCTTTTCCTTTTCAGTAACAGCAGCTTTATCCTTAAAAATAGATTGTGTGCTGCAACCCATTAATAGAACCGAAAGTAGATATTATTACAACTATTTTTTTCAAACTCATCCTCCTTAAGCTCCTTTAAGGAATAATTCGCTTAGGACTAGGAATTTAACGCTATTCATTGTTTAGTAAATAGATCCAAATTTGGGGGCAGATAGCAAGGAGACATGACCCTATCCTCTGTTATCTTTCTAGGTTTAATTTGCCAAGAGGAAATCTACTTAGATAAACGAATTAACTTACGTGCTTTAATTCTAGATAGTGACTAATATTAAAAGGAGAAGTGAACCATTGATAATGCGTAAAGGCATCTTAACACTCATGATGATAAGTCTATTAATGTTATCCTCAATTATTGCCGTCCAACCCGCCTTTGGTGCAAACCCCAGTCCAGTAGTGAACCCCCTTCTTCCAACCAGTACCAGACTTGCTGGTTACGACCGAATTGATACTTCTATCGCTATTTCTCAAAAAATGTTCCCTGCTGATTCTAGTACAGACGCAGTACTTCTTGCTACTGGCTTTAATTTTCCTGATGCTTTAGCCGGAGCGAGCCTCGGTGTGTTAGAAAATGCGCCTCTTTTGCTGGTTAGCCCTTATGGAGATAATCAGAAGACGATTGACGAGATTAAAAGAGTTCTCATGCCCGAAGGCAAAATCTATATCCTTGGTGGAACGGCAGTCGTATCGTCAGCTCTGGAAGCAGAGCTAAAGGATAAGCCCTATTATCACTATACTGTTCAGCGTCTTGCTGGTGTTACTAGTTATGGAACTGCTGCAACGATTGCTAAACACGTCAAGCCTTCTGGAGGCGGGGAAGTTATTATCGCTACCGGACAAAATTTCCCGGATTCTCTATCGATATCCCCTTATACTTCTGCTCACGGTATCCCAATGGTTCTCGTTCAGAAGAACAACATCCCGGCTGAGACTCTAGCCTATCTCAAAGATCTTAAACCAACGGATATTACGATAGTTGGAGGAGTGGGTGCGGTTAGTTCTCAGGTTGAGGAACAACTCCACGGCCTTTTCGAAGCCGCAAACTTCCGACGTTTTGGAGGCTTTGACCAGTATGAGACCTCAGCTTTGATCGCCGACGCTCTCTTTGGCGACCTGAGTCCTAATCTTTTCGTGGCAACTGGAACAAATTTCCCTGATGCTCTGGCTGGTTCAATTTTTGCCGGTTCAACTCTATCCCCTATCGTTTTAGTTAAACCAAACGAGATCCCTGAGAATGTAAGCTCGGTCTATCTCAGCTTCCTTTCGCCCAAAACCATCGTGGCCTTAGGTGGTACAAGCGTTGTTTCTGAAAATGTATTTAGCACTTTAAAATCCCTGCGTAACATCGACCCCGGTAATATTCAAAGTAATATTCATAACATGGGGCTAGCCGCTGCAAGTAATGGTTGGATATACTATTCAAGTGGTTTGGATAATCGTCTATTATATAAAATGAAGCCGGATGGGTCACAGGCGACTAAAGTATTAGGCTATAGTGCCCGATATTTAAGCGCTATTGGAAATTCCATATATTTTGATAACGTGCATGACTTATATAAAAAAGTGCTAAGTGATTATCACCCTAATCCTTATCTTATTGCAGCAACAAACATCCGCTATGTCAACGCGGTATACAAGCAAGTCTACTACGCCAATGATGGGGGCCTATTTATTGATGGCGATGGTTTTTATGCTTCAAAACAAATTATAAGTAATCCTAGAAACATCTTTATGAATTCCGGTTATATTTATTATCAGCCGGCATCCGTGATGGGGCCTTATTCGATAAACAGAGTGAATATGGATGGGACTGCGGATACAATGATTGTGGAGGATGATGTAAGCTCATTTAGCATAAGTGGTAATAAGTTTTTCTATATAAGTTATGGTAATGGGAAAATTTACACCGCCAATCTTGATGGTACCGATAAAAAGGAAGTTACCAGTGATGCAACCGAAACCTTAAATGTGCATAATGGGTGGATTTATTACAGCAATAAAGAGGATGGGTACAAACTCTACAAAATTCAAATTGATGGTTCTGGTCGAACAAAGCTCTCGGATCAGGATGAAATAAATGCTATAAATATAGTAGGTGATTGGGTATTTTATACAAGAGGGTTGTCAGTCATGACAGGTGACTCATCGGTATATATGATGAAATTGGATGGGTCTGAGCAGGGCAAGATATAGTTGAGTTGTCAAAATCTCCATAAAATCCTCAGAGACCGATCACGCCGTTTGTGATCGGTCTCTGTAATGTCATTTTTTAGCTAACCATTAAGTATTCTGTTTGCTGTTTAAACAGCCCATATCAACCTTTGCTTGGCACAGATATCTTTCATGAAGGATCGCTGAGAACTGTCCTTAAAACGAACGACAATCATAGTTCCTTCATCCTTAACAATAACTCCTTCTCCAAATGATCTATGTTGTACAACCAACCCGGGGACTAAATCACTTAGAGGAGTCGATACTTTTTGAGTGGTCACTTCTTGAGGATCTTTACCTTGCAGCACTAGGCTGACTTCGCCAAGGAAGCGAGAAGCTTTCACTCGTTTATGATAATGGTAATTCATAGAACATAAGGTCAACTCTCGTTTGGCCCTAGTCATGCCTACATAGAAAAGACGTCTTTCCTCCTCTAATAATTCCTTCTTCCCATCTTGTTCAGCCTTGATCGTCTCCCATTCGGGAATAATCCCTTCGACAAGATCAATTAGGTAGACTTGATCCCATTCTAAACCCTTGGCAGAATGGATGGTTGAAAGAGTCACGACATTTTTGTGCTTATTTATATAGGAGGACATCATCTGCTTTTCAAGATGCGTTAAACGATTAGCAAAATCCACAATTGTCGGTTCGTTTTGAGCAATTGAACTTAGAACATCCAAGAGACTTCCCACATAGTCTTCGGAAAAGCCTAAGGACTCACACATTCGCTTCATCGCTTTGTCATAATCCAGTTGATTTCGGATATAAGGGATCGCCTTAGCCGGGGAAAGAGCATTAAGCTCCTTAAACCATTTCTTGAGATCTAAATACTTAGTTCTCGCCTTTGAGGTCACTCCCTCTTGTTCCGCCAAGATTTCAAAGATTGAACGATCTATTGGCATTTGCTTTAGTAATTCAAGATGTTGTTTGCGAATAGGACAACTTAACTTAGACCAAATCCGCTCCAAGACAGTTAAGCTTTTATCGTTAAAAGAGAAACGAAGGAAATTTAACATATCGTTAATGGCCCAGTGAGAGAAAAACCGCTGCTTACCTGACTCACGCATATAAAAGGGAATATTAGCCCGATCTAACTCATCTGCTAAACAAATGGCGGATAAATTATTTCGATACAAAATCCCTACTTTGGCTAAATCCTTTTGATTCTTGAGTTTCTGAATAATTAATTGATATTGTTCCCTATTCCCTTCAAGTTGCCTGATCTGAAGGATGCCCCCCTTGGGATTCTTGGTGAACATGGCTTTATCAAACCGCAGCTTATTGGTACGAATAAAACCACAGGCCACGTCCACAATCTGCGGAGTCGAGCGAAAGTTCTGCTCCATGCGAAGAATCTTTGACCCAGGGTAGGTCTGTTCAAACTCTAATAGATACTTTGGTTCAGCTGCACGAAACCCGAAAATTGATTGATCATCATCCCCTACTACAAAAATATTGTTTCTAGGTTTAACGATCATTTCAATAATTTTGTGCTGTAGAAGGGACGTGTCTTGGCTCTCATCCGTAAGAATATAGTCAAATCGGTTTCGGTAATACTCTAAGCAGGTTGGATTTTCCTTTAACTCTTGATAGGCAAGAGAAAGCATATCGTCATAATCAATCAGACGCGGCCGGCTGCTTTGCTTATAGTCTTCATAATCCTTAAAAATAAGAGGGAAATTCTTAATGTCACAATTCAAAAGCTCTTCGGGTTTGCTTAAGGTATTTTTTACGTAACAAAGGGTATTCTGGAGCCCTTCCAGTTGCTCGTCGGTGATTGAGGAAGAGTTATGCTTTTCGTAGATTCTGCGAAGAACTCCCATCTTGCTTTCAGCACCTGTTTGTTCCTCAATAAGTTCAAATCTTGTACCTTTTTGTCGAAAGGCCTTTCGAACTACCTCATAAGCGAAGCTGTGAATCGTAGAAAATTGAATTTCCCCTCGCCCTTCCTTTTGACTGCTGACCATTGCTCCATATTTCGTAACAAACCGTTCACGCATTTCCTTGGCTGCTGCCCGTCCAAAGGTTAGACAAAGAATCCTTCGAGGGTCTATGTTTTTTACCAGAATCAAATAGGCTAAACGAACCGTGAGAACCGTCGTCTTACCTGCGCCGGGAACAGCTAAAAGCAAAAGTGGGCCCTGGTTATGAACCACAGCCCGTTTTTGCTGTTCCGTTAAATCAAAACCTCTGGCCTTGATCTCTTCAAAGAAATCCTTCTCGCTAATCACCTTAAATCTCCTTAGGAAAAAGTTAGGACCCGGCCTTTAACGGAGGCCGAACTGGGTCTAAGACAGACTTGGCATCAAAAAGATTCTTCAGAATTGCTTCCTGGTTATACAGTGCGATCCCGTCAATATGCCTCCGGTCCATCATCACATAGTCAGTCGAATCTTTCAGATAGGGAGTGGGTCCCACGGAACAGAGAATATTGAATCCTTGATCAAGCAGGTACTGGAATTTGGGATTCCCAGGCAACACCGAGCTGCCAAAAGGATAAACATAGATATTGGTTGGGCCGATTAGGGATCCCACTTCTTCTTTCCATCGCAATGTGTCTTTATCTAAACTTTGATACGACTCTGCCCGGGCATCCAGATGGCTGTATCCGTGGGAGGCAAAGGTCCAGCCGGTTTCTTTCAGTCGTTTAATTATTGTTAAGGCAGTCTTCCGCTCTTCCGGATAGGAAGGGGAATCCAATTTATTGGTATTATAACCCAATATCCCGTAATAACCTGTCAAGGCTAGAATTCCCTTAGCTCCCTGGAAGGAAACGTCGGGATGTTCAGCGACAAAGGCATCGATAATCGGGATAATCTCGTTATCCTGGGAGATGACTTTTTCTCCGCTTGGAGATACGGAATAAGTCGCCACATTGCCGTCAGAATCGAGAATCAGTTTGTTGATCGTCCCGTTGGTTGATTTGTAATCCGGATAATTAACATCATCAACAGACAAGATGAGCGGTTTCTTGTTGGGAGGAAGCTTTAGCTCTTTCCTCACCAAGACCGTTTTCCCGTCCTCAACTTTTTCCTCATATAAAGCATTTGGGTTGACCAAAATAAAATTATTGGAATGGATATGGTCGAGAATCTTTTTGAATTCACTTACAGTCACAAAATACTGATTAAACCCATTGGAATCCGCATCTCCATCAAAGGTCCGGGAGGGATAAGCCAGTAGCGGATGGAAAAAAATATGCTCAATCGGTCCATTATAAGAAACCAAACGTTTCTCAGCAACCTGAGCTTCTCGATATTTTTGAAGATCGCTCTGTATTTGGGCATCATGCCGTGCCGTGTCTTTAACTTGCTGATCCTGTATGGCTTGCTGGCGTTCTTGCTCTTGTAATTGCTGAGCATGCAGTTCTGTCTGGGAACGAATTTGTTTCTGTGCTTCGTATTGGTTATACACGGCTAGCATAGTGAAACCTGTTATAAGAACAAATCCAAGGAGAGCAATAATAATTTTCTTATGCGCGGAAAGATTTACGTTTGTCTGCAAGATGATCATTCCTTTCGCTCATAATTAATTCTGCAATTTTCATCTATATAAGTGTAAAATTCGCCATATATTCTTTATCTCCTGTTATTAGAACAACATATTTACCTTTGACCTGCAACTTAAAAGACAGCACCCGTAGACACGTTTAACGTGTTGCGAGTGCTGTCTTTTTAAAACGTAGTAATCCAGGGTTAAATCATACATTTTCTTCGCGTTTTAATTGGTCAATTTTCCATTTGCATTTCCATACGATCTTTAACAAAGCCAGAGCAATTATCCCAATTACTCCCGTAAGGATTCCAAAAAACACATCCCCTGTCTTAATCACTGCCATAAGCTCTATTATGAAACAAACGATCTCGAGCACCAAAGCGATTTGGAAAAACTTCATAATTTTAGTGTAATGAGCAATTTTGGACTGGGCATCCGTATACATTTCAAAGGGACCGTCTGCAGCCTTTTTCCGTAGATAAACCCATCGCCACCACTGGCTGATGACTTCAACTCCCATATCCTCCATAAATCTAGCATAATCATCCTTATTACCGTTCCAGTTATCCAGCAAATCTATCTGGTAATTGTATTCGCCCGGTTCACAGGGCTCAAATGTGTACACGCCAAGAAAAAATTTCTTAAAAGCCCACCCGTTTAAAGACATTTCCTTTAGCCAATCTTCTTCTGCATCCTTGTCATAAAACAGTTTAAACTTCAACATCTCTCATGCCCCCTGCTCATCCATTTTTCCGGCATTTTTGATTAGTTCTTTTAGTCGGTGGACTTCATTCAGAAACACTTCTCTCCCGAGACTCGTCAGCAGGTATTCCTTTTTCTTTCTCGATTCTTTATCCTCACTGTATAACCTAATCCATCCTTTGGTCAGCATGGAGTTGATCGCCCCATATAAAGTCCCCGGTCCTAAGACGACCCTTCCCCCCGTCATATCGCTTATATCCTGAATAATCCCGTAGCCGTGGTTCGGTGTTTTCACTGCCAAGAGAATATAGAATAATGCTTCTGTTAACGGCGTGCTGTTAGTCAAATCCATCAACCTCCGATCTATCGACCAACGATACATTCAATATATCATCTGCTGATATATCCGTCAATGATAGATAGATCATTTATTTTCTATGTTCCTGTTCGAGTCTATTAAATAAAACTAGTGCCGGCTTCTAAACCGACACTTGGCATAACCTGAAACACAGATTATTTATCACTTACTGTCATACGAGCCGTAAGTATTTCAATGTATTCGTTCCCCCATATTGCCAATTCAGACAGCACTTTTTTAAACTTTATACCTATATCACTTAAAGAGTATTCGACCTTTGGTGGGACCTGCGGATAGATCTTTCTTTCAATCAAGCCATACTCCTCCAAAGCTCGCAACTGTTTCGTCAGCGTTGACTGTGTTAAATCGGGCAACTGCCGCTGCAATTCTCCAAAGCGCATGGTCTTTATACCGAGATGATAAAGAATCATTATTGACCATTTACCTGAGAGAACCTTCTGTACCGTTACATAAGGGCATTTCCCAAACAAATCATTCTCCGATACCATAATTTCCTCCCCATAGTATATATTTAGATACTATGTATTCTATATTATCGTACTTGTTATTTCAATACTTTTAATGTAAATTGATTGTATGAATTTGAAAGGGGATTACTTATGCAAGAAGTATATGATTTTTTGAAAAAGTGCCAGACTTATTATTTAGCAACCGTTGATGGAGATCAGCCACGAGTTCGTCCCTTTGGAACTGTCAATATTTTTGATGGTAAGTTTTATATTCAGACTGGTAGGGTAAAGGACGTTTCCAAGCAAATCATGGCAAACCCTAAAATTGAAATTTGCGCTTTTAATGGCCAAGAATGGATCCGCATTCAGGCTGTTGCTGTAGAGGATGACCGTGTTGTAGCCAAGCAGAGTATGCTTGAAAGCTATCCTTCACTTCAGTCCCGGTACTCCGCAACTGATGACAATACCCAGGTATTGTATTTAGAGGATGCAACTGCTACGATAGCTAGCTTTACTGGGGAACCAAAAATAATTAAGTTCTAGTTACAACGTTTAATTATCCATAGAACGTTTACAAGCCACCGTTTCACTGTGTGAACGGTGGCTTGGTCTGTCAATCTGGTTAAAGATTAAAAGTAAACCGATAATTATTCCAGGAATACCATTGAATAGCCTGTCATTTTGGGTTAAAATATAATTAATTCCTTAACATAACAAGTTCAAGTTGCTGTAGAGTATAAACGAGGAGTGAGCTGCATGAATTATGAAAAAATGTGGAATGAATTACTTATCAAAATTAAATTTGAGTGTGAAAAAGTTAACGGGATTAATGGAACGACGAAAGAAGATCACATCAAATTTAACGCATTATATAAGGTAGTAAAACTAATGGAAGATCTGGAAGGTAAGGTATAACCCTGTCAATTTATAAGTACCGGTGATTTTTCTCCGTTACCTATGATCATTATTTCCAGATCTAGCATGGACTCACCCTAAACTAAGGCAGTTACATGTAGGACAAGATGAGAGGCCGCCTCTCATCTTTTTAATTTTCCCAAATTCCACCACGCGGGGTCAAAGTTAATAGCCAGAGTGGTTATTCTTCTCCCTCCCCAACATAAGGTACCAGACTCTTCTTGATTTTCCTTATGCCTCCGCGCGGATCCTCAACATCTCCATCATAGCGTGGTATGACGTGTACATGCATGTGAAAAATGGTCTGTCCAGCAGCTGCACCAACATTGACCCCGATGTTGTATCCATTGGAATGAAAGCGTTGATCCAACAACTCTTTCACTCCTTCAATCAGCTTCCAAATGCTCGTAATCTCTTCCTGGGTGGCATCAAAAAGACTGACGACATGCCTCTTCGGGACAATTAGAACATGCCCTTCATTAACTGGAAACTTGTCATAAAAGGCCAGAGCTCGTTCATTTTCTAGGATGATGTCTGTCACTGGCAATGTACAAAAAAGACAATCGGCCATTCTATTTCCTCCTGCAGGACTAACCATTTGCGCACAATGAACTTCTTTCAATCCACTTGTTTGTAATCTATTTGCAGGTCAAACCTACTTCACTTAGCAATTCTTTCATTTTGTCCTCGTCAAGTTCATGTTCAACTAGAAACATGTCACGGTCATTACAAATCTTGGGGATGAAACACATTTCGTTAACTATAATCGCCTGAGCTACGATGGCTTCCTCATGAGTGTCACATTCAACATAATTAGTATATACCTTAATCATTTAGTAAACTCCTTCGTGCTATATTTGCTAGCTAAATACTCGCAGCCATTTTAAAGGGGCCACTCAGTTAATAAATCTGGTTGGCGCCCTTTTTCACCTATTCTTATTACCCTAATCTACTCCCTTTACTTACTGATTGATCTGGTTGAATCAAAACAACCCCTTGTTCTGCATAAACTCCTAAGATTAATACTTCAGACATGAAATCAGCGACTTGTCTGGGAGGAAAGTTAACGACGCCTAAAACCTGTTTCCCAATAAGATTGTCGATCTTGTAGCATTCCGTGATTTGAGCACTGGATCCCTTTATACCAATTTCTTCACCGAAATCAACCCACAATTTATAGGCTGGCTTTTTTGCCTTTTCAAATACCTCAGCCTTTACAATTTCACCAACTCTTATATCTAATTTCATGAAATCGTCAAACGTGGCCACTGCAAACCCTCCTGTTAAGTTTGTTAAGATATGACTAACTAATCCCGGGTAAATTAATCAATTAACAAGAAACCATAGCGATTTTGTGTATCCTCTTTGCTTGTTAGTACCTCACAGGGAAGCCCTAAACTTCTTGCAGTTTTATAAACATCTATCCCAAATAGTTGATCACAGGGCCTAATTTTCTCAGGAGTAGGGCACTGCTCTCCCCTATCGACGCTGCAAACTTTACATAGATTACAAGACCGTATCGCAAACGCAAAATAATAGCCATCTAGGAACGCAATTCTTTCAAGTTCAAGCAGTGCCGCGCTTAATTCATTAGCATTATGAGAATGAAGGATCATAATGCGCTTATACCTATTTATCATTTCAATTCGTTCTAAATATGTAGTATTTCTACTATGACATTTTATACTTTGTTTTAGATAATCTACACAACCCCATTTACATTTTAAGTTCGCTCTTATATCGAAATAAATATCTTCATGGGAAATAATCTTAGCATTAAGCATCTTTAATTCTTTGGCTAAGTCGATATATTTATCCATTCTAAAAACTCCTCCCTTTCATTTTTTAAGGATAATTTCCGGTAAGAATCAGGACGTTTCATTTCGCTTTCCAACGCTCTCCCCATTCAAAACCCCTGGGGTAGGATAGATGCCCTGTTTTTCTAGAAGCTTACGTAGTTTTTCCACCTCACGAACAATAACTGCCGTAGGGCTATATAAGCCCAGCACATACTGCCGGTATTTACGAGCCGAGGCGATAGATGCCGCTTGTTCTGGGGAGGAGCATTCCAAGAGGCTGAGCTGCAGGAAGGAGACTTGGCCAAAGGACTCAACCCACTGCTGAACCGTGAGTATCAGATTCTCAGGCAAAGGATACGTGCTTAGCTTTTTCAGAACTGGGAGCACGTCTTCTCCTGGCATACCTCGTTTCAGTGCGTTTAGGAGATAGGTCTTATCAAGACGGTATTTAAGCATCTGATCCTGCTGCTCGAGGACAGCGATTTGGCTTAGTTTCCAGCGGGCAGCCCAAGAGGCGGAATGCGGCAGCAAGATTTCGAAGTTCGGTTGGACATACGCTGTATCGGGCCCGCTCATGGGATAGATGGAGTCTGTAAGGTTCTTGATCTCAATATCGTCTTCAAGTTCGTGCCCTTGTAATAGTTTAGCTATGACCAACTCGCCCAGTGGAGTGACTCGCAGGAAAATATCCTGCTCATACTTGCCCCAATCCAGTAAGCCCAGAAAACGCAGTGGATCGAGAAGGCTGATGACGGTTTCTTTAGTTAAGAGATTACATACGGTATCTTCCGAAAACAGCTTACTGATCATAAGACTCCAGCTTGTCCACTTGGTACAGCGGCTTAAGACGGGCAGAACCACGAAAAAGCCTTTATTCTGAATCAATTCAAAGTGCTCCGAATAAATTACGCAAAGCAAGTCTTCCACTTTAATACTCTCGGGCAATTCTTGTCCCGCCGACGTCAACACCAAGCGATCCCCGCTTTGTCCGAGCAGACGAAAACGTCGAGCAAAGGAAAAGAGCCAGAAGAAATAACTCTCTGGGCAAAATTCCTTGTCAGATCCTGCCGGCTCTGTTAAGGCAGCCAAAATGCGCTTTAATGAGTGTTTATTGATCTCGTGAGTACGGGTGACAAGAACCTCACCCTGTTCTACCAAGACAAGAAACTTAAATAGGTTATCCAAGGTGTTTGGTAAATCTGCCCGAAAGGTTTTTTGCGGTTCCGGCTCATAATTATCAGATTGGACTTGAGTGTTGAGAAACCGCCAAAAGGATCTGGCAGCTTCTTCTTTAAAAGTAAATGTCTTGGAATAACGTCCCTCCGCCAAAAAGCCGCTTTTAAACCATTTGGTGAAAAGCCTTATAACTCCTTGATAGCTTAGCCCTGGCACAAATCGATCTAAAAAGCAAAAACTACGGTAATCATCGTGATCATAACTACAAAAATAATCGATACTCCTATCCTCCGGTTTGGTATAGGCCATGTAAGCAAAGAGAATCCGCTCCACCGGATCCATCTTGGCAAAATAGTCTGGCCAAGCTTTCGGTTTAAGCTTCTTTATAGGAGCGTCCTTTGTTCTGGAGGTCGATTTCGAACTTGTCTGAGGGGGAGTTGCCTTTGGTACGGATGGACTGTCCGAAAGCTCCTCTGCGTAAGTGGGTGGTTTAAACCCAGGCGGCAATTTTTCCCCAAACACGGGACGCCACTTTTGGGGTTTTGAATTCGTCATGGCTCAAGATCCTCCTCGATCAGGATTTTATACGCATACCCTTGTTCGGTTAGAAAAAGCTGACGATGCATAGCGAATTCCTGTTCTTTGGTATCTTTCGAAACCAAACTATAAAAATACGCTCTGCTGTCACCCTGCTTAGGTCGGAGTATGCGGCCGAGTCTTTGGGCTTCTTCCTGCCGGGAACCAAAGGTTCCGGAAACCTGAATCGCCACATTAGCATCCGGCAAATCTATGGCAAAATTGGCCACTTTTGATACGACTAAGCAGTGCAGTCGGCCGCTTCGGAACTCTTCATACAGTCGCTCACGTTCCCGCTGGGGGGTTTTACCTGTGATTAAAGGAGCATTTAACTCTCGAGCAAGCATTTCGAGTTGACGCACATACTGCCCGATCACCAACACCAGATCCTCTTTATGGCGCTCCATTAACTCGGATAGTTTGTCCGACTTACGGGGATTCTCTGCTGCTAACCGGAATTTCCCTTTTTCCTCGGCTAAAGCGTAGTCCATACGACGGTCTTTACTCATGGAGATTCGCCACTCTACACATTCGGCAGTGGCAATCCAGCCTTGGGTCTCTAAGACTTTCCAGGGAACATCCATTTTCTTGGGACCAATTAGACTAAAGACTTCATCTTCTTTGCCATCTTCCCGTACCAGAGTTGCTGTCAAACCCAAGCGGCGTTTTGCTTGTAGTTCTGCTGTGGCTCGAAAGACGGGCGCAGGCAAGAGGTGAACCTCATCATAGATGACCAGACCCCAGTTCTTTTCATTAAATAGATGAAAGTGATTAAAGTTGCCACCAGCCTGAGTGCGATGAGTGAGAATTTGATAAGTGGCTACGGTTACTGGACAGATCTCTTTTTTCTCTCCAGTATATTCCCCCATTTGTTCCGCTTCCAGGGTTGTCTTATCCTTTAACTCCCGCAGCCATTGTTTGACGGCACTATTGTTGGTCGTCAGAATCAGCGTTTCACACTGCAACTCCATCATCACGCCCATCCCGATGACGGTCTTGCCAGCGCCGCAGGGGAGTACGAGGACGCCGCTCCCTCCATGCACCGAACCTTGTTGATGAAAGGTTGCGACGGCTTCTTGCTGATAGGACCGCAGGGCAAAGGGTTCTCCTTTAGGATTTTCGCCCCGCCAGGCCATGGGTAAGGGATTGCCCTCGCTATAACCCGCTAAGTCTTCAACTGGGTAGGAGAGCTTCATCAGGAGCTGTTTTAATTGCCCCCGTGCTTCAGGGTTGATTTCTACTTGGGTTAGCGTTGGGGTTGAGAAATCGTTGCTCCTCGCTGGTTCTTCAAAGGCCAGTAAGAGTTTGACCTCTTTATGACGGATGATTTCTAAGAGAATCACAGGATCTTCGGCCGTAAGCAGAAGCTTGTCTCCGTCCCGAAGGAGCTTCACTAAGCCGTAGCGGCCCATGAGTTGCTGGATTTCCGTGCGTACGGAGTCCGGCAGAGGAAATTTGCTGTAGTGCTCCAGACCCTTCAACACTTCCGTAACGCTGATACCGCTTGAGGCAGCGTTCCATAACGATAACGGAGTAATCCGATAAGTATGGATATACTCCGGGCTTTTTTCCAGTTCAGCAAAGATGGCTAAGGTATCACGAGCCTCTTCGTAAAGAGGATTGTGGACTTCTAAGAGAACGGATCGATCACTTTGGACGATCACAGGATTTGTAGCAGATGGCATGGCATCAATGTCTCCCTCTTGGCGGATAATTTTTAATAATTATATCATAAAGTGTCGTAACAAAAAGTAATAAAGAAGCACCTGCCTTCCATCGGCAGATGCTATGTAAGATGCTAAAGCCCTTTTAATAATCCGTGCAAATCCGTAATTGGAATGACAGACTTTGGATTGAAAGAATGTTCTCCAATCATTTTCTCCATCCAAATCATATCGTACCAAGTTTCAAACTTGTATCCGCACTTTGTAAAATGTCCTACTTTCTTATACCCTAATTGATTATGAAAATATGTACTTGAATTGGTAAGGTAATCATTATCGATCGAGGTATATGCGATACACGCATTTAGATTAAGAATATTTTGCTTCCTTAATATTTCTTCCAAAGCTAAATACAATTTCGTACCAACACCTTTACCTCGGCAATCCTGCCTTAGATATACCGTAGTCTCAACTGCCCAATCGTATGCCGCCCGCTCTTTAAATGCTGACGCATAGGCATAACCAATAATACGATTGTTTTCTATTGCAACTATGTAAGGGTATTTTTTCATTATATGAGTAATTCTTTCTGCAAATTCTTTAACAGAAGGAACATGATATTCAAAAGAGATTGCGGTATCAGTAACATAAGGTGCATATATTTCCAAAATTTCTTCTGCATCTTCTTTAGTTGCCATACGCATTATAATGTCTGTCTCCAATGTTTGCCCTTCTTTCTTAAAATAAGTAACCTAAAAATAAGAAAAACGCTACGCGTCTTTTTACTATACATGTCTTTGCTACGAAAGCAACTCAAAGGCTATGTCATCCGGAAGGAGGTACGACTGAAGGATCTAGATCCTTCGCTAACGCTCAGGATGACATGAGTGAAAGAGGACATTAAAGTTATACTTTCTGCCCTGAAAAAAGGAACCCGAAAGCTCCAAAACAATCTGAAGAATCTCCAGACCCGCAAGCAGGGCAGCTTTGTCCACAGAAGCGAACCCATTGCATGGAGAGGCGGTAAAAGCCCACAAGCCGGTGCGGGGAAACGTAGCCAAGGGTTCACATCAGGTACTACCCAGAGGTTTGGCGAAGTCCCGTACCGGCGAGTGGGCGAGCCTTGGAATGCTGCGGTGAGCGGATGTGGGCGAAGCTACCCGACCCAAAGGACCTATTTTCATTCATCAGTGGTGCCACATAGCGGCATGGGAGTCTGATAAGATACCCAAAAGGCCAAACCTTGGCCTTTTGGGTAATTAACTATTCTCTGCAATATAGTAAATAAGCTTTTCGGTACTCTCCCAACCCAAGCATGCATCTGTAATGGATTTTCCGTAGATATTTTCATCGATGCCTTGTCTACCTTCAACTAGATAGCTTTCAATCATCAAACCTTTAATCATTTTTTTAAGTAACCCATCGTACTTTCTACTTAATAAAACTTCCCGAGCGATTCTCGGCTGTTCATAGAATCGTTTCATTGAATTGGAATGGTTGACATCGACGATGATGGCCCGATTTTGCAGGTCTAGTTTGTCATACTCGGCGGCAGTATGAATCAGATCTTCAAAATGATAATTAGGGATATTTCGCCCAGTAAAGTCGACTGCACCTCTTAAAATGGCATGAGCGTAGGAATTTCCTTGAGTATCAACTTCCCAGCCGTTATAGATAAAGGTATGACGACTCTGAGCAGCAATAATTGAGTTTAACATAACGGTTAGATCTCCGCTGGTCGGATTTTTCATACCAATTGGTAAGTCAATTCCACTAACCGTGAGACGATGCTGCTGATTTTCCACCGACCGTGCCCCTATAGCGATATAGCCTAAAACATCTGAAAGATAACTATAGTTTTCCGGATATAGCATTTCATCTGCTGCCGGCATACTAAATTCGGATAATGCTCTGATATGCAGTCTGCGAATGGCTTTAATACCCTCGCATAAATCAGGCTTTTTACCGGGGTCAGGTTGGTGAACCATACCCTTATAACCCTCGCCAGTAGTACGAGGCTTATTGGTATAAATTCTCGGAATGATCAATAGTCGGTCTTTCACCTTTTCCTGGACTTCAGCCAATTTCCCGATATATTCACAGACCGAATCCTCATTATCTGCCGAGCAAGGGCCAATGATGAGGATAAACCGATCATCTTTATTGGCAAAAACATTCCTCATTTCGTCAACGCGTTTGTTTCGAAGGCTACTTATATGTTTCGGTAACGGTAACTGCTCAATGATTTCTTCTGCCGTCGGTATTCGTTTAATAAATTTCATGCTCATGCCAGTGCTCCTCGCCACATTTAATACTTAAAGTATAAATTAAATCTAGAAAAACGCAACTATGGAAGGACTCAACAGCAATTCATTTTAAGCTGCTGATTATTCTTAATCTTACCCCCATGCACTTCTTAGTAAATATTTACCTTAGTAGTTTTTTTTAGAATGGTAAAGATATAACCAAATTTTAAAAAGGGAGTCAGAAAATAATGCGGAAAATAAAAGACAAGTTAATCCTCGGTCTAGTGGTAGGTTTATTAGCAGACATTCCCAAAAATCTATTATGCCTGACTTTATTTAACGCTGATATAACTACCCGAAAGTGTAGCGACCTTGCTGCAAGCGTTTTTATCCCTACCTACAAAGTTTTTAGTAAAAAGGGAACAATATTTGGGTTGTTATGTGATTTCGTTGTAGGAAGTCTAAACGGAATAGCAGCCGTTTATTTGATTACTTCGACGGGAAAGGTTAATAAAAAGAATGCGTTAATTAAAGGCTTACTAAGTGGTATAGTTAGTTTTGGTCTCTTTAGGGGATTGTTTATAAAAGTTGGGACAAGTAAATTTCCTAAAGCATATCCAAGCGATATTCTTACTAACGTTACCATGAGTATATCTAGTTCTATTTGGGGTGTTACCGCAGGATTACTTACCCTGTTACTAGGTCACAAGGACTTATTTGAGCCTAAACCTCATATTCCAAGTAATTCATTGGACAAAACTCCATCTTCATCCACACTAAGTTAGGATTTACTCACGAGGAGGCTTGTCGGCAGTAGGCATTTTCTTTTCTTGAAATCGTGGGATCTTGAAACAACATAAACCCCTTATCTCCTTCAAGAGAAGTATAAGGGGTTAAACCTTTTAGAATTTCTAGAGCTATTCAATATGATAAGACAGCTTTCTTGCTAATCTTCCTAAAGAACTCATAAAACCAAAACTAGCAATTTTAGAAATGACTTTGCCAAATTTACGATAGATTAAACTAAATAAAAGATAAGGTACTTTCTGCTTGGGATGGTCTGGTATTCTCTTGAAAATATTTTTGAAGGAGTAAAATTCTTTGTAAATCCATAAATACCCCTTTAGCAACTCTTCTTGGGTCATCTGTTTAGGAGTAAAGACAACGTTTGAAGTATTATAATGACTTAAATCAAAATCAATAATCCTTCCCTCCGCAAAGAACCTTTCATATAAAACTGTACCGGGGTAGGGTGTGAGAATGTGAGCTGTCATCGTTTCCACTTTGTTTTTTACTAACCAGTCTAGAGTGTTTTGAAACACTTGGGGAGAATCATGATCAAAGCCAAAGACAAGGCTCGCATTTACCATGATACCCCGTTTGTGCAGCTCATTGATCAAGCGCTCATAATCTTCCCTTTTATTTTGGAACTTTTGAACACTTTGAATGGACTGTTCATTAATTGACTCGAATCCTATAAATAGGCTTTGGCAACCACTCTCTTGCATTAGATCTAATAAATCCAGATGACTGAGTAGGTTAGCCGATACTGCGGCATTCCATTTTAGACCAAGGGGTTTAATTTCCTTAAGAAATGCTTTGGTCCAGGGGATATTACCAATTAGGTTATCATCAATGAACATAACATGTTTAGTTTTTAGTCGTTTTATTTCTTCAATTACATTGGCTATTGGCCGATTGCGATATTGATGGTGTACATAATCACAACTATTGTAACAGAATTCACATTTGAAGGGGCACCCACGGCTGGTAACGACGATATTGGTATAGAGGTATTTCCCGGATGGGGTTAGGCTCCAGCGTGGAATGGGTATTTTACTAGGTTCAACTAGTTTCGTGGAATAATAGGTTGGTTTTAGTTGACCACTACTTACGTCAGAAAGAATATCAAGCCAAACGTTTTCTGCCTCTCCAATACAAACAGAATCTGCAAACTGTAAGGCTTCTTCAGGATTTGCACTGACATGAATCCCACCAAGGATAACCGGGACCTTTTTCTTGCGATAATACTCGGCAATTTGATACCCTCGATTTGAGGTATCAACATTCACTGTAATCCCAACTAAATCAGGGGAATCCTCTAAGTAAAGTGGATTTACATTTTCATCTTCAATGATCATTGAATGTTCCTTCGGAGTAAGAGCGGCTAATACTAAAAGGGACAAGGAAGGGGACATTAAGCGTTTAAACTCTGAATCCATAGGCCTAAGACTCATTTCTGGCTGGATTAATTTTACTTTCATTCCTGTTCCCTTTCTCTTTTAGACTGTCACACATCTCGATCTTTTAGCCTTGAGTGTCTTTGTCACGTTTGTATTCCAAAATATCTCCAGGCTGACATTCTAAGGCCTTACAAATCCCCTCTAAGGTTGATAATCGAATCGCTTTTGCCTTGCCATTTTTCAATATAGAAAGGTTAGCCATGGTTATTCCAACCTTCTCCGAAAGTTCTGTTACGCTCATTTTCCTTTTAGCCAGCATCACATCAATATTAATTATAATTGCCATTGTTTTCACCTCAAACCGTTAAATCATTTTCGGATTTTATCTCTATGGCATTTTTTAATAGCTTTTGAAGAACAGCAGCAAAGACTGCAACCACAATGCAACCAAAAATAATGACCATTCCAATTAAAATAATCCCTGGGGCATCGTCTACCTCTGCCATGAGATATATAAGCGGCATAAATACCACATACAGGGCACTGATGGTGATGGCACAGTTTTTGATATTCTTTAAAGCCGTTACAGATAATTCCGAAAACGCCTGGTTCTTGTCAATATAGCTTAAAAGTTTTAGAGTCTGGTATAATGCAACGAAGAATACTAACGCTGTTACATACAACCCAATTAAAAAGGGGTATTGCAAATAAGCTAACTGTGGATTCAATTCTGCAAAAAACTTAGCTATCTCAGGTAACAAAAAGATACACAAAGCAAGGACAGGAAGCCCCATAAGAACTACAACGACCTTTAGAAAGAGTGTTTCTGGTTTCATAAAAAGCACCTCACTTGTTTTATTGATTTAATTTTAACAGATGTTTTATCGTTTTGCAATAAACTATTATTGGTAATCGCTATATTATTGTTGAAATGTTGTAAAATATCCACCCTTTGAAATAATGATTTCAAAGGGTGGATATTTTCATGGATGCCTTGCCTGTTTTCATAGAAAACTATAGCTCTCAATTCTTAATCAATAACC
>NZ_JABZFS010000092.1:0-32528 GCF_014237355.1 Desulfosporosinus sp.
CCTTTTCTCCCTGTCCCAGGAAACTATGCAAAATCATGCCTAGAACGACAAGAAGCATTCCTACAATAGACCAAAACGTTGGGAACGGTCCATGAAGAATTATCAATTCTCCAAGAAGTGCAAAAATCACTTCCCCAGACTGAGTCGCTTCCACTGCTGCTAGCCTATGGACATTGCCCTTTGTCATATCTGTTGCCGAGAAAAAGAGGATCGTGGCAATGACACCAGAGGAAAGTGCGACAATCACCGATTGCATCGTCTGATTACCACTCGGGAGCCCTACTTTCGCCACTCCAATAAGTGATAATATAAGCCAAAAAGGGAGACTTGCTAATGTCATTCCAAGGACTCTTTGAAACGTATCGAATCTTCCCCCACATGCTGCCATCATTTTACGGTTACCCAGTGGGTAAGCAAAGGCAGCGAGTAACACGGGTAAAATTCCGAAGGTGATCTCTTTGGCTGTAAGTACCTGAGCCTGCTGTAGCTGAATCAGTGCGATTCCCAATAAGATGATCAGAGAAATGGAAAGCCCTTTCATGGGTATAGAAGAACGAACTTTCTTTAACCCTGTTTCTGATCGAATTGTAGTATAAAAAAGTGGAGCAAGTAGAGAACCTGCAATAATCGTAATCTGCCACATGCTAGCGACCAACCAAGCCGGTCCATAATCAGCTGCAAAGCAAAGTGGCGCATAGAAAATACCGAAGCCAACAGTACTCCATATAAGCCATATCATGGGTCTTTCGCGCATATCTATCAAGAGCGGTTTCAGATTTTTCCTTGCTAAAACAAGAAGAAGCAGCGGCGGTACCATAAAAACATACCTTAGCACTGCGCTCCATATCCAACTACCACCCGATAAATCCATAGAGCGGTTTAGCACAAAGGTCACTGCAAAAAAAAGCGCTGCCAAGATGCCCAGCATAATTGCCTTCAAACTTTGCCACCCCATCATAATTCAATTTATAATAGGATAACATAGATTACATCTTGGGAAAACAGTCCGAAAAAGAGACAGGTACGTTATTCACTCAACGCACCTGTCTCTCGGTTTCCAAATCTAAGTCTATTTAAAACTTTGGCCAAACTGGTTTTGCCCATTTTGTTGATTTTGACTCTGTTTGAAAGCTTGTTGCTTCTGATTCATTTCTTGTTGAGTCATATTTTGGTTTTGCTGTTGTGCAGCACTTGTAAATTGGCCTTGTTGTGCTTGACCTTGTTGCATACCGCTTTGACTGCTAGAATTTTGTGCGTTAAAGTTTTCAGCTTTTTGCTCACCTTGTTGAGCCTGTTGAGCTTGTTGCTCGAACTGTTGAGGAGTTTGTTGAGTTCCTTGAGAATTATTAGTGTTTTGCATTTAGAAACCTCCCTAATTGTTTATTCCAAAGCTTATTATTGCCTAAATAACTAACATTATGTTGGCAATTTAACCTAATAGTTTTTGTTTGAAACAAAAAGAAGGACAGGTAAGTTGCTTTCTAAAACAGCGTACCTGCCCCCTTTGTTTCTTTTTACCACGAACAACTAATATCCCCATGTTTCTTCTTACCTGAAACACTACACCTGTCCCCCTGTTTCACTTAGCTGTCTTCCTAGTTTTTTTACCCGTTACAATCTCAACCCGAAAGCCTTTCCGGCTTTGCCGAACGGTAGCAGCCATAAAGCCAAAGAACATTATGGACCATACTCCTGCAGTTACGATTATTCCCAGTAAAATCCGCAAAGAATCAGCCCATAACAGAGGCCTGCTCAAGAGATACAGTCCATAGATTATCCCTGATAGAAAACCCCCTTCGAAGGAAACTGGCGGCATTTCCCGAAGGATCACGACTAACTCATCAGGTAGAAAAAGGTAGGTAAGACCTAGCGCTAAGAAGAGGATAAAAAACAAGTTAACAATATACATAATTAAGGAAGCCCCGGGGGAAATCCTTTGTTGTGGAGTATCTGGATTATAGCGGCAGTTATTGATGGAGTAAAAGAGGCCGATGGCGCTCGATCCCAGGGAGAGGAGCACCGCTCCAAACGCCAGGGCGGCTATTAGGGTCAGGGAAACACCAATCGCTAAGGCCGTACCAACTAATAGAGCCTCCATTAGCACTAGGGTTGGAAGAATTGCTGCCACTAATTTCCCCCATACCACAGGCCATCCAGCAAGGGGGACACTGTTTAAGAGCCAGTCTGATTCTCCCTCTCGACCGAAGGATTGCAGAGCCATATTACCGCTGAACATAATGGTATACATTATTAAAACGGCTATTAAGGTGTTATTGCTAGATTGCACATTCAGAAATAGGTGTTGGCCGACAAAGAAAAGCATGATAATCAAAGGAACCATATAGCCAAACCATTCCCGGGTGTCACGTTTCATAGCCAGTAAATCTTTCTTAGCCACTGCCCACATTCCTAACCAAGGCGAAGCAGAACCGACGGCTTCTTCCTTAAAAACCAAATAAGTATTCTTTTTTTGCCGATCGGTTTCTCCACTAACTATTGTAGCTGGCTTTTTGCGACGTCTACCGCCTTCCCCTTGGCTAAGGGAAATAAAACCTCGACGGAAGCCCCGCTCGACAAGATTGAACGCTAGCATAAACAGGAATACACCCATGAAGAGAATCAGAATGCTCCACCCTAGTCCCTCAAGAAAGCTACCTGAAATCCCAGCTACTAAAGCTTGCGCGCCCCATCCCCAGGGAAAAAAGTCCATCACGCTGAGGAATTGTTCCTGCCCTGATAACCAAGCTCCAAGGTTAAATTCTTCTTCCCTATTGATCAGCATATTCGGTATCTGAAAAAGAATCGCTATCAGAATACCTGCTATGGCCCCAATAAAGCCAATCGCTTCTTTGCTCCGATGAGGGGGTACAATACGCATCACCAGTAGATTAATTAGTTCAGCTACTGCAGTTCCGATTGCCCACAATCCTAAGCCCACTAAGAGAACCAGAAAATAATAGGAGGCTCCAGCTTGAAAGAGTAAACCATAAAAAACTCCCGGTAAGAAGGCAAATAAAAGAGCTGTCAACAAGTTACTTCCGATAACCGAGAGGGACTTTACAGCAAAAACGACCTTAATAGGGACAGGGGCCATGAAAAGCAGTTCTAAATCATCCGACATATATAAGGCAGCAAACGCCGCGGTGATACCAAAGAAAATTTGACCGCCTAATCCAACCATAAATAACAATGAGAGGAACCCCTGAACAGTTTGAGGGGGCATCGTCTGCAATGCACCATAAGCAAAATATCCCAAGGAACCAACGATGGCGATCAATCCAAACAACACGACAACCATTCCGATCAAAGCACCCACTGGCCTATGTCGCATCTTATTCCAACTCACTCGCAGTTGGTTTTTTACTAACAACATAAAGTCTTGTCTAAAGGTTTGCTCTGTCGGTGGGTCCGTCAGCGGGGGAGGAAGTAATAGTTTCATTCCTTATCCCTCCTCCAAACTTCTAATTAATTCTGCATTTTCGTTACCACCTGTTAGCTCTAGGAAGATATCTTCTAAGCTCTCTCCACCGTGTCCAGCCTTTTGACGGAGTCCTTCCGGGCTGCCTTGAGCAATTAGTTGACCTTCCTTGAGAATGGCGACACGATGGCACATTCTTTCAGCAATCTCTAGAATATGAGTAGAGACAAAAACAGCAACTCCCTGTCGAGCCATCTCCTGTAAGACGTCTTTCAAGAGACGCGCACTGGCAGGGTCAAGACCAACCGTCGGTTCATCGAGGAGGATTACCTTAGGCTGATGGATCAGCGCTGACGCTAATACCACCTTTTGCCGCATGCCGTGAGAATATCCCTCCAATAATTCATCCCCTCGGTTCTGAAGTCCAAACATGGCCAAAAGCTGTTCCCCTCGTTCCTTCATGACATTTTTAGGTACCCGATAAAGGGCAGCAACGAGATGTAAAAATTCTCTTGCTGAAAGTTTCCCATATAATTTCGGTTGATCAGGCACATAGGCCATCATTGCTTTTGCTTGGGTTGGCTGTCGGCTAATATCGTAACCGCAAATGTAAGCCTCGCCTTCACTAGGATCCAGCAGACCCGTTAACATTTTAATAGTGGTGGTTTTACCGGCACCATTCGGTCCCAAAAAACCGAAGATTTCTCCGCTCTTAACCTCCATGTTAAGACCTTTGACAACCGACACAGAACCATATCGTTTTGTCAACTGATGGGTTTTTATTAAAACATGCTCCATGCTTAGCTCTCCTTTAATGTCACTTCTATCCTTGAGATTACATACTTTAGTCTTTTGTTCAATGCTCTACTTCTACCAAGATTTCAACTCGTTTCCCGCTTAGTATCATACATCTTAGTGAGGAATAAACACAAAATGGTAATGTCATTAAGAATTCGCGTTTTTTGGCAAGATCACCTTTATTAAGGTTCCATTTTGTTTCGAACCAACGAAACTACATACGAATAAATAAGGTTTGGCCGTAAACTATATAGAGTATAAACAAAACTTATTTAAGGAGATAAACGTGCAAGATCAGACGGATCATCTCTACACTAAACATTTAAGAGAACTTGTTGCGTGGGCCAAAGGCAAACCTTTTGTTAAAAAGAAACTTTTTCTTGTGGAAAGCCTTGCCCCTCTCGTCTTAGGGTTAAAACCATCCGTTCTCTTAAATGTGTCTTTAGAGAAGGAAAGTGAATGGCTGGAATTTGAAGAATTATTCACTCAAAAGGAAGCATTCCGGATCAAGGAAATCCGAGAGCTTAAGGGACGATTGCAAGTAATATTCTATCAAAGAGAGACCTTAGATACCGTACTGCGCCAAAAGTCGATTCAAGAGTTTTTGACAAAATTGAGTTATCCTCAGAATTATTCTTTAGACTCCTATCTTAATCTTCTCAAGCATAGGATAACATCTCTTGAATTTCCGCATGAAATTGGGGTTTTCTTAGGATATCCCTTGAAAGATGTTATGGGTTTTATGGGCTTTTTGTCACTTCCCTATAGAAGGACTCAAGGTTGGCGCATTTATGGGGATGAAACACCTTCAAATGAAGTTTATGCAAAGTACAGACAAGCCCGTAGCACTATGAGAAAGCTAGCCAAGACTAATAATTAAGCACAACCTTAATCTCAAACTATATAAAGAAAGTGAGTTGTTAACATTGAATTATAAATGTCCTTACTGCTATACCATTCACAGCGGAATTGAGTGGGACACTGTCACCTTAAAGGAACTAGGTACTAATAAAATTAATGACTTTAGTGACAACGATATTGAATCCATCGAGATGAGCATCCCTGGATACCATTACATTTGCCCAAGTTGTGGAGCAGATACAGATATCAGTGATATTAAGGAAATGTAAGTATGGCGGGTCTCTTTGATGACTTAATGTCACTGCTGCTATAACGAAAAAGTGGGGTATTCCCATAGATACTCCACTTTTTCGTATATACGGGTAAAAATCCCAGGTTTTATTATAGCTTTTTAGTGGCTGAGTAAGGTATAGTAAGGGCAGAAGTTATTTACTTCACAATTCAAAGTAAAAGGGAGGATGCGAATTGGATTCTGGAAAAGTTGTCAATATGGTTCCTAAATTTAAAATGAGCAAAGGTCTCATCACCTTTGGCCTTGTTGCTCTAATTCTTCTTATTGTAATGCTGAATGCATTTGTCATTGTTAACGCAGGCCAAAGAGGAATCGTCCTTCAGTTAGGGGCAGTCCGTCCAGTTGTTTTAACTGAAGGTCTTCATTTTAAAATGCCTTTCATTCAAGACGTGGTACATGTTGATGTACGAGTTCAAAAGTCTCAATCCGATCAAACAGCCGCTTCGAAGGACCTACAGATCGTCACCACAACAGTCGCTGTTAACTTTCACCTTGAGCCAAGTCAAGCAAATAAGCTTTATCAGAATGTAGGGTTAGCCTATGGGGAACGAATAGTTGATCCCGCTATCGGAGAAGCAGTAAAAGCGATAACTGCCCAATACACAGCTGAAGAGTTGATCTCCAAGCGTTCCGAGGTTAGTGCTAAAATCAAAGAAACTCTCTCACTTAAATTGGCTACGTATTATATGATTCTTGATGAAATTAACATTACCGAATTCAAATTTAGTGAGGAATTCAACAATGCGATTGAACAAAAACAAATTGCCGAGCAGCAAGCTCTAAAGGCTAATCTTGATCTTCAGAGAATCGAAATTGAAGCTAAACAAAAAATTGAACAAGCAAAAGCCGAAGCTGAATCTCTTAGACTTCAAAAACAAGAAGTTACTGCTGAACTTGTTAAACTCAGAGAAATTGAAGCACAGATTAAGGCCATTGAAAAATGGGATGGTAAACTCCCGAATGTTACCGGAGGCGCTGTTCCTTTTGTAGATGTCAACGCTCAGTAAAACGTTGCTCACAAGTCGAACCTTTAAAGTAATCATTTCGTGATTACTTTAAAGGTTCTTCGAATTTTAAATCAGAACGACTCAATGGTATGCGTACATCCCTTTCTCACTACCACAACTCTCTAACCTTATACGGTCGCATCATTTCATTGTCTTCATGATCGAGAATATGACAATGCCATACATAGCCAGGTCCTTTGCTTGGATTAAAGGGATAAAGGTTTATTCCTGGAATCGTTAAAATCGTTGCGTTCTGTGGTGCAAAACGAACCCTTATCGTTGTAACTTCACCCGGATTAGCCCTTACCGTATCTTTCCACCCTCGTTCGTTCGGCGGAGGAGTAACAGGTCCATTTAGTAAATAAGGCCTAACCGGCAAAATCCTGGTGGGATGGTGTAGGGGTGGTTCACCATTAAGAGCTACCCAATCAGTTAAATAATTATCTGCAAGGAATGCTTGACGGCTCAGCACGCGAAACTGAACTAAATGCAAATGAATAGGATGAGCGTCCATGGTTAGATTAACTAATTCCCAATCCTCCGTCGAGCCTACTAGAGGAAGCTCAGAAATCGGATTATGCCACTTTTGGCCATCTAATAATACTTCTAAAGGGCCGTTCGGACCCATAACTTCAACCAATACCAGTGTTCTCTTTCGGGAGTTTCTGATAAGTGGTGTGATAAAGTTCAACAGTGCCGGTAATTGACGTGGATTAATTGCAGGTTTATCTAGTACAGTAAATTGCATAATTTGCCCTGTAGTTTCTGGCTCAACAGGATCACCATCAGGAAATGGGGCATTAGCATCATTTTGCAGAATCAACTTCGTCCCAGGAACGAGTTGTGAAAAGTCAACAAGTATATCCGCCCTTTCACCGGGTGCGATAAGCAAGGACGTCATTCTCACTGCTCTAGAAAGATAACCTCCATCGCTCCCAATCTGAAGGAAAGGCATACCATTAGAAAACATCAGATTATAAAAGCGAGCATTAGATCCATTTAAAACTCTAAACCTATATTGCCTGGGTTCTACATCAAGATTAGGCCACACTTTGCCATTAACCATAATAGTGTCTCCGAAGAATTCCGGCTGCCAATAGGGATGAACCTCAGGGTTAACTCCTATTTCCGGGAAAGCAAAGGACCCATCCGTATTAAAGGATCTGTCTTGAATAGCCAGTGGAATTTCATACTTCCCTTTGGGCAATACAGATTTTGGCCGATCAAGGGGATCGCGAGGATCTCGCAATAGATAAAAACCAGCTAGACCCATTAAAACGTTTATGCGTGTAATACCTAAAGTGTGGTCATGATACCATAACGTTGCTGGTTCCTGCTGGTTACTATAGTGGTAAAGTGATTTTTCAAAGGCTGGTCCTGTTAGCGTTTCACCGGCTGTAAACCAAGCGTCAGGGTGACCATCTGAAGCCGACTCTGTTTCTCCTCCATGCAAATGCGGAACAATGGGAACAGGATATTGTGCTAATGGAAACCCCGGAGGAAAACTTGGAAAGGGCGGCATAGGCATACCCAGGTTATTGGGATCTGCCCAGTGTAGGGTCGGGTCGACTGGCAGGGGATTGGGCTCAGTTAGATCGTTCACCCATTGAACATTGATCGGAATACATCTTTTTGCCTCAAAGGTAGCACCAGGTGAAAAGCGAAAATGAGGGATTATCTCTCCAGTTTCCGGATCTCTGACTCTCCCCCCGTAACCCCATACAGTTGTTTCTGGGAATCCATTCGGAAGAATTTGTTGAGTGAACTGACTTACGTTCACTATATAATCATGGCTTACTACTTTGCCATTAGAACAGTTCTTGATTACATTTGGTTCATAGACTGGTGGAATTACTAAACTGTTAACAAACTTTGGTATACTACTAGGATCAAGTGGTGTCGGCATTAGGCTCCCCCTCTCAAACTGTTTTATATAGTTTATGTGGTTAAGCCTTAGCAGGTTCCAAGCCCTTCTGTTTTACCCTTTTCCGGCTTTTACCTTAAGGACCTTTGTTTGATTTAAAGATGCTTCAAGGGTCCTCAAGTGTTGAACTGGCTTCTTGAACAAACCTATCAAAAAGTTTTTAAAACCCTTGACTTTTATAATAATTTTAATATAATAGTAAATGTAAATAACGCAAACCACTACCGATATAAAAAATAAAGTGTTAAAAGGAGAGGTAATTGATGATGAAGAAATTTGTTTGTGGAATCTGTGGTTACATTCATGAAGGAAATGAGGCTCCTGACCTTTGCCCACAATGTAAGGCAGCAAAGGGTAAGTTTTCAGAGAAAGTTGAAGGGGTTATGGCGTGGGCTGATGAGCATAAAGTGGGGATTGCTCAAGGGGTTGACCCTGAAGTACTCGAAGGATTAAGAGCAAATTTCGCTGGCGAATGCACTGAAATAGGAATGTACCTAGCTATGAGTCGCCAAGCGGATCGGGAAGGTTATCCTGAAGTTGCTGAAGCTTACAAACGAATCGCCTGGGAAGAAGCTGAACATGCTGCTAAATTTGCTGAACTCTTAGGAGAAGTCGTTTGTGCTGATACTAAAAAGAATCTGCAACTGAGAGTCGATGCAGAGTTTGGTGCAACTCAAGGAAAAAAAGACCTCGCTACCTTGGCGAAAAAACTTAATTTGGACGCAATACACGATACCGTTCACGAAATGTGCAAAGATGAGGCACGTCACGGTAAAGCTTTTAAAGGATTGCTTGACCGTTACTTCCAATAAAGGGGAGGACGCCGGGATAGGAGCCACGAAACAGGGGCGAAACAGGGGGACAGGTTCGTTGTTTTTATTAAAACAACGAAACCTGCCCCCTGTTTTCGATTCTTGAGATAAAAGAACCTCTACCATTTTCGGTCCCTGTCCACGAATTAAATCTACAGTCAACACCCCCGTCCTCTTGTCCCAGGGTTCACAGTTCTCGCGAAACAGTTAACCTGTCCCCCTGTTTCTGCCCCTGTTTCGCTCTAATTAGGGTGACAATTTCTAGTATTTTGTCTCTGTCTTTAAAGCCAGCCGTTTCTACGCCACTGCTTATATCTACTCCAAAGGGCTTAACGGTTCTAATGGCTTGCAAGATATTAGAGCTGTTAAGTCCACCTGCCAGAAAAAAGGGTTTCTCGACTCTGTCTATAACGTTCCAATCAAAGGTTTCCCCTGTTCCTCCGGCACTTTTATCAGAATAAGCATCCAGCAGGAGATAGTTGCAGTTCGATGCCTCTTCTACTTTAATATCTTTCTCAGAACGCACTCGGACAGCTTTGATAACAGGCTTACTAAGTTTCTCTTGCAGCCTTTGGATATAAACAGCATTTTCATGTCCATGTAGTTGAACAGTATCTATAATACCGTCTAAACAGAGTTTAATAATTTGTTCAATACTCTCATCAACAAATACCCCAACTGTTTGGATTGTTGCATTAAGGCGTTTCCTCAGTTCGAATGCCGCTTGGGGGGTGATCCGGCGTTTGCTCTCTGCAAACACAAAGCCGACATAGTCTGGATTAGCTTCGTTAACCGCTTCAATATCACTCTCTCTAGTTAGACCACATATCTTAATTTTGGTCATGGGGTCCCCCCCTCTTACCTCGCAGTGTTTTCATGACAGCAACCTTATCGGGGTTTCTCATGAAGGTTTCCCCTATCAAGACCGCATTGACCTTGCTTTGGCGCAGTTTCTGTATATCCTCTGATGTCTGGATACCGCTTTCAGAAACAAGAATTACCCGCTCGGGAACCAAATGTCTAAGAGATGCTGTCGTATTTAAGTCGACTTCAAAGGTGTTTAAATTTCGGTTGTTGATACCAATTAGCCGCGCATCGGCCTTTAGCGCAGAGAAGATTTCAGCCTCAGTATGGGTCTCAACAAGAGCTGTAAGTCCCAAGCTATCAGCTATTTCGATATAGTCCCTTAATTTGTTTACATCCAACAATGCACAGATCAACAAAACAGCATCTGCACCCATGATTTTTGCCTCGTAAATCTGATAACTATCAATAATAAAGTCTTTGCGGAGAACAGGAATCTTCACTTGTTCCTTTATTTCAGTCAAGTAGCTGTCACTGCCAAGGAAGAACTTCGGTTCAGTCAGTACGGAAATTGCATTCGCTCCAGCTTGTTCATATTCCTGGGCAATTTGTACATAGGGAAAGGACTCAGCGATAATGCCCTTGGATGGAGAGGCCTTCTTTACCTCGCAAATGAAGGCCATCTCTTGATTAGCTAACCCCTTTTCAAAGGCAAAAGGCTGTTTAGTCTCGATCCCTAGAGCTTGTTTTTTGATTTCACTTAATGGTTTCAATCCTTTTAAGGATTCTACTCGACCTTTTGTATAGAGGGCTATTTCATCTAATATCATAGCTCTACCTCATTCGACAAGGCGATAAATCTTTCCAGCTGGGTCTTGGCCCTTCCGCTGTCGATGATTTCTGCCGCTAATTTTACGCAATCTCGAAGGGTTGTATGACTACGGAACATATATAGACAAACGGCGGAGTTTAGTAAGACAATATCTCGCTTAGGCCCCTTCTTTCCCTGCAGAATCTCTAGTGCGATCTGAGCATTCCGCTCAGGATTACCGCCCACTAGTTCCTCTGGGGTACATTTTTTAAACCCGAGTTGCTCAGGATCAAGAAAAAAACTGTTCAACCTGCCTTCAAAAACTTCGCAAACCGTAGTGGTACTGCACAGTGTAACCTCGTCCAGTCCATCATGTCCATGCACGACCATGGCGCGCTTAACCCCTAGATTGAGAAGCACTCTGGCTAAAGGTTCAACTAAATTTTCATCGTATACACCCAGCAACTGGGTATTTGCGCCAGCAGGATTGGCTAGGGGTCCTAGAATATTGAAAAGCGTACGGATAGCCAGTTCGCGTCTGACCGGCGCCGCATACTTCATTGAAGCGTGGTAAGTCGGAGCAAACATGAAGCATAAACCGATCTTGCGCAGGATTTGTTCACTTTTGGCCGAGTTGATATCGATCTTGATACCTAAAGCTTCTAATAGATCAGCGCTTCCGCATTTACTCGAGACTGATCTGCCTCCATGCTTGGCTACTGGTACACCTGCCGCAGATACCACTAAGGCGCTGATCGTTGAAATATTGAAGGTATGCGCTTCATCTCCACCTGTCCCAACTATGTCCAGCACATCCATCCCCGGATTAAGCTTGGTGCATTTCTCGCGCATAACCATGGCGCAGGCTGTTATCTCCTCGATGCTTTCCCCTTTCATTCTCATCGCTGTCAGAAAGGACCCTATCTGAGCATTACTCGCCTCACCATTCATGATTTGCTCCATAACAGCTTTCGTTGTATCTAGATCCAGATCTTGGCCATTAATCAGTTTATAGATTGCATTGGTAATCATTTTCCATCCCCTCCCAGGCCAAGAAAGTTGGCGATGATTCGCTTACCTTTCGGTGTCAGTATGGATTCTGGATGAAACTGAACCCCAAACACCTCATAATCTCGATGTTTCACACCCATAATCTCACCGTTTTGGTCCTCTGCAATCACAAGCAGTTCATCGGGAATAGTTTTTCTTTCAGCAATGAGCGAGTGATATCTAGCTGCTTCGATGATCGGAGGCAACCCTCTAAAAATCTCATTGCCGTTGGCGATATGAATGTCACTTTTCTTGCCATGCATCATGGTTTTAGCATGGATAATCTTAGCTCCAAAAGCCTCACAAATTGCTTGATGGCCAAGACACACACCAAGAATTGGGGTTGTTTCTTTGAGTTTTAAAATAACCTCTTCACACACTCCCGCATTGATAGGGAAACCTGGTCCGGGTGATATGACAATATGGCTGGCCTGTAAAGCTTTAATTTCAGCGACGCTTAGCTCATCATTGCGCACTACCTTAAGATCTGCGTTTATTTCTCCCATTAATTGATACAGATTATAGGAAAAGCTGTCGTAGTTGTCGATGAGTAAAATCATTAATCCATCACCTCCTGGGAAAGTTTTAGGGCACGTATGACCGCCATTGCTTTGTTTTCACACTCGATATACTCGTTTTCAGGAATACTGTCGGCAACGATTCCTGCCCCTGCTTGGATGTACACATTATTATCCTTTTTAACGGCCATTCGAATGGCGATACAGGTATCCATATTCCCAGAGAAATCGATATACCCGACGGCTCCACCATAGATCCCTCTGCGTACAGGCTCTAACTCGTCAATAATTTCGCAGGCACGGATCTTTGGAGCTCCTGAAAGAGTTCCAGCCGGCAACACTGACGTAATGGCATCCATGGCATCTTTATCGTCCCTAATCTCACTGTTGACCTCCGAAGCAATATGCATCACATGGGAAAAACGTAGGATTTTAAGATAATTACTGACTATAACACTACCAAATTTGCTGATCCTGCCTAAGTCATTTCTTCCTAGGTCGACGAGCATGTTGTGCTCACTAAGTTCCTTTTCATCCTGCATTAATTCTTGCTCAATCTGCTTATCCTCTGCATCCGTCGTCCCCCTCGGCCTAGTCCCGGCAAGGGGGAAGGTTGACAATCTGCCACTCTGAAGTTTTACCAGCGTTTCAGGTGACGTACCGGCAATCTCTACATCGTTGGTCTTAATAAAGAACATATAGGGTGAAGGATTGGTTGTCCTCAAGACACGGTAAGTGTCCATTAGACTACCTTCCATTTTTGCCGTAAAACGCCTGGAAAGAACAACCTGAAAAATATCCCCATTATAGATATACTCTTTAGCCTTTTTGACCATCTCCTCAAACTTGTTTTTGGGGATGTCCGACTGAACTTCTGACTTTAAGACAGGCTTGTTTACTGCCTCGGGAAAGTTTTGTTTAATCAGCTGGGTAATATTATCCATTTCAAAACTAGCTTTTCTGTAGCCTTCTTCAAGAGCGTCGGTTTTTATATTGATAATAATGATAATCTTTTGTTTTAAGTGATCATAAGCAATTACCTTGTCAAAAAGCATGAGTTCCATATCATTGAAATTCTCATGATCATCGGTTTTAGGTTGCAGCGTCTTTTCGAAGTATTTGATGAAATCATATGCAAAATAGCCCACAAACCCACCTGTAAAAGGGGGCAGATAATCCAAGTTAGGAGTTTTATACTGAGCTAAAATATCTCGAACGACCGCTGTCGGATTCTGTCCCTCCAGCTTGATTATGGTTCCATTATTGATCTCGATCCTATGATCCTTACAGGTCACTTGGGTGACAGGATCAAACCCTAAAAAGGAAAATCTGCCCCAAGCTTCACCACCCTCCACGCTTTCCAAAAGATAATATCGATGGCTGATGGTATTTATGGCTTTTAGTAAAGCGATTGGGGTTTTAACGTCAGCGTAAATTTCACGACTAACGGGTAGAATTGAATACCCCTGGGCAAGTTTTTTTGCTTCATCAAGTGCTGGTCTTAGCATTTAATTCACTCCTTCCTTTCAACTCATCTTGAGACATTAAACAAAAAACACCCGCCCATTGACAATTGTTGTCAAGGACGAGTGTGTTTTTTACTCGCGGTACCACCTTGCTTTGCGGCATCAAAATGCTGCACCTCTCATAGGAATACTAACATATTCCTCACAAGCTAACGTCTGTGTTACGTCGCAGTATACTTCGGAAAAAGCTCCGTTTCCTTGCGCCCTCTGCGGTCCATTTGCTATACTGCGTTCTGCGGGTTCTCAGCCTTCCCCGCTCTCTGTAAGTGCACTTTACAACGTTATCTCCGCATCAACGGTTTATAAAAACTATATTCATTTTTAGCAAGAATGACTTATGGCACATTCCCTTAATGATAACTATGCAGACTAGTTTACTTCCATGAGTCGAAGCTCTTTTGATACTGGATTAGTAAAACTTACTCTGAAAATAAGTTTAGGTTAATGTCATCCTAAAGGATCTAGGGCTTAAGATTCTTCACTTCGTTCAGAACGACGAAAGTGCGCTGTGGTTTTCATTCATCGGTTGTCTGCGCAGCGGCATGGGCTCTGATTGTACAATAAAAAGCTTTTGCCCCTATAAAAGGGACAAAAGCTTTAAACTTCTGCGTTACCACCCTGATTGGCAATTAGTAACTAATCGCCCACTCATTTTGCATACCAACATATGCACCCCACTGATAACGGACGGGGTTCCCGTCAGCGTCTACTCCTGCAATGCAGTTTCAAGCTGCCCTCACAAGCCCATTCAGAAAAATCTGTGCTG
This sequence comes from Desulfosporosinus sp., assembly GCF_014237355.1. Taxonomy (NCBI): domain Bacteria; kingdom Bacillati; phylum Bacillota; class Clostridia; order Eubacteriales; family Desulfitobacteriaceae; genus Desulfosporosinus; species Desulfosporosinus sp. The sequence continues at coordinate 14,588 of NZ_JABZFS010000092.1, forward strand.
CTGCACTCTCACCAAACGGCAGCTCTCTGATTACACCCAATTTAGCTTACTTCTCTTGTTCAAAGGTTTTGTGTTTTAGTCATTGTATATTGTTGAATTGGATCTGTCAATAGTACCTGGGTTTAGTTTTCTGGCAAAGCTACAACAGTCTTATTCTTGTTTGATTTCTCCTCAATTATAGAAGAGGAAAACCGACGTAATCGTCACCGCTAGTACGTCCGCAATGGGAGCTGTGATCCAAGCACCATCGATTCCCATAAATTTAGGCAATTCAGTAAGAGTGGAATAAATATGAGCACTTGTCTGGATAAGCTCAAAATTGTCGATTGAACCGGTTTACCAACTACCTGGAAATAGTTGGAGCCTGTGATCTGAAAGCCCACGATCGGAAGAACTGCAAAGAACAGCCTATTCCGAATTTTAAGGTTAAAAAATCTAATCTTTTACGAAATTTCGCAAGGAAAAACTGTATACATGATTATTCCAGGAACTTTCCTAGCCTTAAGTCTTGAACAACTGTCTTTCAAGGATTATTATTGAAGAATAGGTACTTAATAGAGTTTTGGAGGCAATAGTATGACTGATATTACCGTAACCAAGGTAGACAAGATTGGAGTCTTACCCACTGATAAGCAACTAGGTTTTGGACAAATTTTTACAGATCATATGTTTGTAATGGACTATGAAACAGGCAAAGGCTGGCATTCGCCACGTATTGTTCCATATGGTGAATTTGCCTTTGTCCCTGCTACAATCGTATTCCATTATGGGCAGGCAATCTTTGAAGGGATGAAAGCTTTCAGAGGGTCGAACAATCAGATTGCGGTCTTTAGAACTAAGCATTATCTGAATCGCTTCAACCGATCAGCAGGTCATCTTTGCATACCCCCAATTGACGTCGATGAAGTCCAAGCAGGTCTGTTCAAATTATTGGACTTAGAAAAAGATTGGGTCCCGAGCACGCCAGGTACGTCACTTTATATCAGACCATTTATCATTTCTACTGATGGCTTCATTGGAGTTAAGGTAGCTAGCACTTATAAACTTTTTATAATCCTATCTCCAGTTGGCGCCTACTACGCCCACGGTTTTAATCCCGTAAGCATTAAAGTGGAAGATAAATATGTTCGCGCGACGAAAGGCGGACTAGGCCAAGCCAAAACCCCAGCTAATTATGCCATGAGCCTACCCGCTCAAGCTGAGGCTTATAAAGAAGGTTTTGACCAAGTCTTATGGTTGGATGCAGTCCACCGAGAATACGTTGAAGAAGTTGGAACCATGAACATCTTCTTTAAAATCAATGGTGAAATTATTACGCCAGAACTGAACGGCAGCATCTTAGGTGGAATTACCCGGCAAACCGTACTAGAACTAGCTCGGAATTGGGGCTTTAAAACAACTGAGCGCCAAATTTCCATTGTTGAAGTATATGAAGCACATGCCAAAGGAGAGCTCGAAGAAGTATTTGGAACTGGGACAGCTGCCGTCATATCCCCGGTCGGTGAGCTTTCCTGGAAAGGACGAAAAATGGTCATTAACCATAACCAAACCGGTGAATTCTCACAAAGACTTTTCGACTACGTTACAGGTGTTCAAAATGGCATCGTCCCCGATGAGTTCGGCTGGATGGACATAGTCAGCAATTAGACCAACAATAACTACTTTCCTAATCGCAAAAGCTTAGGAATGCGTCAAGCGCATTTCTAAGCTTTTTACTATTCGGCAAAACAGGGGGACAGGTACACTGTTTCGTTAACGAAACAGCGGTATTGTGGTAGTTCTCTAAAACTCTATACATTCAGATCTCTTTTCTCATAAAAAATGTAGGTCACCTTAATAAGTACTGCAATAATCAGACCCGATAAGATCAGATAGACTGGTTCAAAACCCCTAGTGTCCATAAGATTTTTCGCTTCAAAATACTTGAACGGTGTTAAATATTTAAGAACGGTTATCCTCTCGTTCAAATCTATGGCAAAAGAAAGCATCAATGTAAATAGCAGTATTCCTGTGGCATAAGATTGAGCTGTTTTTGGCTGCTTACTGACCCCGGCTAAGGCTGTGCCAATAAACAAAAAAATTAACTGTAAAATAAACATACCCAGCATCAACCTTGTAATATCCCCTATGATCCCTTCTCCTTGGCTATAGTTCTGTACTAGAAGAATTGACGAAACAAGCGTTACAAGATTAAGGATTAATAGATTGACGAGGGCTGCAATTAGTTTCAAGGTTACGATTTTACTCCTGGAAATAGGTTTTACAAACAAAAACTCTGAGGTTTTGTCCCGTTCTTCCTTAGATATTATACTTGCCCCAAGCAGGGTAGCGTGAATCCCAGCCATCATTGCCAAGTAAATAAAGAGCAATCCATAATAACCACTGACTGTAGATAAATCGAAGGTTCCCATACCCATTATTGCCTTTAGGGACTGTGGCATTTGCGCCATTAAGTCAGTGACCGATTGGCCTGACGCTGATAGGCCAGCATATTTACCCATACTACTTGCGATCATTAGGAAAACACCAATACACCACAGGATAAGGGCTTTTCTATTAGCTTTCATCTCTCTCATAAATACATTCATATACTACCCCCAAATTATTTCGGAACATTCCTGCCTTAAATTTAGCTATTGCTTTCCAATGTGTCCCCTTTTCTCATCACACTGCATGTATATCTCTCTTAGAATAGATTATATAACTCGCTGTAATCGCTATTGCAATAAAACCTATAGCTGCTGCTATAAAGGAGGATTCATAGCTAGAATGTTGTATTATATAGGCAAAATCGAAATATTTAAAGGGCGTCAGATAACGCAAAGCATGGTCCCTCGTCGTCGAAATCAAGGCTCCAAGGATAAAGAAGGCGAATACTATACCGAGAGAGATGGAAAGGACGGATTTGATCTTAGGGACCAATACAGAAACGATCATACCCAAAGCCAAGAATATAAGCTGTAAAAAGAATAAGGTCATTGAAAGCAACAAGAATAGACGAGTACTATACTCTTTCGTCTCAACTAGTGAGGCCATTACGGTTGCAGCTCCCAAATAAGCGATATTGGTGATCACTAGGGAGCTTAACGCTGCAAGAAGCTTTGCAGTTACAATTTGAGAACGAGTTACCGGTTTGGTTAAAAGAAAATCGGCTGTTTTTTGACGTACTTCTTTGGACAGAATGGATACACCAATGATCATTGCCTGAATTGCTCCGAACAACGAAATATACAGAAAAATATAGGAATAGTAACCTAAAATTGAACCGATATTCTCCACTGATAGCCCTAAGGCCAGTCTAATAGACTCAGGAAATCCCTGCATTATCCGTTTAAATTCTTCCGCTTCTCTAGAAATAGTGGGAAACATAGAAAGAAAAAGAACAACCAACCCTACCAAGGTTATTATCCATATGGCAGTGAATTTCTTATAAGCTTTTAATTCATGCAGAAACATATTCATGGTTTAGGACTCCTTTTCATAGAAGTGCAAGAAGATTTCTTCAAGATCGGGTTCCTCCACCCAGAGGTTGGCGATGTCTGTCTCTGAGATCTTTTTCATGATGGAATTAATGTTTCCTCTGAACAAAAAACTTACAATATGCTGCTTAACCTCTAAATTGCTTACTCCACGGATATTAAAGTAATTCTGATCTAAGCTCCCCGATGTCTGCACTTTAATCTTTTTATAATTACTTTCTTGTAACGCACTGATCTTATCTAGTTGTATGATTTTACCTTCTTTGATAATGGCCACACGATCACACATTCTTTGAACCTCACCCAGAATATGAGATGAAAACAGAATGGTAGCCCCTTTTCTATTTTCCTCCTGTAGAAGTTCGAAAAACCTTTGCTGCATCAGAGGATCCAAGCCACTTGTAGGTTCATCAAGGATAATCAGTTTCGGCTCATGAAGTAGTCCTTGAACAATTCCTACTTTCTTCTTATTGCCGAAGGATAAATCGTCAATCTTTTTATTGAGATTAAGGTCCATGATTCCAGCTAGGTCTTTAATCCGTTTGCTGCAATCTTTTTTATAGAAACTGGCGGAATAGTTTAATAGATCGATCACTTTCATTTTGTCATAGTAAAAAACTTCTGACGGCAAGTAGCCAATTTCCCTTTTAAGTTCTGGCCCATACTTTATACAGTCTTTCCCAAATAGTTTAGCGCTTCCACTAGTAGGGTAGATCAGGCCTAATAACGTGCGCAGAGTGGTGGACTTACCTGCACCGTTAGGTCCGATAAATCCAAAGATTTCTTTTTCCTCAACGTCGAAGTTAATATCAATAATCCCTCGCTCCTTACCGTAGTACTTAGTCAAATGATTTATTTCAATTACACTCATTTTCGTCTCCTTATGTTTTCTTTTCTCCCCTGCTATTTTTTCATATCTTTATAATAAATATCCAGAAAACAGGGGGAAAACAGGGGGACAGGTGCACTGTTTCGTTACACCTGTCCCCCTGTTTTGTTATGTTGGTGGTTTAGGTTCCATTATTAGGGGTATCCTAACTTACATCTCAAACTTATTCAGCGTTTCGATTTGTTAATTGGATTAAATACAATTATTAAGGAGCGGAAAAGATGGAATTAAGTTGGATTTGGCAAGCAATACTTATATTCTTTATTGGTACATTTATCTTAAGGTTAGGTGGAAGAAAATCCATTTCACAAATGACCATATCTCAAACGATTGTTATGATAGGATTGGGATCATTGTTGATTCAACCTGTAGCCGGGAGAGGGCTCTTTATCACTTTCGCAGTAGCAGCATTGTTGAGTATATTAATGATAATGACTGAATATCTAGCAATTAAGGTCGATATTTTGGAAACCCTTTTTACGGGCAAAGCAGTCATTGTTATTAAAAATGGCAACCCACACATAAATAATTTGAAAAAGCTCAGAATGTCAATTGATAAACTTGAAACTCGTTTAAGACAAGTAGGAGTATCTTCAATAGAAGATGTTAAGTATGCGACGATTGAAATAAGTGGGCAACTGGGGTATGAACTAAAAGAAACTAAAAAGCCCTTAACAAAAGAAGATTTTACGACACTGATGGCTGAACTATCACAAATCAAGCAGGCCATTGGAGTTAGCATGGAAACTCAGCAAAATCAGAATCAAGATAAAGCAAATAACATTTTTGAAGAAATTAGCAGTAAAGCCTTCGAAGGTAATAAACGAGAGCCTTAAACAGGGGCAAAACGGGGGGACAGGTTCGCTGTTTCGTTAAAACGAAACAGCGAACCTGTCCCCCGTTTTCAACGATGTATATATAACGTTACATTGGTCACCCTAATAAAGAAGCTTGGCTGACATCGAAGACTCTAGCAACGGTGGTAGCACCGGCTTATTATATTGGTATAAAAAAGGCAGGTGGTACATTTGAACAATGAAAAAATGATCAAAGCTCTTAACGATCAAGTAAATAAGGAACTATACTCAGCCTATTTTTACCTTTCAATGCAAGCTTATTTCTCGTCAATCAATCTCGATGGATTTGCTAATTTCTACCGCGTGCAGGTTCAAGAAGAACGTGATCATGCTCTAGGCTTTTTTAATTATATAAGTAAGATCGGCGGAAAATTAGCATTCTCAGAGATTCAAAAACCTCAAACTGAATTTTCAAGTCCTCAAGAAGTTTTCGAATTGACATTAAATCATGAGCAAGCTGTCACACAATCAATTTACTCCCTCATGGACATCGCTCGAGAGGTTAGAGATCACACAACGGAAATTTTTCTCCAATGGTTTATCACTGAGCAGGCTGAAGAAGAGGAAAATGTTAGCCGCGTTCTAAATAAACTGAAACTCATAAAAGGAGATGGAGCGGGACTCTTTATGATTGATAACGAACTGGCACAACGAGTCTATGTAGCAGCTGTCATTCCCGTTTAAACAAAAAACAGGGGGACAGGTGAACTGTTTCGTTTTAATGAAACAGCGTACCTGTCCCCCTGTTTCCGTAACCTTAATCTTCGATTAAGGTTTTTATAATATCCATTCGAGATACTATGCCAATGATCTTCCCATCTTCTAAAACAGGCAATCGCTTTATTTTTTTACTTACCATTAGCGATGCTGCCTCTTCTATACTGGCCTCTTTATTGATTATCACAACATTCGCAGTCATAATCTCCGAGGCTTGAGATGCAATTAACTTTTTTAAATCGGATTCGTATTGTTTCACACCGTTGTAATAAATGAGTGCTCCCAAAATTCCAATTACTCCAGGTATCTGGGGAGACGTTTCTTTATGTAACAAGTCTCCCTCAGTAACGATTCCTACTAAATTACCATCTGAATCAATCACTGGTACCCCGGAAATTCGATTATCATACAACGTCCTGGCTATCTCCTTAATCTCCATATCCGATCGAATGGTTATGACATTTGTTTGCATGACATCCATGACCTTCATTAAAATCGCTCCTTTTCTTAAATAAGTATGATTTACCATATTGTAACACAATTTTTAACAAAACAAAGGACAGGTGAACTGTTTCGTATTAACGAAACAGTTCACCTGTCCCCTTGTTTTGGAAGTATTTGAAGCGATGAATAGAGACCTGACGCATTTAAGCAAATAGGAAAACGGGGAACGGGGGACAAGTGCTATGTTTCAACGAAACAGCACCTGTTCCTTTTGTTTTGGGCACACTGTTTCATTTTAGCGAAACAATGCACCTGTCCCCCTGTTTCACTATCTTGTAGCTGTTAACTGCCCTTGAGCATCGTAAAGCGCTCCGGGATCGCCATTATTGTTCCAGATATTTGATTGAGTCCAAACTAGGGTACCCACTCCTGCCCGCGCTTTTTCTCCACTGACAATTTTGATTGACCCACCTGCAGTCAAAGTTGTACCGGATGGAAAAATAAATGTTTGATTTCCAACTTCACTCACTAATTTCCATCCCGTTAGATCGACATCTGTACGACTAGGATTAGTTATGGTCACTACTTCCCCTCGCAGATCTATATTTGATAATTCAACTGAACTCTTAGAAGTAGCAGAAGAAGGCGTTGGACTTAATGCAGATTCAGGCACTGGTACTACCTTAGATTCAGGAGTTGACGTTGAATCGGTGGCTGGAGCATTCTGCTGAATTGATGCCTTCTTATCAAATTCTATCGTTTCTCCATTGGTCGTAACTACTATTGTTCCTGATTTGTCCGTTCTATAGGTTGTAATTCCAGCCTGAGCGATCCGATCTAAAATTGTAGGGGTTGGATGACCATATTCATTATCAGCACCCACAGAAATAATGGCGTGCTTTGGAGATACGGCCCTCAAAAATGCGCTGGTGGTTGAACTATTACTTCCATGGTGACCTACTTTAAGAACAGTTGCTTTTAAATCTTGCCCACTCTTCAGCATTTCTGCTTCAGAAATATCTTCGGCATCCCCCTCGAAAAGAAAGGATACTTTACCATAGGTGACTTTTAGGACTGCACTGTAATTATTTAGCTCTTCATAACTGCTACTATTAGGTGCCAGAAATACCCCTGTAAGCTCAGAAACGTTTAGTCCGACCCCTACCTTGGCCTGAACCTTTTTTGCACCGCTGGCCTTGACAGCAGCAATAAAATCTTCAAACGTTCGGGTGTTTGAGTCAGCATTTGGCATGTAGACGGTTTTAGTCGGTATGCTTTGAATGACTAAATCTAACCCTCCTATATGATCTTCATGAGGATGGGTTGCGACGATTGCTGAAAGTTCTTTGACTCCTTGTGATCTCAGATAGCTTACAATTTCAGGTCCGTCCTCATTATTTCCGCCATCTATAAGAATCGAATCACCGCTAGGAGTCACTAAGAGAGTACTATCTGCCTGACCGACATCCAGGAAATGGACTTTTAATACTTCAGTGGTTCTAGTAGGAGTTTCAGCAACAATTTCAGGAGTCGTTGTTTGCGTTTTACCACATCCAGATAGAATTAATGAGAAGATGATAATAGGTAAGATCAACCACTTTATGCGATATGACAATTCGTATAGGCCCCTTCCTTATTCACTCATCGAAAAAGTTATCCAATAGGCTTTTAACCTTTTTCGAACGCTGTTTCGTTGCTTCTGTATTAATACTGACCTGGATGTCAATGACATCCCCCTCTTTTAGATCAGCTGGCAAAACACTCCGGGGTAAATTAAAGTTGGTACGATTTTGTGTTTCAACAATAGCCCATTCATTTTCAAATCGGTCAATAATAAACATAGTACTCCTCCTTACAAGCGATACTCGATAATGCTGCTCATTTAATATTGGCTAAATGCCAGTTACCCGTCCTTTTTCCATTTCTACTATGCTCGTGAGAATTCATCGTAAATACTGTAACCTTTAGCCCTTTACAAACATAGATTGCACTATAGTTAATTGATAATGATTATCTTTACCAAACTAAAGGAGGACTTATAATGTGTGGTATTGTTGGCATGGTAAATTGGGCACATGATCTAACTCTTCAAAAAGAGGTTTTAATTAAAATGACGAATACCCTAATACCTCGAGGTCCAGATGCAGAAGGATATTGGCTTTCTCCCCGAGCCGCTTTCGGACATAGACGACTGGTGGTCGTTGATCCTCTAGGAGGCCGCCAACCTATGATTCGCCGGCGTGGTGAACATACGTATACCCTCATCTATAATGGCGAACTCTATAACACATCAGAGATTCGGCAAGAACTCCTAAGTCGCGGTTATAATTTCGAAGGGCATTCAGATACAGAGGCCGTACTTTTGTCCTATTTAGAATGGGGTCCCTCCTGTGTCGATCGCTTGAACGGAATTTTCGCCTTTGGAATTTGGGACAGCAAAGAACAGCAGTTATTCGTTGCCCGGGATCGCTTAGGGGTTAAGCCGCTCTTTTATAGTGAAAAAACCGGTTCAATTGTTTTTGCTTCCGAGCTCAAAGCTTTATTAAAGCACCCCGATATTGCACCCATCATCAGCAAGGAAGGCTTGTCGGAGGTATTCCTCGTGGGTCCGGCTCGCAGTCCTGGAGTAGGTATTTTCGAGGGGATTTCCGAATTAAAACCTGGGCATGTTCTTTTATATTCTGCCAACGGACTGCACATCCGCAGGTATTGGTCCTTACCTAATAACCTTCATGAAGATGATTTGAAGACGACGATTGAAACGATTCGCGAGCTTTTTCTCGATACAGTTCAGAGGCAGTTGGTTTCAGATGTCCCCATCGGAACCCTTCTCTCTGGAGGGTTAGACTCTAGTGCTATTACTGCCATAGCTGCCCAATTCCTTGCTGAAAACGGAAAAGGACCTCTGCCCACCTTTTCAGTAGACTATGATGAGAATGATAAATATTTTCATCCTAATGCCTTTCAGCCTGGAGCAGATGGACCTTGGATTGAACGAATGTCTCAAACCTTTGGGACTCAGCATACGAACTGTAAATTTAATATTCCTGAACTTGTGCAAGCACTCCAAGACTCAACACTTGCTCGGGATCTTCCTGGAATGGCTGATGTGGATGCCTCGTTATTACTCTTTTCCCGTGAAATCAAAAAGAAGATAACCGTTGGTTTATCCGGCGAATGCGCCGATGAAGTGTTTGGCGGATACCCTTGGTTTCATCGCCAAGACTCCCTTGAGGCTCAGACCTTTCCTTGGGCTCTTAATGTAGAAAATCGACTTGAAGTGCTGTCACCAGAGCTTATAGAGCGTCTCGAACCCCATAACTACTTGAAAGAACGGTACGAAGAGGCTCTTGCTGAAATCCCTAAGCTGTCTGGTTCTTCCACTGTCCATCAAGACAGTCGGACCGTCAAAGGAAATCTTCAACGTCAAGCCCGCATCCGTGAGATTACCTATTTAACCTTAACTCGTTTCATGCCAACTCTTCTCGATCGCAAAGATCGTATGACCATGGCCACCGGTTTAGAGGTACGTGTTCCCTTCTGTGACCATCGCCTAGTCGAATATGCCTGGAATATCCCTTGGGAAATGAAAGCACTCGAAGGTAGAGAAAAGGGACTCCTGCGACGAGCTCTCACCGGGGTCTTACCCGACGATGTACTTTGGCGTCGCAAAAGCCCTTATCCTAAAACCCATCACCCCAGTTATCTATTGGCTGTTCGCACATGGCTGAGAGAAATCTTGGAAGACAAGAACTCTCCAATTCTTCCCTTCCTGAATCTCCCCGCTATTGAAGATCTAATGAAACTCTCCGATACTATCCCTTCAGGCCGTCCATGGTTTGGTCAATTAATGGACGTTCCACAGCTTTTTGCCTATCTTGTTCAAGCCAATTTCTGGTTGGAACAAAATAAAGTTCGTTTCCTTTAAGAACAATAATTCACTTAGCCGGTGGGGGAGCCTATCTCCTTCGCCGCCGCTAGTGTCCACTAATTATTGGCTTACTACTCACTGGCGTTCTCTTGGAGGGGCTTTCTCAGAATTTTTATTTTGGTGATTCTAAAGCCCTTAACCTCCATAACTTCAAACTTAATACCATCAAAATAAATCACATCCCCTTTGAGAGGTTTGCGTCCTAATCTCGAAAAGATATATCCCCCAATTGTAGAAACCGTTTCTTCTTCTAATTGTATATTCAACATTTCTGAAACTTCTTCCATTAAAACACGTCCGTTAAGCACATATTCATTTTCAGACAGCTTCTGAACGGACGGTTGTTCCAACTCAAATTCATCATAAATTTCTCCGACTAGTTCTTCTAACATATCTTCGATGGTAATCAGCCCCGCTGACCCACCGAACTCATCCACCACAACAGCCATATGGGTATGCTGACTTCGCATTCTCTGGACAAGATGAGAAATCGGCATGCCCTCAGGAACTGCAAGAACATCCCGCCTAATCTCATTAATATCCTTCTCCCCGGGCTGTTCTTGCAGCCGAAGAATGTCCCTCATATGAACTAAGCCCAAGACATTATCTTTATCATCATCACACAGCAAGTAACGCGTATGTCCATTTTCCTTAACAACAGCGAGAATCTCCTCAAACGTGTCCTGAAGAAAGATACACACCATATCTTGACGAGGCACCATCACTTCACTGGCATTACGATCCGAAAACTCAAAGACGTTATCTAACAGTTTACCTTCTAATTTATCCAAATAGCCATGCTTTTGACTAGCATCGACTAACATTCGTAGTTCTTCTTCGCTATGAGATAAGTCGGCCTCATTGGCTGGTTCAATTCTCCAGATACGCAATACAAGATTCGCTAAGCCATTAAGGGAACGAATAACTGGATAACAGATCCAGTAAAAGGCTTTTAAAAACCCTGCTGTAGCAAGGGCTGTGCTTTCTGATTTTTGAATAGCAAGTGACTTAGGGACAAGCTCACCTAAAACGATGTGTAACAGCGAGATAATTGAAAAGGCGATAGTGATAGCAATAGTATGGGTGTAAATTGTACTCCAACCTGCGATCCCAGCGAACAACGGTTCAATTAGGGTTGCAATCGCTGGTTCACCAATCCAACCTAGGCCCAAAGAAGAGAGCGTAATCCCTAGCTGACAGGCAGAAAGGTATGCATCCAAATGGGAGGTAACATCTAGGGCAGTTTGTGCTCTTGAGGATCCATTTTCCGCAAGTTCTGCCAAACGCGTCTTACGTACTTTAACCAGGGAAAATTCAGCAGCTACAAAAAGTCCATTTAGCCCAACCAACAAGAATGCAATTAAAATCATTATGACACTCCAAAGCAGTCCGTCGATGACTTTGTATCCTCCTTTGACCTTGGATCATTACCAAGCTATCCTTTTTTGTTTTAGTGTTTATAGATCCGGTCATAATTATTCACCCATTAATTCTCGACGGATTGCTTATTAAGTTAACATACTAACCTGCTTTGTGTACTTCTGTTTTTTCATCGGCTTTAGGTTCTTGTTCCTTTCTCTTAACTATAACCTTAGTAATTCTAAAGCCCATAACCTCCATTACCTCGAAATGGAAGCCATCGAAATAAACCACATCCCCTTTGACAGGCTTGCGCCCTAATCTGGAAAACACATATCCCCCAATAGTAGAGACGGTTTCTTCTTCTAATTGTATATCTAGCATTTCAGAAACTTCCTCCATCAATACGCGTCCATTAAGCACGTATTCACTTTCGGCAAGTTTCTGTATCGGAGGTTGTTCCATCTCAAATTCATCATATATTTCTCCGACCAATTCTTCCAGCATATCTTCAAGGGTGACCAGTCCCGCTGATCCACCGAATTCATCCACAACTACCGCCATATGAGTTCTTTGACTTCGCATTCTCTGGACCAGATGAGAAATAGGCATACCCTCAGGAACGGCAAGGATATCCCGTTTGATTTGAATTATATCCTTTGAACCTGACTGCTCCTGCAAACGAAAAATGTCCCGCATATGAACTAAGCCCAGGACATGATCTTTATCATCATCACATAGGGGATAGCGCGTATGCCCATGTTCTTTCACTACTTCCAGGATCTCCTCAAAGGTGTCCTGAATGAAGATACACACCATATCTTGACGAGGTACCATGACTTCACTAGCGTTACGATCCGAAAATTCAAAGACGTTATCTAACAATTTCCCTTCAAACTTATCCAAATAGCCATGCTTCTGACTGGCATCGACTAACATTCGCAATTCTTCCTCACTATGGGATAAATCAGCTTCATTGGCAGGTTCAATTCCCCAAATACGTAATACAAGGTTCGCTAAGCTATTCAGGGATCGAATAATCGGGTAACAAATCCAATAAAAACCTTTTAAAAAACCAGCAGTAGCAAGCGCAGTACTCTCTGCCTTTTGAATTGCTAAAGATTTGGGGACAAGCTCACCTAAAACAATGTGCAATAATGAGATGATTGAAAAAGCTATTGCTATTGAAATAGTGTGAGTATAAATAGTGTTCCAACCGGCTATTCCAGCAAACAACGGTTCGATTAGGGCCGCAATCGCCGGTTCCCCAAGCCAACCTAAACCTAAAGAAGCAAGCGTAATCCCCAGTTGACAGGCTGAAAGGTATGCATCGAGTTGCGAGGTGACATCAAGTGCACTTTTTGCTCTACGGGAACCATTCTCTGCGAGTTCTGCTAAACGCGTTTTACGTACTTTAACCATGGAAAATTCAGCAGCTACGAAAAGACCGTTTAATCCGACTAACAAGAAAGCAATTAAAACCTTTATGCCACTCCAGAGCAGACCGTCTATGATTTTTCTCCTCCTTTTAATATCTGAAAACCAAATTCTCTTATGTCTATTTATTGTATTTGTACTAATGTTAGATAATAATTATACATCACTTTTATCACTTATATCAAAGGTATTTCTTTAACTTCTTATCTTACGTTCCTAGAAGTTTCGACTTCTTGTCACATATTTCTATTATTTCGCCCCTCGTCTGCCAACTGCTGACGATTGGTTTAGAACCTTTAGAACATTTTCATCGTCTTCCGTTCCAATAATATACTTCATCATATACTCAAACCCCCCTATTGATTGGACCTTTTCGGACTCTGGAACAAGAACTGGTTCCCCATCAACTTGGCGGGCGTCCGTCTGAGTAAATAAATCGTCTAAGGAAAAGGTTTCTGTCTCTGTATCAATGGTTTCAAGGACTTCTTCAACTTGTGTTTCACTTTGAAGATAATTACAGGCATCCTGGATCTCTGGACTAACCTCCGACACTTTATCCTGAGGTAGCCTTAGACCTTCTTCCGGATTAGTTTCCAATAGTGCCTGTCTTAAAGTCTCTTTAATCAAAGCACTCCTTTTCTCCGGCTCAACCCGTTGTAATGCCAGCCAAAGATCCGCCTCGGTTTCATCAAAATACAACGGAATAAATAAAGGCTGAGCGCTTATCATGCTGAAGTGTTCGGCTTATTGGTAATGTTATTGACCAGAGTTGAAGCCATGATTCGAAATCCTATAGCATTTCCGAACTGTGGATCATCGATCAATATCTTGTTTTCCATCTGAATGTGCTCATAAACCATTTCTCCGACTTTTCCGGCAACAAGCACTGTATGCAACTTACCAAGCATTGGTTTTAGGGCCTTTTTTACTTCACGAGTGATGTCTGTCCCTAGTTGGGTAAGCATACTTTGCATAATTGGATTAAGGTTAATGGTACCATTATTCCATGGATATAGCCCGCCATTAACTCTAAAAATCTTATCTAGTTCTTTATCATCTGTTTCAATTGGATTGGCGTGATTACTTGTCAATTCTTTCAGCTTTTCGGCCACGCCGATATACGCCCATTTTAACCCTTTTTCGATACTAAAGGAGTTAGGTGGATCAAGCATAACACCATCATAAAACGTCGCAATATCTGTCGTTCGGAAGCCCGGGTCTATGACCACCACATACCCACCAAACAACTTAGGGCTTGTTGGAATTCCATATTCATTGAGGGTTTCTTTAATAAAGACACCATAACTTTGCGGAAGAACTCGAGAACGTAGGATATTAAGCTGGCGAGTCATTCCTTCCATGGGACCGGAACGAAAGGATACTGAAAAAGATCCCTTTAACTCTGCTTCATACTTGTCCTTCAAACTGGCAAAATACTTAACTGGAACACCCGTGCCAAGATACACATTAGTTTTAGGCGTTTGTTGAGCGAGAGCTAAGGCAACCACCAGTAAAGCTGTAGCCTCTTCATCTGAGGATTTATCCTCATCCCAGCAATAATGAGCTTCATTTGGATTTAAGCTCTCAGCTAAGCTGCCCATAAAATAATGCTTCTCTACGCCGGTAGAGTTATTTTTGACCAATACGTCTAGAGATGCAATCTGAGTTTCTATGTCAGATCCTTTATGAATTAGAGTATTGCCAAGGGTTGAAAAAATCCGTTCATTCCCCTTACAAATTACCGCTGGAAATAATACCTTCTTATCTCCCGTATCAAGTTTTATTGCACCAAACCCTGGATCTGCTCCAGCTACGAGTATATCGCCCTCAAACACACATGTTCCCCCTATTCATAGCTCATAAATTAACTTATACCTCATTCAGTATCAAACCTTAAACTTCGAAGAAATTGGATAGAATACTACTAATAGCTACCATTATATACGAAGGAAACACGCTTGTAAAAATGTCTTGTAACGATTACAATAACTATTCTCTTAACATTCTCACAAATACTCCTTGAGATTCGAAAAAACTTGTGTTATTCTAAAGCAAATAAATATCTTCATTTTAGGTGCCCCTTTGGGGAGAATAGGGAAGTTCGGTAGCAGCAGCTAAACCGACGCGGACCCACCACTGTATTCGAGGAGCTTCGTGACCACTGGCTTAGTGCTGGGAAGGTGACGATTTATGCAATGAATCGATAGCCAGGAGACCTGCCTAAGATGTTAAGTCTTTCCTCTGTTTGGAGAGCATTCGGTGATGACGGTAAAGTCCCGACCACAGATTTTTTTGTGGTCGGGATTTTTATTTTTAAAATTAAGCTATTATAAGAGGAGGAACCACTATGAAAAACTTAACAGAAGAACAACTCTATGCTCAATTACAAAACCTTACTTCAAACATCTTAGATCTTGACGAAGAAGCCATGTCCCAGATCCAAGTACGCTTAGATTCTCTCACTAAACCTCAAGGAAGCTTAGGTCAATTAGAACATCTTGCTAAGCAGCTCGGCGGGATCCAACGAACCTCAAAGCCAAAAATTGAAAAGAAAGCCGTCCTATTAATGGCAGGAGATCATGGGGTCGTCGAAGAAGGGGTAAGTGCCTTTCCCCAGGAAGTAACTCCTCAGATGGCGTATAATATCATGAATGGCGGCGCCGCTATCAATGTCCTTTCTCGTCAAGCAAAGGCCGAGGTTTTTTTAACGGATGTTGGTATTGCCTTCCCCATAGAAGGAAACATTAATCACAAACGTGTGGCCAACGGAACTAAGAACATGACTAAAGGCCCTGCTATGACCCGTCGTGAAGCGTTAGAAGCTCTACTGGTTGGTGCGGAGGTCGCTGAAGAAAAGATCCGCGAAGGATATAACCTCTTTGCCACAGGTGAACTTGGTATCGGTAATACTACTCCTAGTTCTGCAATTGTCTCTATCTTGACAGATTCTGCTATTGAAGATGTGGTAGGACGCGGAACGGGAATTGATGACGCAGGAGTCATCAGAAAACGCCGTGCCATTGAAAAAGCCATTGAAGTTAATCAGCCGGATAAGACGGACGCCCTAGATGTTCTAGCCAAGGTAGGAGGCCTCGAAATCGCAGCAATCGCCGGTTCAATCCTCCAAGCTGCTGCCAGTCATGTTCCCTTTGTGATTGATGGGTTTATCTCAACTGCCGGCGCACTCATCGCAGCGAAACTTGCCCCAAAAAGCGTGGCCTATATGATTCCCTCTCATGGCTCCGTCGAAATTGGTCATCGCAATGCCCTAGCAGGTTTAGGTCTTGATCCTATACTTAACTTGGATATGCGACTTGGCGAAGGAACCGGAGCAGCCATAACCTTTTACATTGTTGAATCCGCTCTGCACATTCTTGAGGAAATGGCCACTTTCGCTGATGCTGGTGTCAGTGAAAAATCCGAATAACTTAGTGAGCTCGTTCAACGCCATCCTTTACCTTTAGTTGAAACGATTTCACTCACTACACAAGGAGAGTCGAAGAACGTTATGTCACAATTCACACTTATTACTGGTGGTGCCCGTAGTGGCAAAAGTACCTTTGCCGAACGTCTTGCCGCCCACGCTAAACGTCCGGTTATCTATATTGCTACCGCACAAATCTGGGACGGGGAAATGGCTATACGTGTAAAAAAACACCAAGAACAGCGTCCCTCTTCTTGGCGGCTCATCGAGGAACCCTTGAACATTCATGATACTTTAACTCATCTTAAAGACGAGGAGGGAGTTATCCTCCTGGATTGTGTCACCCTCTGGCTTACTAATCTTCTTTTAGCTGGAGAAGCAAGATATGCTGAACAGTCGAACCCAGCGGATCCATCTGCATCCTCCGACCGTCAACTTTCTTCTTATATCTACAACTATGTAGAACCTGAAATATTAGCTAAGGTGAACGAGATTTCCCAACTTGCCCAAGAAATTAAGCCTAAGGTCATTTTTGTCACTAATGAAGTAGGTCAAGGTATCGTCCCTGAAAATCTTCTAGCCCGTGCCTATCGAGATTTAGCCGGACGAAGTAATCAGATTCTGGCACGCCAAGCTGATTCTGTCTATATGGTCGTGGCAGGATACCCTATAGATCTAAAGCCTTCCGGCGTGAAATTGCTCAATTCCCTCTTTGAGAGTGAACTATGATGCGTGGATTTCTTATTGCTCTAACCTTTTTCACGCGAATTCCTTTGCCAATTCCTAAAGATGTTACGGCAGAGGAATTTACCAGGAGTTATCGTTTTTACCCCCTCGTGGGCCTTGTTATTGGCCTGCTCCTCTGGCTTTTGGCTAAAGTCTTAATTCCTTATTACCCCCCTTTAATTTTAGGTGCCCTCCTGTTGGGAGCAGAATTAATGCTTACAGGAGGGATCCATCTGGATGGGTTTATGGATAGTATGGATGGATTATTATCCGCTCGTAGCCCAGAGAGGATCCTGGAAATAATGAAGGACAGCCGTGTTGGAGCCCACGCCTCCATGGCTCTCGTCGGCTTACTACTCCTGAAATTCACATTACTAGCTAGTCTAACCCCTTCAACGTTAGCCTTCCTTATTGTGATGCCCATGCTCTCGCGCTGGGTCTTTCAAATTGGAGTTATCGGTTTTCCCTATGCTCGCTCCCAAGGGCTCGGCAAAGGATTTCATGAATCCTCCCAATGGCTCCCCTTTCTTCTTAGCGGTGGAGTGATTGGCGGACTTTCCTTTTTCCTTGTCGGCCTAGCCGGGCCGCTGGCCTGTGGAGTAACAGCCTTGATCATCACCTTAATGGCCTACAGAATTTCCGCCTTATTGGGGGGATTGACTGGGGATCTATACGGAG
>NZ_JABZFS010000058.1:0-30740 GCF_014237355.1 Desulfosporosinus sp.
CATCCCCATGTCCCATAACGTGGACTCTCTGAACGTTGCTGCAGCCAGCGCCGTGGCCTTTTGGCAACTCAGGGTCCGGTAAGCTTTTATATTCACATAATACGTCGTAAAATAAGAATAATGCGCATAACGTTTCCATGTTCCCGTAGCGCCATATTAACATATTGGCATGGTTACGGGAACACATTGTTATAAGATGCCGTACGCTCCCAAATTCAGGGGCCGCCTTCCGTGGCGGCCCCTGAAGAACTCTACAGCAGGTATTACGCATCATAAGAAATAATATGAACTACTTCTTTTCATTGACAATCTCTATTGCTGCTTTACCTGTCATATGTTCGATTTTAACTTCAATCAAACATACTCTATCCTATTCTCTTTCAATTTCTTGCTGACCTTCTTGAATATAGTTAGGTGAATATTTATCAACTAAACTTTCGAGGGCATATCGCCTATCGTAATCATCTGAAAGTATCCTAGCTCTACCAAAGATGGAAACACTTCGAAAATGTGTAGTAAAAGTTTTTTGTATTACTTCATCTTTTTCTATTACGCAAAATGTTACTTTATCATTCCTTTTTATGCTGTCAATTTTATGCCCTTGTTTTGCACTATGAATATAAAGCTTGCCGTCTTTAAAAGCATGACTTACTGGGACGGTATACGGGTAGTCATCGTCACCAATTACACCTAAAACTCCAGAGGTGCATAACTTTAGAATTTCAATTGTCTCTTCCTCAGATAATAATTGTTTTTTTCTTCTCATATCTCTGAACATAATTTCGCCTCTAATTCTTCAATTTAGTTTGGCCTCTTGAACCACATACGATTTCAGTACTGCATAAGGTAATAATGTTACGTACTTTTAGAAGTTTATACTTTCCTTTTGATGCTTATTAAGCTGCTTATTAAGGCTACCCCACTACAGATAAATGGCAAAATATAAAATCCCCATTTTGTAATAATAATACCTCCTAGCATCGAGCCAAGCGTAATCCCAATATATAGTGCTGTGTTATTTAGGGCAAGTGCCATACCACGAATTTCTGGGAATTCCTCCGCTAAACGGGCCTGATATGAAGAAAAAGAGGTATATCCAATAAATGCCCACAAAAATAACAAAAGATAAATCCAAATTCCCGATGAAAAGCAAAAACCTAATAAGTTAAGTATACCAATAAGCATGGCTGTACTGAATATTGATACCATTCTTGCACCAATTTTATCTGTAACTCTTCCACTGGATAAACTACCAGTTACGGCCCCTATACCGTAGGCAGTAATGGAGGCTGCTAATTCACTTGAAGAAAAATGGTTATATAAAACCAATCCTGTTCCAAGAAATACATAAAGAGCATACATGGCAATTGCCCAAAAAGTTGTTACACTCACTGCAGAAATAATTTTTAAAGCATTTCCTTTTGTCTGTGCCTCAGCTGAAGGTACTCTATTTATTAACGCCCAAACTCTAAAGTTTAAGATTGTCAGTAAAGCAGCAAATGTAGCTAAACTAATAAAAACAGAACGCCATCCTAGAAATTGCTCTAATAGAATTCCGATAGGTGCTCCTGCCCATAAAGCCATAAGATGTCCTGATACTACAGTAGATAGCCATACTCCCCTACGTTCAGGTAATGCTGTATCGCCAATAATTGCATAGACCAAAGGGGTTATTGACGCAACAGATAAACCAGCAAAAATACGACTCGCTATTAACATTGCAAAAGAAGAAGAAATGGCTGTCAAAAAATTGGCTAATGAAAATGATAATAAACCGAAAACAATAAAAAGTCGGCGACCTTTGCGATCTGAAAGCCATCCAAAAAGTGGGGCACTAATGGCATACATTAGTGAAAAAACAGTAACTAGCCACCCTGCAACAGCAGGGGTAATTCCATATTCTTTAGCAATAAACGGTAACAAAGGAGATATGACAAACAAATCAGTACCTATAATGAATAGGGTAAACCACCCTGTAAGAAGATAAATGGCTTCTTTTAAGTTAATACGAATATCAATCACCCATAAACAATATATCAGCATATTAGTTTATTTATGAGCAATATTTGGATTCGCTTACTTCAAAGGGTACCAAGATGGCACCCAACGCTCACTTGAAAGTTTACCACCAAAGGTGCAATTTTCGATTTATGCTCGCTTCGATGGTAACCATAACAAAATGGGATTTTGTAAAGTTTATTTTTGTAAGAGGCCACTGTACGAAATAAGAATAATGTGAATTGGCGATAGTCATTGACATAATGTTCTTAGGACTCCACACACCATCCAGTTTTCATTTTATAGTTTGACTTTGCCACCAAACTAGTATTCTATTTACGGTTTCAATAACTTCATCGTTATACTTTATTGATATGTCAGCATATCCCCTGATAATTTCCGTTAATTTTTCCTTCCTATCCTCTAGGGTGTAATCTTTTCGATTTAAAATGCTTACTACGTTGCGAACTAAATCATCATACTCATCTACTGGACAACAGCTACCAATGCCAAGAGGGTCAAATTCCAAGATAAACCTTCTGACCTCTAATTCCTGTGATTTAATCGCTTTTTTAAGAGACTTTTTCCAAACCTTATCCATGCTGACCCCCAAATCGAACAGATATGCTCTGCACTATATTACCTCATTCCCATCATCCTACTCATCGTCACGGTTTAAGAATTATGTGTACAAGTTATTTACGGATAATTGGCATAGTCCACTAACACCTTAAACCTTGGTTTAAAGTTAACAATAATTGAGCCACCTTCAAAACTAATCATCAACTTTGACTCATCTCTTCTATCCGCAACTATTTCAATTGCTTTTACACTCTTTAAATTTAAAGATTGGAGTAGTTCGTTACTGTGAACAGAGAAAACCAGAATTTTAATATCCTTATAAGCGGGGCAAATGCTTACTAAAAACCTCTCATGGTTATTATTGTAAAACTCATACGTTGCTTCGTTATAGAAGAAAGGGACATTGCTATCTAAAAGTTTTGGTTCACATTCGAAAAGTGACAGCAATGAATTTTCATCAGGCAAACTCATATTCACCCATCCATTCAAGTTCATGTGTTAAGAATAATATGCATAACGTTATGTAAAATACGGGCACCTCAAATTTTACATCGGTAACTTAATAATAGATTCTATCTCTTGTCTTTTTGCTGGTCTCAAATCCTCGTAATGCTGTGGAAAAGAAATTATGCTGTTTGCAGACACCATTATATTGAGCGCCGCAAGTAATACATTTCTTAATTAAGACTCTACTTTCTTCGTTAAAATAATAGTGTAAATATGATTGGCATATGTCACATGCTTCATCTGGGATATTAAATGTAAGCAAGGAATTGATTAACCAAATATACAAAGTAATAAACTATTTAACATTTTTTACTTCTGACTTTAACCTTAAATAACGTCTCTTGGCGTCGTTCAACATGTCTTTTGTTATTAAAAGGTCATTATACTCAGTATTCTGAAGTCTATGGGTATGATAATTTGTATATTCGGGTTCAATATTCTTTACGAACCGTTCCAAATAAGTCCATGTCTTTCTTATGCAGTTCAAAACCTCTTTAGTATCAACACACTCTTTATCCCAAAAATCTGCTAATTCAAATTCTTGAATAACTTTTCTGATTTGACCATAAACGTTCATCGTTTAAACTCCTAATAACTTAAAAGAATGCTACCCTTGGGTATAAGAATAAAGCCAAGTAGGTTAATTTGTAATTATACTTTTTGGCTGGTGTTTAGTTATTTATACTACTATTACCGACACACCAAACGGAATATCTAATTCCATGAACATTTCCAATGAAGATGGAGATACTTCAAAGCCAGCAGTACATGAGTTTGACCTATAACCACAATAGATGTATTTAATCCATAATCTTAAGCATTTCTCCCTTATCCAGATAATAATTTAGCATTTGTCCCAATGTTGAGACTTCTTCAAAATACACTTCATCCTTAAATTGCTCGATGAATTTATTTCCATCGTCATTTAAGCCAGTCATTATTTGTTCCCAAATAGCAGTAGTTGTATTGTCCTCATTATCAATTAAGAAGATATTCTGCCTGATAACTATTGAATTGTTAAATCGTATGAATTGAATGGTTTTGTTTTTTTGATATTGACTTACAATCCAGGTTTCAGGTTCTAAATCTCCCGGAAAATCTGTTTTAAAAACACAGTTGTCTTCCGCATATCCAGATTCCGAATACATCATGTCGCATTTCCATGGTTGAATCCATTTATATTCCATTGTTGGGCAAAGCAGTGGGAACACTTCTTTTGGAGAAGCATTTAGTTTTTGCTCATATTTGTTAGTTGTTCTTCTAGCACTAAACTTATTCATTCTTTAATACACCTCTTCAAATAATAAATCCTTTGCTTAAAGGTTTCCAAACATATAGATTAGTTTTTGACCAAAAACCCCAAAACGAGTACCCAGCAATGTCATATAACGGTTTTTTTACGCACTTCGTTAATTATCAGTCTAATTGTTCTTAATGCGAACCTGTTCGAATATTTTACCTTTGGTTGACCATTGTCTAATCTTAATCTTCTCATCTCCAATCTAAATATATTCTTCATTAACTTCTAGTTATCCTACTTCGGGGAACATCAAACTTGCCCACTAACCCTATTTTCCTTTTAAGCGATTCCTATACTTTTTAGCTATTAGGTAGAAATTGTTCCTAAGAGGGGTGCATCTTATAACAAAAAGGTAACAAAACATAAATCTGAAAAGCCCAGTATTAACTGAACTTTTTTTCTTCTATAATTGTATCAATTATTGAGGTGTTATTTGATGGAGAGAGGAGGGGACTTTGCACCCCTGTATCGAAGAATGAGTATAGATCCCTCATATTTAGAAAATTAGAAACCTCTCCCCTTTTTTTACAGAAACCGCGCCTTTTCGTAAGATCATTGTAATCAATTTACAAAAGCGGAGAAAACAAACGAGCACAGGATTCTTTGAACCTTGTAATAGCTGAACGATTTTGAAATTCCTCAAGCTTAACTTCCTTACTCTCCTCCATATCCGACTTAAAATTCTGTATCAATTGCCCTGTCAAAGATTGGTCAAAGATGAAAGCATTGATCTCAAAATCTAAGAAAAAACTTCGCAGATCCATATTAGCGGACCCTACTGAAGCAATATGATTATCTATGAGAAGGATTTTAGCATGAAGGGTTCCTTTCATGTATTTGAAAATTTTTACCCCCGCCTGTAGTAATTCTTCGAAATACGAGTTCATTGCCAGATACGTTAATTTGTGTTCTGGAATTCCCTGGACAAGTAGCCTCACGTCTAAACCACTAAGTGCTGCCGTTTTCAAGGCCATGATCAAGCTTTCATCTGGGATAAAGTAAGGAGTTTCTATGTAGATGCTTTGCTTAGCCATTGTTATTGAACTAAAGAAGCTCTGCAAAACAGATGGCCAATTTGAATCTGGCCCACTAGCCAGTATTTGCAGGGGTAGCTTATGTGAAATAGTCATTTGGGGAAAATAACTGGCTCCCGAATATTCTTTTCCAGTCACATAATACCAATCGTTTAAAAAGATGGATTGGAGGGTATGAACAGCTTCCCCCTCTATTTTTATATGTGTGTCTCGCCAAAAACCTAATTTCGAATCACGGGATAAGTACTCGTCTCCGATATTTAGTCCACCTATAAAACCGACTCGTCCATCCACAACAACAAGTTTGCGGTGATACCGCAGGTTTAATTTCGAACTAATATAGGGAAAACGAATGGGAAAAAACCATTCTGCTTGAATCCCTGCTTTGCGCATACGTTTCATAAAACTGCCCGAAATCGAAAGACTTCCCATGCCATCAAGTAGGACGCGTACTTTCACACCTTCAGTTACTTTACGAGTTAAGATCTTCAGAACATCTTCACCAATCTCATCGTCTTTAAATATATAATAGCTTAGGTGAATATGATGGGATGCCCCTTCCAAGGCATTAAACAACGCTCTGAATTTCTCTCCCCCGTTCATAAGAACCTCTACTTGATTGTGAACCGTCATAGGAGCGAAACCAGAGTTTAAATGAAGATTTATTAGTTTAGAATCAGAATTTGTATCTGGATCAGAAATCATCTGTCCATTTTTAATATCCCTTTGCTGCTGGTTAATCCATCGTTTTAATGGATTATCTTTGTTATGTTTACTAAAGAATAACGGCCCTTGAGTTTTACGTCCAAATAAAATATATAAAATAAGTCCTAAGACAGGAAGAAGTGCTAGCATGAAGAGCCAAACAACGGTTTTTTCGGGAGGACGATTTTCCAGAAGTATAACTCTTCCAAGGACTATGATCTGAATAAGATTTATGCCTAATACAAGATACCATAGCATGATATCACCGCCCTTCTCAGATATTCTAAGTCAACCTAGAAGATTGGTTAGAGTTTAGTTATCTCCAAAACGTTTAACTAGTAGTCTAATACTCAAGTTTCTATGAAATAAAAATGATGGCCATTGAACAAGAAATTCAATAGCCATCATTTTTATTATTTTGCGATATTCTTGTGTCGAGGTTATCAAACATATAGCATTTATTTAAATTCAATCATCCATCCTTCCGGAGCTTCCACTTCACCGAACTGAATTCCTATTAGATGGTCATAAAGCTTCTTTGTAACGGGTCCTACCTCTGTCTCGCTGTAGAAGATGTATTTATCCTTGCCATTCGTTAGGCTGCCTATGGGCGATATGACCGCCGCTGTACCGCAGGCACCTGCTTCAGCAAACTCATCCAAGTTGTTAACGTAGACATCCCTTTCCTCCACCTTCATCCCGAAGACCTTATCAGTAATGTAAAGAAGAGAGTTCTTCGTAATGCTGGGGAGGATCGATGGAGAAATTGGGGTAACAAATATATTGTCCTTTGTAATACCGAAGAAGTTTGCAGCACCTACCTCTTCGATCTTTGTATGGGTCTTAGGATCCAGGTATACGCAGTCGGTATAGCCTTCATGGGTAACATGTTTATGGGGCAACAAGCTGGCCGCATAATTTCCGCCCACCTTAACTGCTCCTGTACCATACGGTGCAGCCCTGTCGTACTCAGAAACCACCAATTTGATCGGAGACATTCCACCTTTAAAATATGGTCCAACCGGGGTGACGAAGATACAAAAGATATATTCCGTGGCCGGTTTGATCCCTACGTTATCGCCAACGCCGATCACAAAAGGTCTTATATATAATGTTGCTCCGGATCCATAGGGAGGAATAAACTCTTCGTTTGCTTTGACAACCATTTTAACAGCTTCAATAAACTTCTCTACCGGAACCTCTGGCATGAGGATCCTCCTACAGCTTTCCTGCATACGCTTTGCATTCTGATCGGCCCTAAAAAGTCCTATGCTCCCATTTTTTCTTCTGTAGGCTTTCAGCCCTTCAAAGCACTGCTGGCCATAGTGAATTGCAGGGGATCCCATGCTGATGGTTAATGTGTTCTCCTTCACCAGCTTTCCTTCATCCCAAACGCCATTCTTCCATAAGGAAACATAATTTGCGTTGGTCTTTCTATAGGAGAATCCTATATTTCCCCAATCGGTATTTAAATTAGTCGACATCTGCGCTCCTCCTTGATTTTAGAATCAATTTGACTGTTTTCACTTCCCAGAGGCTTTTGTTGCTGCTGACCTATTTATGCTAATCAAGTAATTTGAATTTATTTTATAATATGATATCATCATTTTTAATATATAAAAAATATCAATATTATAGGATTATCATACCGAATAGGTATTAAAGTTAGGGGGATTGCGTTTTATGGACATTCGACAGCTACGTTACTTTTTGGCAATTGCCAAGGAAGAGAATATAACCCGGGCTGCCAAAAACTTAAATATGGAACAACCACCTTTAAGTAGACAACTTAAGCTGTTGGAGGAGGAACTAGGGATTATTTTGTTTGAACGTAGTGGAAAAAAAATAAGGCTCACTCAAGCAGGATTAATCCTCCAAGAAAGAGCCAAAAATTTGTTGCATCAATTCAATGAAACGATGACAGAAATTAAAGAAATCGATCAGGGACTTCAAGGAACCTTGTCTATTGGTTCCGTATTTTCTTGTGTTTCTCTACTTCCTCCTAAAATCAAAAAATTTCACGAAAGATATCCTAGAGTTTTATTTAAACTATTGGAAGGAGATCATGTTCCCCTTGGAGAGTATTTAGAAAAGCGAACTGTTGAACTGGTTATTACCCGGCTTCCCTTTGAATCTAATTATCCGGCTGAGAAGTACACTGTCTTACCCTTACATTCCGATCCTTTTGTGATTGCAATTCCACAAAAATGGGATTTTCCTCAATCCTTCCTTCGCTTAGAAGATATCTCCAATATCCCTCTTTTAGCGTTAAAAAGTGATACGACGGTGAGGTTGAATCAAAAAGTCGTAAATGAATGCCGTCGTTTTGGTTTTGAACCCAACATTGTTTGTGAGTGTTCGAGTGTAGCAATCAGTATAGCATTAGTGATCGCGGGAATTGGAGCCATAATCTTACCTAAGTCAGTGATGTCATCCTTTCCAATAGCAGAGATAAAAATACTCGACATTCTGGATACTCCCATGCAATCTGAGGTTGGGGTAATTTGGCTAAAAGATAGTTATCATTCTAAAAGTGCCCGGTCGTTCATTGCTTTATTTGAGGAAGAGACCTATGATGTTAAGAATCCCTTTGATTAATCAATAAGTTAAAATTCTTCCGTTACTAAATCAAAGCCTTCAAGGGTAGCCGTGTCATCAATTCGAATCATCAAATATCGGATACCATCCTTGGTTACTTGTTTAACATTTTTTATATCTTGTGGGCCGATTGTAATCGCCGCTGTGTTATTGTCAATTTTAATCGACTTGGTTCCCTGATTAGGGGTAATACTTGATGCTTTAAACTCATAATTTTCCGCACCTAATACTTCCAAAAACGAGGATCTTAGCTTATCTTCAGTTTTTATTCCACTGTTTTCTAAAATTCTCTCCATATCTTTCAAACCTATTAAAGAAACTTCTCCACTTTCAGCCTCAACATCTAGCCTACGACCAAGTTCCTCATATATGTTCGAAACAACTTCAGGCTCAATTTCTGCTCCTACAACATCTCGAACAACTTCTAAAAAGCGCTCTTTTTCAGCTTTTGCCGTCGGTTTGAATTCACAATCGAGAATGTTATCTACAAACAATTGATTGGGCTGGTTTTCTTTTTGTGTATAATAAACAACCTTGTCAGTGTCCGCTGCATTATCACTGAACGAAGGGAACATAAAGCCTTCTATCGGAGCCTCAGTATTAATAATAGCGTTCATAGGAACACTTGTGATAAATTCCCTTTCTTCAAAATCAAATTTCAGAGATTTTTTAGGCATAATGATTGGGCAGATACTACCTAAAAAGAATCCCAGAGTATAGGATATTTCATCATCAAGCTCGTTATTGTCTTTTCTAGCTGATTTATATGCCTCTCCCCGTACAAAGGTGATCATAAAATCCTTCTCATAAATCTCACAGGTTTCTTCCAGGATTTTATTCACAATAATTAATGTTGCTTCACTAAAATTATCTGTGCGTAAAGTATCGAACATATGCTTTTGAGTCAAGTTTTTGCCCAATTTATTATTTTTAAACTCCAACTCAAAAATCTTAGAATCAATCTTACCCGATAATATCTTTTTAAAGTTTTTTAAATACAATTCCTTTTTTTCCTCATCCATCATATCAAAATACATTTTTTCCGAACAAAGGATGGCCTTGCTATCTTGTTTAACATAGTAACTGCAAATCTCTTGAATTTTTAATTTTGAGTTGTTTGTTTTTAGTTCTCTGCGTATGCTAGCGATATCTTCCTTATTCATTATCTCTATCTCCTTTTTACCCTTATAGGCAGAAAAACTCCCGCCTTCAAGCCTCTCACAAGGCGAAGGCAGGAATGCCTCGACTAGTTTATAAAACTCATTTACAGCATTTCGATGCTTTAATCTACTATTTCGAGTGATCCCTACAAGTTCTATGCTACGAATACAATATTCGTCATCTTTCCTAAATTTCCTCTTAAGATAGCATAAATAATACCACACAAGGAAGATAACAAGGGGACGGAGTTGTTGACACCATTTTGAGCAGTGGTGTCAACAACTCCGTCCCTCCGACACTTCTCCGAAACTTCTTAAACTAGTTGCAAAGCCAAATCAACTGCTTTAAAGACATCAACGGCATAGCCATCTGCTTTAATGGCTTGGGCAAAATCATGGGTTGCTGGATTTCCACCGATGATTATTTTGACATTGTCACGAAGTTTACGACGTTCCAGTTCCCGAATTGTTTCGGACATCATGGCTAAGGTGGTAGTAAGCATTGCAGACATGGCTAAAATATCTGGTTCATGCTCTATAACCGCTTCTACAAAATCCTCAGTTTGGACATCAATGCCAAGATCAATAACTTCGAAGCCTGCACCGCGAAACATCATGACGATCAGGTTTTTTCCAATATCATGTAAATCCCCAGCGACAGTACCAATCACGACCTTACCAAGGGAAGAGTGTTTAGGATCCGACAGGATAGGCTTTAATACGTGTAAACCCGCGTGCATAGCCCTTGAGGATACCAAGACATCAGAAATGTAAATAATATTATCTCTAAATTGGCTTCCTATCACCTGCATGCCCGGCAGCAATGCTTTTTCAAAAACAGTTTGAGGAGTGACCCCATTTTCAATGGCTAATGTAGTGAGGGTCTTAACTCGGTTGGCTTGCCCTTTGACCAGAGCATTCGTAATTAATTCTAATTCTAATTCTGTAGTTACCACTCATACCCCACTCCTCGTTTCTGTTATAAAGCATATTGTTTAAATCGACTTGGAGTAACTCCTTCAAGCTTCTTGAAAACTCTAGTGAAGTAGCCAGGATCCTCGAAACCACTTTCTTCCGCGACTTGCATCACGTTATATTTAGGGTTCTTCAGCATTATTTTCGCTTGTTCCACCCTTACTTGTGTAAGATATTCCATCAAAGTACAACCCAGACCTTGTTTAAAGATTCTACTAACATAGCATGGACTAAGATAAACTGCCTGGGCTATCTCATCAATTGTCAGTTTATTGCGATAATTATTTCGGATATATTCGGCAGCTTTCTGAATTGCTTGTTGATTTTTTTGGTTTTTGTTCGTGTCTAAATAATTCATAAATGTTTCTAACATAGTTCCAGACCATAGGCAGAGTTCATCTGGAAGGGTAATTTCTAACAATTCCTGATAAAACATGGAGTTTAGTTGCAGCACTTCCGTTAGATCAGCCCCACCATCGACTGCTGCCCTTGATATAATTACGACAAGTTCCATTACTCTAGTTTTTAGAGTATCTATATGAGAGTTTTTCGCTAAGATATCAACTAACAATTTTTCCAACAGTTGCTCAGCTGCAAGTTTTTCTCCATTTCTCACTGCAGACTTGAGCTCTTGTTCTTTATCTAAGGAATGACTACTGATGGTTCTCGATTCAATCTTATACATAGCGATTTCAGCACGTTTGCGAGCCTGAATTTCTTCGGCTAATCTGGCCTGTTGCGCCATTATTTCTCTTCTTTGTTCTAGAACGGTCATGCCGCTTTGCATAATTTGATTTGCTACAACAAATAACAGATCTGCAGCAGCCTGCACTTTATCGCTTGACATGATCTCTAATTGAGCAGCTGACCATTTTACAGCAGAAACATCTATATTAAGTCCCTTAACCATTTCCTCAATTTCTTCTAAGAAATAGTCTTCGGGTTCCCACATAAGTACCTGTCCACAAATAATTGATCCTACATACTGATCTAATAAAATAGGTGCCGCCCACATTATTAAGCCCGCATGACAGCGGAAAATATAAGGTTCAC
The DNA here is from genome assembly GCF_014237355.1 of Desulfosporosinus sp. NCBI lineage: Bacteria > Bacillati > Bacillota > Clostridia > Eubacteriales > Desulfitobacteriaceae > Desulfosporosinus > Desulfosporosinus sp. The sequence goes on from NZ_JABZFS010000058.1 coordinate 11,913, forward strand.
CATATTTTGCAGCTTCAGTGCATGCTCTTGCATAGGAGCGTTGGCATTTTTTCGCCCCATTACTATCAGATCTTATCATTTCGCAAAATTTGCAGTCGTTGATTGCATGATCAGTCGAGATCAATGTATTACCTTTATTATCGACCAAAATGGCCTTTAACCCTGTGGACTTTGAAAACGAACATAACATTTTGTCTAATAGATTTCTTCCGACTAGTTGCTCAAGCCACTGTAATCTCTTTTCTTGATTGAAGTCTCCTTGATTCACATTGCACCTCCAAAAGCAGGTTTCACACTTAAATAAATGCGCAAATACTCATGAACTTCTGAAACAAGATAATGAAAGTAACACGAATTAGGTATTACAATAGAGAATTAAGGGATTATTTATATTATAACACATTAAAAATTACTTTTCTCACGATTCTTAAAACTCGCAAAAGCAGATAATTCAAAGGGGCACTCATGTCTCAGGCTATAGTTTGTAAAATTAAGCCAGTCAGAGACACGAGCGCCGTTGTTACTTTTTAAAGAAACATAATGGACTAAATACTATTATTTTGCAGCAGACTCTACATTAAAATCATATTTTTCTGGATCAAATTTATCTAGTGTACTGTTTTTAATCATGAATTGAGTAAACTCAGCTTCATCATCTGGAACCGATTTTAATTGTTTTTCAAAGATGTCAAGATACTTCAATTCTTTAGCATCTAATTGAACCCGGCCATCTTGGAAAGCGGATCGCAATTCTTTAATAGTGGTGGCAGCAGCGATTTTTGTCCGCTCAAAATGGGTCTTTCCTTTGACAATTTCTTGGCTGATTCTTAGAACCACTGCGGGGTCTAAGATATAGGCTTGAGGATCGAACATTCTATCAGATTCCGACAAAATGTCTCTCATTTCAAACGCAGAGCCGCGAGATGCAGCTACGTTCATAATTCTGCAATCATAGATTAATTGCTCAATGTAGACAGTCGGAGCCATTCCACCCAACAATCTTACGTTTTCAACGGATTCGTTACTCCAGCAGTCAGCCAAGCAGGCAGCTATATTTCCTACAGAACTCGAGTGAGCACAGGCAGCAGTTCTGCCTTCCATGGAAATTGGTGTCCCAGTGATCGCTTTGAGATAAACTCCCTCATAACCGCAATCTTTATCTGGTCCTTGTGCACCACGTTCTACGGCGACTAATGTCCGGACTGCACACATAACTCTGTCAATGGCAGCAAAAACCTTTGGAATGAAATTCTTGTGAGCCATAACCATAGAGGTATTAGCGAAGCCGCAAGCTGTGTCTCCTGAAGGGATGCAGTTGGTTTCAGCTGCTATTTTAACAATTTCATCCCACAAAATAGCCATATCTCTACAACCAACAACACCTAATGAGAACAAAGCTCTAGGTAGATCGCAATTCATAACAGCTTCATCATGTAAGTGTTTCCCACCAATAGATTCAATCGCTAAGAAGTCAGCCCCAGCTTCTGCACACCCTCTAAAGGTGTTAATGACATTATCCCAATGCTCTCCTTTGTACATATGAGCAAGAGTTTTACCTTCACGGACATCAACAACGGTCATTCTTAAGAGACTTTTTAAGCCAAACTTCGTATAGTATTCGTTCATTACTCCTTTAACCACTTTGGTGACATCAATGCCCCACTGAGGATTAAAGGTGCAAGGAGGAAGAAGCTCGATTTCAATAATGATTCCAGGTGAAAGCAGCTCATGTGCTTTAGAACAAATACCGTGAATCATTTCTTCATACTGAGCCAATACTTTTGGCATAGTTTCTTCACTAATTAACATAGTAGGAAGAGTTAAGTTTACTTCCGGGTAAACAGTTCCCCCACCAATAACCATTCCATTACTGCATACAACGGGTTTCTTAGCCTGTCCGTATATAAATTCGTCTAAATTGGTATATGCGAGCTCCGTAAATTGAAGATTTGCCACAATAGTCCCTCCTCTAATATAATTTATCTTGCTACCATTTCATTATCTTTTAGTAACTTGGTTACTAGTTCAACAGCTGCAGCAGCATCTCCGGCATAGCCATCTGCGCCAATCTGATCCGAGAATTCTTGAGAAATCGGTGCACCGCCGATGATGACTTTTACCTTGTCTCGCATTCCTTGTTCTACACACACGTCAATAGTTGATTTCATAGAGAGCATTGTTGTGGTAAGCAAAGCAGAAAGGGCTAAAATCTTGCCATCATTTTCTTTAATAGCAGCCATGAATTCTTCTGGAGAAATGTCGACACCCAAGTCGATTACTTTGAATCCTGAACATTCAAGCATCATACCGACTAAGCTCTTACCGATGTCATGTAAATCCCCTTTAACGGTTCCGATAATAACGGTACCTTTATTACTCATTTCACCGCCTGCTAAAAATGGTTTGACCAATTCGATACCTGCATTCATCGAGCGAGCTGACATCAATACTTCTGGTACAAACATATCATTAACCTTGAAACGTTGTCCAACAACATTCATTCCGCCGATAAGCCCTTCATTAATAATTGTAAGTGGATCAACCTTTGCGTCAATGGCTTCTTTGACATAAACCTGAACTTGCTCGTTGTCACCCTCGATCACTGCATTACTTAACTTTGTAAAATCAAACATATATATCCTCCTAAAAAATTATTTTAGAGTTTTCCCCCAATTGTCTACGTCTTATAAATCTCATGCTTCTGGTAGGCTTGATCCGCCTCTCTTTTTCCGTTGGTCACCTCTTTCTAATCAAGAATCACTCTCAAGATCCATATTTTGTAAAATGGAAAGAATGTTCAAAACTTTTGATTAGTTCGTTGTGATTAGTTTAATCGTTTATAGTGAATCTTCCCATGGACTATCTTGTTTTATCTTGATTAATCTTATCAATTCAGTATTCTCACAATAGTTAATCAATAATGGGAAAGTGGCTAGGTAAGTGAATAAATGCAAGTCTATTTTTCCATTTAAAACTAATCAAAAATCCTCAAATCAACAGAATAATCCATGGAATACTTGAGCAATTATCATTAAGCTTACTTAAATGAGTAAGTAAGATTGATGGAGGCCTGCATTATGATAAAATTTGATATTATCTCTGGTTTTTTAGGGGCTGGTAAAACTACCTTAGTCAAAAAAGTCCTACAATCCCTTAATTCTGATGAAAAGATCGTCTTGATTGAAAACGATTTTGGGGAGATCAATGTGGATCGAGAGACCCTGGGAATTGAAGGTTTTGAGGTTTACGAATTATCCAATGGTTGCGTTTGCTGTAAACTCAAGGGAGACTTTCTTCTTACTCTAAAACAAATCCTAAGCCAAAATGTTGATCGTATCATCTTTGAACCATCCGGGATATTTATCTTAGGTGAGATTTTTGATATTTTTAAGGACCCTGAGATTTCCTGTAAGTGTTTTATCAACTCTGTAACGACGGTTGTTGATGCTCAAAATTTTTCTAAGCATCAACAAGGGTACTCTGGCTTCTTTGAGAACCAAATTTCCTATGCTTCAACCTTGGTTATTAGCAAGTCTCAGTTTCTCAACCTAGAACAAGTCCTCGAAGTAGAAGAAGGGTTACGAACCATAAACCTGACGGCTCCAATTATTTCTAAGGATTGGAGCAAACTATCAAACCAAGATATTAGCAATTTCCTTAATGTAAATCCTGAATATACACTGCATGAGTCTAAACTCTTTTTGGCCCACAACTTTGATTCCCTAGGGCTAAAAACGTCTAGAATACTGGGAGTAGAAAAACTTAAGACTATCCTAGAAACCTGTAAAAACGGTGGGTACGGGGGTGTCGTAAGAGGCAAAGGGATTGTAAATACTGGCAATAGATTCTATGAGTTTAACTATGTTGACGGGCAATATTCCATATCGGAATCAACGGACGCAACAACAGGGATTGTAAGTTTTATAGGTAAAAACCTAAATAAAGATAAGTTGACTGCCATCTTTAAGTAAGAAGGATAAATGCCACTAAGTACAAGGTAACAGCCACAGTTTGAGGATCAAACCGTAGCTGTTTCTTTGCGACAATATATACATGAATTGCTTCTAACTGCATTAAGCGAGGTTGGTGGGTTGAGATAAAAAAATTTAAAGGGCTGTAACAATAGTTCTATTGTTACAGCCCAAACAATCTCTTAGCCTAATGATTAGCCTAAGAAGTCAAATTGCTTATTGCGGAAGGCCTTAAGATACTTAACACAGAAGTCATCTCGACCAGCCAGTGCTTCAGCAGTAACCAAGCTAGCCATCATCATTTGATCTAATGGGTTAATAATCAAACCATCCAGTCCTTTTCCAATGGCCATAATTGCAAAGGCATGATTCATAAATTTGCGGACCGGCAGACCATAGGATACGTTAGAGAGTCCGCATATGGTATGGACTCCTTTAAACTGTGTCATAATGGCTTCAACGGAATTAATAAATTCTACGGCAAACGTGTTATTAACAGAGATTGGCTGAACTAGCGGATCAACATAAATATTATTCAAGGGCACATTGTTTTTAACAAGTCCATCAATGAGTTGTTCTGCAATTTTTAAGCGCGCAGCCATGGTTTCTGGCATTCCTTCGTCACTCATACAAAGTGCTACCACTTTTAAGTCTGAACCAGCAACAACGGGCATTAACGCATCATAACGCTCCTTTTCCAGAGAGATGGAGTTGATCATGGCAACCCCCTTGTGCACGGATAAAGCAGCCTCAATAGCCTTCGGATCGGGGCTGTCGATGCAGCAAGGCTTATCGACAACCTCCTGGACCGTTTTCACGAGCCATTGCAGATATTCAGGTTCTTTGCCAACAAAGATACCGGCATTAACATCAATATAATCTGCTCCGGCTTCGGCCTGTTCCCTTGCTATCTTCTGAATATATTCCGCATCTTGTGCTTTGATGGCTTCTCCAATGGCCTTGCGGCTGGCATTAATTAATTCTCCGACAACTAACATGTAAGTTCCTCCTCAAATTTTGATAAGATTTTTTGGACAGTGAACATTCTGGAAATTTACTTGGAGCTCTACTCTTAAAAACGATTGTACGAGTCGATACTCTTTAAATTTTGAATTGTACTATAATTCTAATCTTTTATTAGTCTTACGCCCATGGATTTTTTTGTTTTATATTGATGTATCTTATCTAAAAAGAACTGAAGTTTTATTTTCTATCCACCATTTATAAAGAATTGTTTTAAACCCTCAATTAACCGTCCCATAACATAGATATCCTTAATTGCTACGCGAATAAAATAACCTGAAAGTCCTTCAAAGCTAGTACAATCTCGGACAAGAATCCCTAAACACCCCAAATGCTTAATCAATTTCTCCGGAGGTTGGTTCAAAACCTCAATTAAAGCAAAATTTACAGAAGTCGGCCAAAGTCGCAAATTCTCAAAGTTACATTTGGCAAATTCACCATAAAAATAGCACTTGCTCTCTTGTAGTTTTTCTCTTACGTCATCAGGATAGTCTGCATCCTCCAGAGCCGTTATCCCTGCATGTTGCGCCAAAACATTGACAGACCAAGGATCACGATATTGCTCAAAGGATTTAAGTAAGGATGGATGAGCAAAAACTGTTCCTAAACGTAACCCTGGAAGACTGTAAAACTTCGTTAAGGAGTACAAAACTATAAGGTGCTCATTATCTGCCATATAGCCTCGAGCGGACTCACGAGACTCATTGGGCAGAAAGTCGAAGAAGGACTCATCAAACAGGATATTACATCCGATCTCTTTAGTAATTTTTAAAATGAGTTCAAAGGTTTCTTGCTCTAGGACACTTCCTGTCGGATTATGAGGGGAACAGAGAAAAAGTAGATCACACCCTTTAAGGAGTTCTCGCCACATCTGGTCATTATCACGCTCATAATCAGGGTTATTCTTTGCTTCATCCCTTCGACTAAACGTTGCCCACCCCTGGGGGCCAAGGGGAACATACTGTATTTCAGAGCCAACCGCTCGCGCAGCCCGTTCATATTCACTAAACGTTGGAATAGGAATAACTACTTTTTGTGGCTTCAAAGCCTGCATAACCGTAAAAATTAATTCCCCTGCACCATTACCCACCATAATCGTTTCCATAGGTTGTCCCAAGTGACGAGAAAGTGTTCTTCGTAAGGCTAAGCTTTCAGGATCTGGATAATTCACAATATCTTCCATACCTTTTTGTAAGGAAACCCAAACCCCTGAGGGAGGTCCAAAGGGATTAATATTTGCGGAGAGGTCGATAAAGGAGTCCAAACCATACAATTCCTGGGCTCTGCGGAGATTTCCACCATGCATAGTATCACCCCGTATTCTCAGTTATTTTAGATTTAGCTGCGACAATTCCTCCTGAATGACTATGAAAGAGATCGAGGTAGGCAGGTGAAAACCGTTGCTGAGCTTCAAGTCGTAATTTCTTGCTAACTTCAAGACTATAAACGCTAGTTTGCGGAAATACCCCAGCTAACAAGGTACCGCTATGAGCAGTCACCACACCCAGTCCACCCTTTTTACGGACCCAGGTCAAGAAAGGCTCAAACAAAGACTTGTGATTGATTTCCAGATTGCACCTTGCACTGATTGTTCCTGCTGTTGCCAGTTTTTCTAAATCCCCCTGCTCTATTCCTTCACAGGCTAAGCTATGCGCCCTTTCAATCTCACTCTCATGGCGGCGATAGTGTTCTGCTAACCCAGGCCGAGCGTTAAATGCTCTCGTATCGATAATGCCCCCCCAATCCAAGGCCAAAAACAGGGCAGGGATTGAGGATCCCAGCAAGCGATGCTTATGACCCTGAACATGTTCGATCTCCGTGATACCGGGAAACATCACACTGTCGCTCGGTTCAATCTGTAAAGCAAGATGTGCTAAGCGTTCAGGTGCCGGATCTTCTCCTAGAGCCATCAGAGCTGCTGCCGCAACAGCTGTAATGTCAGCGGTAGAGCTAGCCATCCCTTTTCCTTCTGGAAGTTGATGAAAGAATTCTACCTTGCCTCCCAATTGCGGGAGGCCTAAGTTTTCCTTGAGTAATTCTAATACTTGGAGTGCTTTAGTTTTATTTAGAGGAAGATCCCAGCCAGCAGCATCTAAGCTCAATGCTACCCTAGCCTCCGAAAAACGGTCAATGGGACAATCTATAAGAAATGGTACTCCTTTGCGAGCCCCTTGTACCCATTCTCCACATGTTCCCGGACACCGGGCCAACCCGACTGCGAAGTCCATTAATATTCAATCCCCCTACGACTTTTAATCCCTTTAGAGAAAGGATGTTTTAACGCGTTTAGATCCCACCAATTGTCTACCTCTGACTCTAAGGCAGCAGGCATCCCCCGACCTGTAAGAATCCAGTGTAGGTGCAATGGGGACCCGGCAGACAAAAGTTCTCTTAATTGATTTAAATCCAAAAAACCTCGATTTAATGCGTGGCTTATTTCATCTAAAATGATAACGTCATATGTTTTCTTCTCAACTTGGGCCAACACAAATGCAAAGGCTTGTTGAACTAACTCTAAGGCGATTTCTGGATTGCGGTTTTCTCGAAAACATTCTCCACATCCGGTACAGTGTTTCAACCCGGTTCGAATCATTCCTGACCAACGACAACCCACTCCAAATTGTATAAGTGGAATTCCTAAACGGTTAAGACCTATATGTTCACCACTGTAAGTACTCCCTTTTAGAAACTGAACCATCAGAACGCGCTTCCCTTCAGAATAGGCAAACACGGCTTCTCCGATAGCTGAGGTCGTTTTTCCTTTTCCCTGACCAGTATAGACTGTTATCATACCCCTAATCTCCCTGATTGGGAAGCAAACCAATGTTCCAGTAACTCTTGATGTCCGGCAAAATGAAGGTGTAGATAAGATGCGACTATATTATCCCGAGCATACCCTTCCATTCGAAGTGCTTCGTCCCCTCTGAACAATTCGTAAACGGGAGGATATTCCTTATCATAGAGCACCCTTGAGTAGTGAAATTCATGTCCTTGAACTATCGTCCCGCGAGGACCGAGAAAATTATCGTCACGAAAGACTCCTTTACGATAGCCGATCCCTTGTAAGCGTTTTGTCATTTCGGCCTTCATAGGTATAAGACCAGCCATAGGCAACTCGTTTCCTTCAAAATCCTTGATGGATTTCCCAAGATACATGTACCCACCACATTCAGCATAGATAGGTTTGCCACTTGCTGCATAGGAACGCAGGGAATCTAAGAATGAGGTGTTTTCGCTTAAAGGTTTAAGATGAAGTTCCGGAAAACCCCCGCCTATGAAAATCCCATCCAGATCTTCGGGAACGGACAAATCGTGTAAAGGGCTAAAGGGTACAATGGTAGCCTTTAAGCGTTCAGCAAGGTCTAAAGCATCTTGGTAATAGAAAAGGAATGCTTCATCCCAGGCTAAGCCTAATCTAAAGTTGCTATTCGTAGCTTGTGTTCCAGAATTAGGTTTTAGTTTGAGATTAGTATCTAACCCTTCATTAAATTCAGGTGCACCCAGCATAATGCTTTCGACTTGATCTAGGTCAACATGTTGGGTAATCAACCCTGAAAGTGTCTCGATAAAACCTTCTAAAAGCCCGCCTTCCCCTACAGGCACTAACCCTAAATGTCGTTCGGGAAGTTTAAGGGATAATTCCTTAGGCAAGACTCCAAGAACTGGAATCTGAATCTCACTTAGAGATTCCCTGAGTATTTTTTCCTGTGCTGAAGATTTTACTCGATTCAGAATAACTCCCTGAAGTTTTACTTGAGGGTCATAGGTACTAAATCCATGGACAAGTGCTGCAACGCTGCGCGACATTGAAGAGGCATCAACAATGAGGATGATTGGAGCGTCAAGAAGTTTAGCCACATCGGCGGTGCTCCCAAAACCAGCGGTTCCGCTCATCCCATCATACATACCCATGACACCTTCGATCACAGCCCAACGCTCTGCAGAAGTTTGGGCAAAGACGGAAGGCAGGTGATCCCCCAGCAGCCAGCGGTCAAGATTGCGGGAAGCCCTTCCCGTAGCAGCCGCGTGATAACTGGGATCGATGTAATCCGGCCCAACCTTATACCCTTGGATTGGGCGATCGCGCTTTTTCAAGGCTGCCATTAGACCTGTAGCAAGGGTTGTTTTTCCAACGCCGCTATGGGTTCCCGCCAGAACAATCCGCGGAATCTTCATGCTGTATCCCCCCTACTCGATGTTCGATAGTCGTAGTTCGTGGTTCGAGAGAGCGTGTCACGGGGACGATCCTTTTGGCACGCTCATCGAACCTCAAACATGTGATCTTCATTTATACTACATAAGTCCTATATAAGCTAAAATTAATGTAGGAATAAGTGCCAACCAGGTTGCAGTTTGTACCAACTGCCGGCAGCGAGCTATGTCTGTGGCATTTACAGGGTGGAGAGCATCTCCCATCTCTGCTCGGTGATGAGTCTTTCCATGATAGATATTGATCCCACCCAGTTGAATACCCAGCAAACCAGCAACCACACTTTCTGGATTTCCGCCGTTGGGACTTGGATGACCCGAAGCATCTCGTTTCCACATACGATAAGCATGATCGACTGGCATTCTCATTAACCATCCTGCCAGGAGCAAAATAGGAACTGATAAGCGAGCCGGCACGTAATTCGCCCAATCATCCGTCCGTGCCGAGAACCAGCCGAACTCCTCATAGCGTTCGTTCCGATAGCCCACCATGGAATCCAAAGTGCTAACCGCTTTAAAGGCCATAGCTAAGGGTGCTCCTCCAAGAGCCGCAAAGAAAAGCGGAGACAAAATCCCATCGACAAAGTTTTCAGCAAGTGTCTCGACGGTTCCCCTGGCAATCTCCGCTTCCTTAAGATTGGCTGTGTCACGGCTGACTAACCAGGAAAGCCGGGTACGAGCCTCACTTATATCCCCTTTTTGTAAAGGACGTAGGACACTTTGCCCCGCCTCCAAAAGGGATTTACTAGCTAAGGTCGTGAATATGAAATATGCACTTAAAGCTAAACCGACTAGGGGATGAACTGCGTTCCCTAAGGATATGACAGCCCAAGTGAGCAGATAACTCCCACCCACAATGAGGAACACTAGCCAAACCCCCTTACGGCGACGTACCTCAGGAGATCCATGATTAAGTTTACGTTCGAAAAAACTGATGACATTTCCGATTCCCACCACCGGATGAGGCCAGCTGCGTGGATCACCTATAACTTGATCCAGAATAAATCCAATAAGAAGAGCTATGGGAAAAACCGCTCCGTACATACTAAACATCTCGATCATTAATATTCACTTCCTAGACTCCCACCGATTAAGGGGAGTTCTATGCTTCTGGTCTTACCTAAGATTCTGTCCTTAAGCCCATAATGGCTCGAATACGCTCCAGATCGACATTTTGTCGGACTAAATCTGCCAACTCATTAAACGCTGATTCACGAAGTGCTGCCTGGGAGAGTGACGCTTCGACAGGCCTCTGGGAACCCCTGCGCTGCCAAAGCCAGTTTAAAAGTGATGTTCGTAAGCTGTCATTATCGAAAATTCCATGTAAATAGGTGCCATAGGCATTACCTACCTGCATTCCATCGACATTAGATTCTTCATTCGAGGTCAGGTTAAAGAGGGGTGAATGCCCTTCATCCATCGTGGTTCGGCCCATGTGAATCTCATAACCAACGACAGTTTCTCCGGTGCAGGCTTTGAAAAATCCATGATTGGTCAGGATGGTTCCTTTACTTTGGACAGTATGCTTCTGAGGATAAAATTCCGTCACCATCGGCAGTATACCTAGTCCTGATACTTCTTCAAGCTCAGATTCTGTATGCAGCGGATCCTTTACTAGGCGTCCCATCATTTGGTAACCACCACAAATTCCGATAACAGGAATCTCTTCTGCACAAAGTGTTTGGATATGTTTTCCTATACCGCTTTCATGAAGAAAACGCAAATCTGCAAGGGTATTTTTACTGCCTGGAATAATTAGGAGATCTGGTTTTCCTAGGTTTGCTGGATCCGTAACATAACGCACTGAAACATCCGGTTCATCTTGAAGGGCATCGAAGTCTGTAAAGTTGGAGATGTAGGGTAGACGAATAACCGCAACGTCCAATTGTTCCTCTAAAGAAACCGAGGGCTTTTCGGCAGCTTCATTGATGGCAACTGAATCTTCATCCGGAATACGGATCTTAAAATAAGGAACAACCCCAACGACTGGGATTCCTGTTTTTTCTTCAATGAAATCTAAGGCCGGTTGCAAAAGTTTAATTTCCCCACGAAATTTATTGAAAATAATCCCTTTGATCAGTGCTCGTTCTTCGGGTTCTACTAATTCTAAAGTACCTACAACTGAGGCCAAGGCCCCACCCCGATCAATATCTGCTACTAGCAAAACAGGAGAATTGATTTCCATGGCTACACGCATATTGACAATGTCGTTGGATTTAAGATTGACTTCCGCCGGACTTCCTGCCCCTTCGATAACCACCATTTCATACTCGTCGAGCAGTCCGTAGAGAGCTTCCGTCACATACGACCAAGTCATACGCTGATATTCTCCATGATAACGCAGAGCTGTCACATTCCCTTGAGACTTACCCATAATAACAACCTGAGATCCCGTTGGACCACTGGGTTTTAGTAAAATGGGGTTCATTCTTACATCTGGTTCAACACCGGCAGCTTGAGCCTGGACTACCTGCGCCCTGCCCATCTCTCCACCTGAAGTGGTCACAAAAGAATTGAGTGCCATATTTTGTGCCTTAAAGGGACTTACGTGATATCCTTCTTGGTAAAATATCCGACAAAACGCTGCCGCCAACACGCTCTTTCCTACGCTGGAAGAGGTTCCTTGAATCATAAGCTTGGCAGTTGTTTGATTATTTGAAGACATCATTTTCACCCTCTTTTTCTAAGGAAGCAAAGGGACGGTTCTCTTGCTTCCATGTGCTTCAAGAAATAACGTTTGTAGATGACACATTTTCTTGGGTTGTTTGAGTTTCCAAAGTGCTATCTCTGTTTCAAGACGGTATAAATCAAAGCGTTAACCACCGTTGCAGCTATGGGGCTTCCTCCCCGCGTCCCGAGTACGGTAATTGAGGGAAACTCTTGGTGCTCCCATAATAAATCTTTAGATTCTTTCGCCCCGATAAAGCCTACCGGAATTCCGACGATCAAAGCAGGTCGAGTCTCTGGATTTTCTGCTAAACGTAAAACTTCGATTAAAGCAGTTGGCGCATTGCCGATTGCCACAATTGAGCCGCGAAGGCGGTCCGCATTCATGCGAAAAGCGGTCATCGAGCGGGTGATCCCCCAAGCTTTTGCTTGTTCAGGCACCCCAGGGGTATTTAGAAAACATTCCACAGTTCCTCCCAAGGATTTTAGTTTCTCCTTGGAGATTCCTGCCCGAACCATCTCAACATCCGTGATGACGTTTGCGCCCTCTTGCAAAGCCTTGAGTCCACAAGCGATTGCTTCTGGGTGAATGGCAATTGAGGATTCTAAGGAGGGATCCCCGGTTGTATGAATAATACGTTCGACAACTGGGAAGTCCGCTTCCAACCAAGGACGTGTTAGTCCAGCCCGTATAATCCGCATACTTTCAGTTTCGATTTGGCCCGGGTCTAAAATGAAGTCTGCTGTCATTCCCCTAAAGCCTCCTTAATGCGCAGGCTGGCCAAGCTTGCAATCCCGTCATCCGCTCCCAGTTCTCTAGTAAAGATAATCTCCACTTCAGGATGCTTTTCTCGAATTTCACGCAATTCCTCATGAATATCCACTGTCACATGCATTCCGCGGAAAAGAAAGAGCGGCATTATGACAATTTTAGACGCACCGCTTTGAATCTTTGCTTCCACTGCTTCTGGCAGACTAGGTTTATCATGAGCCATGTAGGCTGGGGTTACAGGCTGGCCCATTAATTTACTCACTTTTTCAGCGACCACTAAAAGTCCTTGGTTGGCCTCTGCACGTCGGCTGCCGTGTCCTAAGATAATAATCTCTGATGATTTCATATCGATTCCTCCAAATTTTTGATAAATTCATTTAAGGTTAAACTATTTGAGTCCTCTTCGGTCGGTCGTTTAAGAAGAACTAATGGTATGTCTAAGCTGAGACATGCTTGTATTTTTTCCAGGGTTCCGCCTACTTTTCCACTTTCCTTAGCTATTACGACTTCAATGTTTAATTGCTTAAACATGGCTTCATCCCACTCTTGAGAAAACGGTCCTTGAGCAGCGATGATTTGATTGGGTTTAAAGCCTAAGGATTCACATTTTACTAACACCTCAGAAGTAGGCAGGACACGAACATAAAGGGCTTTGTCCTTCATTGAAGGATGAGCTGACCATTCAGGCAACCCGTTGCTTCCAGTCGTGAGCAGAATTCGATTTCCTAACCTCTCTGCAATCTGTGCCGCAGTTGGTATGTCCTTTGCCCAATGAAGGAGAGGGTGATCCGGCACTTCTAAGGCTGAGCGTTCCCATCGCAAATAAGGTAGAGATAAATCCGAGCAGACTTTTTTGGCCATTTCTTTTACCCGTACCGCGTAAGGATGAGTTGCATCCACTAGCGCTTGAAAGGAATTAGCCTTTAGAAGATCGGTAAGACTTTGTTCATCCATGGCTCCCGAGCGCGCTTGCAGTCCTTGACCCTGTGCTAAATCAGCACCATAGGCAGTTAGGGTCGAGACTAATACCTCATGCCCGCGTTGCTTTAGGGCATCAGCTAGTTCACGCCCATCCTCTGTTCCTGCTAAGACCAAAAGCCTCACAGCTTATACCCTCGAGGAGTCACCATATAAGGACCAACAATCCGGGTTTGCGAGTTTCCGATTATGACAGTGGTGAGCATATCGATGGGGTGATTCGTAAAATCGCCTAACGTGGTGATTTCAACGCTTGATTCCTCACCCCGTAAGGCTTCTCGAACCAGACCAACAGGAGTTTCCGGTCGGCGGTAACGCAGAATAATCTCCTGTACTGTCTCAATATGTTGAGGACGACCTTTGCTTTTCGGATTATATAACGCGAAGATAAAATCTCCCTCGGCTGCTAAGCGCACTCTCTTCTCAATAACTTCCCACGGAGTTAACAAATCACTTAAGCTGACCACGGCAAAATCATGCATTAAAGGAGCGCCTAACATAGAAGCCGCTGCTGAGGCTGCCGTTACTCCAGGAATGATTTCTAAGGGTAGATCCAACAGGTTTTCTTGCTCTAGACATTCAATAATAATCCCCGCCATGCCGTATACTCCAGCATCTCCACTGCTTACGACAGCGACTCGATGACCCTCGGCGGCAATTCTAATCGCTTCACGGCAGCGATCAATTTCTTGTCGCATCCCCGTCGCCACAATTTGCTGATGGGTTAAAAACGGCCGAATGAGGTCTATGTAGGTTTTATAACCCACAATGTATTCCACCTCATTTAATACGGATTGAACCTTTGCTGTCATATGGTCTTGATCCCCAGGTCCGAGGCCCACTACAAAAAGTTTTCTAGGCTGATCGCCACTGTGACCCCCTGACCCTTGGTTTTCGGCAGGACTAGCCGTCCCCTTTTGGCTCCCAGTAAACTCGCTGCTTCGCATACACCGTCCACTCCTATCTTTTCGCTTACAAAGTTTGATCGATTTAACTGTTCTTCAAGATTTACGGATTGTAATTCATCCGCAGGAAAGGTTTGAAACGGGACCCTCAGGTACTTAGCCGCTTCAATTAGACCAACTTCATCAGATTTCAGGTCAATACTATAAATTCCCGAGATCGCTTTCAGGGAGGCTCCTAGCTGTTCAACTGCTGACGTGATTCTATCCAAAATGACTTCCCTAGCAACCCCTCGTCGGCATCCCACCCCGATACTTAGGATGGGTGGTATTAAGTACAGGCAATCGGACTTAAGATTTGACTTAGGAAAAGCATCGATTATAACATTCGCTTGGTCTTTTTCGTTTTCAGATAAAAAACGATAATGGGGATCACTAAGCCATGTTTTATGCTCTGGTTGCCAAGGGTGATTTGCCCAGACCTTGAGGAGTCTTTGCTCTAAAAGCAAACGATTAACCTTAGGTAAATGATGGACAGGTTCCACTTTCCAGCCATATCTGCGGGCGTATTCGTCGGGTGCTGTCATCCCCCTCACATCCGTGGCTGTCGTTATAACGGGCACTGCTCCAATCAGATCAGAGATTAGATTAGCCCAAGCGTTGGCTCCGCCTAAATGCCCGGACAACAAAGGAATCACAAATTTTCCGTTTTCATCTAAGACCAGCACTGCTGGGTCTTGATCTTTTCCTTCTATTAATGAGGCGATTTGACGCACCACAATTCCAGTTGCCATGACAAAAATTAGAACTGAAGACTCTTGCCAAAGGCTTGGGACAATATCGCTCAAGCGGGAAAAAGGTTGATTGTTTCCTTGCTCAACTACTTTTTCGTGGATATAAAACCTTCGAGCAACGGTCTTCGGAAGACCCTCTCCAATACGCAGGATCGTATCTAACCCACGATCCGTCAACGATATAAGAGTTACATTTGATTTTAGATCTAAATTTTCGACCATGTCGGATTTCACTTCTCTGTCCCTTGTCGATATTCGTGCGTAAAGGTTGGATCATAGAGCTTTGAACGAGCATATCCCTTGGCCGGATCTAAGAAATCCCCAACTAGGATCTGAGCCTGTTTACGAATCCCTGCCTCTTTAACCTTCTCTACAATAGTTTCCAAGGTTCCCAGAAGAACCTCTTCATCTGGCCAACTCGCTTTAGCGACCACGGCAATAGGGGTTGAGGCTGGATAACCACCTTCTAGTAACGCTTGAACAACGGATCCCATATCCTGAACACTTAGGAAAATCGCCATACTGGTTTGATGCTGCGCTAATTTGGCCAGTGCCTCACGCTCAGGAACTGGAGTGCGTCCAGCTAAGCGAGTTAGAATCAAGGTTTGGCTGATATCTGGCAACGTAAATTCACGTTTTACAGCTGCAGCGGCTGCAAAGACTGAGCTAACCCCTGGAATGACGGAATAGGGTATTTCTTGCTTATCCAGGTATTCAAATTGTTCTTTGATTGCTCCATACATACTGGGATCTCCTGTATGAAGACGGACAATTGTTTCTCCATTTTTGGTTCCTTCCAACATCAAAGCAACCACCTCTTCAAGGGTTAGATGGGCGCTGTCATGGAAAGGGGTTCCTGGACGACAGATTTCTAATATTTTTGGGTTAACCAAAGACCCAGCATAAATCACTCGGTCTGCTTGCTCCAACGCACGAGATCCTTTAAGTGTAATCAGTTCAGGATCCCCCGGACCAGCTCCTACGAAGATGACTTCGCCATTAGTTTTTTTCTGGTTCACTGTTTTCCCTCCCTAATAAGTCTTTTTTGACTAGTAACAAACTCAGATAATCGATTTTTTCGGATTGGAAATCCTCAGGTTTAGGTTCCCAGCGAATTTTCTCTTCGGATTGTCCTAGTCTAGTTAACAAGACTGCTTTTCTGTCGTGTTCTTCAAGCAGCGTCAAAATTTCGGGAAGTCTTCTGGATACTTTCATTAAGATCAAATTTGGGAAATCAAGAAATTCTCCCACATCTTCAGTGCTTGGTAAGACAAGGAGAGGCTCATCCCCCGTGGCAAGGGGCAAATTAATCTTGGCTGCTGCGGCTGCCATTGCCATGATCCCAGGTACAGTTACAATACATTCCTGAGGTAATTCATCTTGGAGATTGTTAAGCAAGTAAGTATACGTACTATAAAGTGAAGGATCACCCAGGGTGATGAAGGCCACAGATTTTCCCTGTTTTAATTCGGCTAAGATGGTTTGAGCTCCATCGAACCAAGCCTTTGCTAAAACCTGCTGATCTGAAGTCATGGGCATTTCAAGCTCGACAAGTCGTACATTTGAGGGACAATGTATTTTAGCAATATCCCAAGCGACACTTTCTCGGTCCATTTTGGATTTTGGGATAGCTACCAAATCAACCGATTGAAGGACCTGAACCGCTTGCAAGGTCAAGAGCTGAGGGTCACCAGGACCGACTCCGACACCATAAAATTTTCCCCAAGTTGTATTCATCACTTTTCCCCTTTTCGTCCTGAAATTATAAAGATT
Source organism: Desulfosporosinus sp. (assembly GCF_014237355.1). Taxonomy (NCBI): domain Bacteria; kingdom Bacillati; phylum Bacillota; class Clostridia; order Eubacteriales; family Desulfitobacteriaceae; genus Desulfosporosinus; species Desulfosporosinus sp. The sequence continues at coordinate 29,002 of NZ_JABZFS010000058.1, forward strand.
GGATTCAATGCTTGAGCCATATGCAAGGTTTGTACTGCTTTCCAGCGAACTGCTTGAATCGACACGGTGTCGATATCCTGATAATTAAAGTCTGTGAGCAGTTTTAAGCCTTGAGCCACAGTTTCGATAGTCACTGCTGTAATCACGATTCTTCCCCCTTCAATAAGGGGAACTGTTTCTAGGATTTCTGCTAACCGCCCATTACTCCCGCCAATTATACAGACATCGACGGGTGGCAGCTCATTGAAGACATCAGGTGCTGCTCCAGGAATTAAACGAAGATTTGAGACGTTAAACTTATGTTGATTAGCAAAGATGAGCTCTTGAGCCTCTGGATTATGCTCAATGGCATAAACGACTCCTTCAGAAGCCAGGCCTGCTGCTTCGATACTAATACTTCCTGTACCTGCCCCGATATCCACAACCTGGTCGTGTTTTGAAATTTGGGCTTTGGCGAGTACTTGCACACGAATTTCCGCTTTGGTCATGGGAACTTTGCCCCTCAGAAACTCTTCGTCTGGAATTCCAAGCCTGGACCCGACCGGTTTTTTAGTAGGATTGTTAAGTGTCTGAGGTTGAGCCTGATTAATACTTTGCCTGTAATCCTGATTTGGGTCCTGATTGAAGGAGGGGTTGGCATCCTGCCCTGCAGTGGGATGTAGAATGACAATGGCATTTTTTAATAAGGTCGTTTCCCGAGCTAATCGTTCCGCATCCATTGTCGCCCAAAGTTCCTCTGGATAAGCAAGGGCATTCCCAATGGAAATCGTCGGATTATAACCGCGATTCAAGTAGTGTTGGGCTATCTTCTGAGGACTATTTTCCCCGCCGGTTAAAACCGCAGTTGGACGAGTAATCACTTGAGGAAGTACGGATAGCTCTCGACCGTGAACACTGGCAAAGGTTGCTTCCTGCCAGGGAAGTTCAGCTCTGGCAAAAGCAAATTGAAGAGAACTGATCCCAGGATGAACATCGATTCTCTCTTCTGGAAATTCCTTCTTTAGTCTGGGTAAAAAACTAAAAAACCCAGGATCGCCGGAGACCAGGACCCCAACAACTTTCCTTTCCAGTAATGCATTTCTGATAACTTCAACACTGCTGGCTAGGTTACCGGACAAGGTATACTGGCGCCCTATGAAATCAGGAAAAAGCTCTAGAGCCCGAGACCCCCCAATTAGAATTTCGCAGTTCTTGACAAGTTCAGTGATTGCAGGGGGCAACCATTCCGGCCTTCCGGGGCCGATACCGATGACCTGTAACATACATTACCCCTCTTTCATAGTTTGTCGTTGATAAATACTTTCTGATAAGTACTAAAAAACGAGCCTGAGCGGCTCGTATGGTTTACCCTAAATAAACACACACATCTCCTATCGCTCGTAGGTTTGTGATGTTACTTAAGGCAGGTTTCCTGGCTTCAAATCATCATTCTCTTACCCATCCAGACGTTGTGGGTAGGATTTAGTAGAGAACTCCTTGTTTACAGTGGCGGGACCGCGTCGGATTTTCACCGACTTCCCCTTTTAGATCCTTTATACAAAGGAACCTTAAGCATGGCATATTAAATTTTTCCGAGGAGGTATGTTCGACTGATATTGAGTTATTCTATAAGTATATACTAAATTCCTCTTTTTCAAAATAACTTATCAAAAAATATTGAATTTAGTTTAACCTTCAGTTCTATTAATAATGGATTTATGTTTCGTTATAACAAATTTTGAATGGTTAATGGTATTACA
>NZ_JABZFS010000057.1:0-30654 GCF_014237355.1 Desulfosporosinus sp.
CAAAAAAAGTTATTTCACTTCTTCTAGAAGAAGATGATTGACTCATGATTTATTTTGAAACTCTTTCGAGTCTCTCTCATTGGCTGTCCTTGTTGTTTAGTTTTCAAAGACCAAAGTCTCTGGCCTTCAAGGCCGGAATCACATCTTAGCATTTTCAACTTCCGTTGTCAACACTAATTTATTAAGGCCATTAATTTAACTACCTAAACGTTTGTTGTTTTTAGCAGTTATTTTCGCGGCACTTCGATATACTAACATTTGATTATCGCATTGTCAACCGTTTTCGAGTAATTTTTAAATAATTTCCCAGGTTGAACACTATCTTTAGTTAACCTAGTACTTTCCGCTAGAGAAAATAAATAATCTCGGTGCCAAACTGCTGTAAATACAGCACTTCGGCACCGGCTCTATTCTTAAATGTTATACCTGGAATTTTATCAAGTAATAGTTTTTCTTTCCTCGTCTAATGACAAGATACTTTCCATCCAATCGTTCCAAATCTGAAACGGTTGCTTCTATCGTTGTATGACGAATATCATTAATATAGATAGCTCCGTTCTCGATGGACTCACGGGCTTGTCGTTTAGAAGAAACTGCTCCCACTTGAACTAATACATCTACTAAACTGGCTTCAGGACTTTCAATTATCGTAGAAGGTACATCGCTAAATCCCTCTTCAATTTCTAGGGCAGTTAGATTTCCAAGGCCTCCCCCGAAAAATGCATCTGAGATCTTCTCTGCCCGATCGAGCGCCTCCTGTCCGTGAACCAACTTTGTTACATCTTTGGCCAAAGCCCTTTGAGCCACTCTTTTCTCAGGCTCCCTTTGTACCCCTTGGGCCAGTTCTTCAATTTCTTCTAAGGATAAGAAGGTAAAGTATTTTAAGAACTTAACAACGTCTTGGTCATCGGTGTTCAGCCAAAACTGATAAAACTTGTAGGGAGACATCTTTTCGGCATCCAGCCAAACGGCGCCTCCTTCAGTCTTTCCAAACTTTGTACCATCACTTTTAGTGACTAGTGGTAACGTCAAGCCGTGCATTTCATTTTCTTGAGTCGTAGTACGACGAATTAAATCAATTCCAGAGGTAATATTACCCCATTGGTCACTTCCTCCAATCTGCATCTCACATCCGTACATTTCATTAAGTTTTAAATAATCGTAAGACTGCAGGATCATATAGCTGAATTCTGTAAAAGAAATCCCCTTGCTCAGACGTGACTCAACCGAGTCTTTAGCAAGCATCGCTCCCAAGGGGAAGTTCTTGCCGATATCTCGGAGGAATTCAATCACGTGAAGAGAGCCTAGCCAGTCATAATTGTTTGCAAGTATCGCAGGATTGTCCGAAGTTTCAAAATCCAAGAAACGACCAAATTGATCCTTAATCTTTTGAGCCCATTGCTCTACAACTTCTTTAGGATTTAAGGTCCGTTCAGATGCTTTGCCACTCGGATCACCGATTAGTCCCGTTCCTCCACCGACTAGAGCAATTGATTTATGTCCTGCTAGTTGAAATCTCCTTAATACTAAAAGTGGCAGTAGGTGTCCAATGTGCAAACTGTCCGCGGTTGGATCGAATCCACAATAAAGCGCCATTGGTCCACTTGATAATCTGTTCCGCAAAGCGTTTTCGTCAGTGTGTTGATAGACAAGCCCTCGATCCTTTAACTCCTTAAAAATGTCCATACACTTAATCTCCCTTTATAAATTTTATATGGCGCGATCGGTATCTTGATCCTCGTTTAAAACGAGGAAGTCCCCCAACACAAGGTTGAGGGACGAAAACACTTCCGCGGTACCACCCACATTGAATCCGTAAAATAAACGGATATCCAGCTTCACCAGCGATAACGAGCTGATCCGAGAGTTTTTTGACTCCTAGTCCTGAGGTGTAGCCCTTGGTTTCTGGATCGGTTTGCACCTAACACCGACTCTCTTCAACCTTCTACCAAGTTTCTTCTCAATCATTCCATTAACTTTATGTATAAGCTAAATTTATTATATTATACAGATTCTCCAACTTGCTCGCAACTAACAACTCCTAATATTATTTACCCTCGTAAAATTCCTCGTAAAAATTCTCGAAAGATTGCCCTCAATTGCCTCTAATTTTTAGAAGTTCCTTGTCCTTGTAAAAGTATGCTATAATTCTAGGGGAAATAAATAGTGTTCTAGCCTCATTCTTTTTATTTATAGGAGGTTGTCTTATGCCATTATCCAGAAAGCCAAATAGGCCTCAACGCCCTAGGCGACGTTCAAAACTACGAATTGTACTCTTGTCAATTACTTCCCTTATCGCACTTATAATAGCTGGCTTAGCAATTTTTGTAGTAGTTGCTGCAGCAGGCACACCCAAATGGGACCCTGCCCTGTTGAATAACTCCAAACAAACTTCATATGTTTATGATAAGGACGGCGTTGAATTTGCTCTATTACATGGTTACGAAAATCGCCAAACTGTTGAATATTCAGAAATCCCCGACCTTGTCAAGAAAACCTTTATCGCGGTTGAGGATAAACGCTTTGAACAACACTTTGGGGTTGACCCCATTCGAATCATTGGCTCCGCTATAACGGATATCAAAACAAGAAGTGCTAGAGAAGGTGCTAGTACTATTACTATTCAGCTTGCCCGTAATGCTTTTATCTCAAACCCTACCGAGAAAAAGTTCACCCGTAAGATTCAAGAAGCAATTCTAGCTATTCAGCTTGAACGAGAATACACCAAAGAAGAGATCCTTACGTTTTACCTGAATAGAATTTTCCTTGGTGAATCATCCTTTGGAATCCAAGCCGCTGCCAAAACCTACTTTGGCGCAGAGCTTGAGGATCTGGCGCCGGCCGAGGTCGCTCTATTAGCAGGTTTACCACAAGCCCCGAGTCAATATAACCCTTACTACCATCCCGATTCGGCCAAGACTCGACGTAACATTGTCCTCGGCGTGATGAGGGATGCTGGGATTATCACCCCAGAAGAGTATGCGAAAGAGAAGGAAGCGCCGTTCACTTATGTGGAGTCCATGAAAAAAAGTCGCGGTGGAGCTCAGAAGACAGAGGTAGCCAGTGCAAGCTATAAGTTTCCCTACTTTGTAGATTACGTTATTGAAGAACTTGAAACAACCTATAACTTAGCTCCTGATCAAATCTTCAGCGGAGGATTGCATATCTATACTACCGTAAATCCGAAAATCCAAGCTGCGGCCGAAGCAGCCTTCGCAGACCCCGCCAATTTCCCCCAAGGAATTAATGACACAAAGGTCGAAGGTGCGATGACCGTTATTGATCCTACGACTGGAGAAATCCAGGCAATGGTTGGAGGGCGAGGCTATACGCCGCGAGGACTTAACAGAGCTTGGCAATCCAAGCGACAACCTGGATCGACTATTAAACCCTTAGTCGTTTACGGCCCAGCCATTGAAAAAGGTGGGTATTTTCCGGGAACAGTTCTTGATGATATGCCTGTAACCTATAACTCAGGCGGCAGTTCATGGTCCCCGACGAACTTTGATACAGCAACAAAAGGCTGGAAAGGCCTTATCACCATGCGTCATGCTGTCGAACAATCTGTTAATATCTATGCCGTCAAACTACTTGATCTTATTGGAGTTGATTACGGATGGTCCTTTGGTAAGAACAATCTTGGACTGCCTCTTGAATCGGGAGATCGAGTTTTAAGTCTAGCTCTAGGTACAACCCATGCCAGTACATTAGACATGGCAGCCGCTTATGGGGTTTATGCCAACAATGGGGTTAGCATCAATGATCATGCCGTAGTGAAAGTTTTAGACTCCAAGGGAAACACTGTAATTACCCCTAAAATTACAAAAAACCGAGTTATGAAAGAAACTACGGCCTATATTGTTAACAGTATGCTGCGTAGTGTTGTAACAAACGGTACAGGAACCAATGCTCAATTTGGAAACTGGGCTGTTGCCGGTAAAACCGGTACTTCTTCTTTGCCCGATAACCTCAAATATAAGACTGGTAATACGGATGCTTGGTTTGCCGGATATACACCTAACTACACCGGGGTTGTTTGGATGGGTTATGATTCTAACCCTGACCTTGATAAACAGGGAACTCCGGGACCTTATTATTTGCGCAGTGTGTATGGCGGTGGTTTCCCCGCCAAAATATGGAAAAAAGTTATGACTGCCGCTCATAAGGATCTCCCTGTAAAATCAAAGTTCGATCAACCTTCAGGTATTGTTAGTGGCTCTTTCGATAAAAAATCCGGGCTTCTTCCCAGCAGTTTAACCCCTACAGAATTTATTTCAACAGAAATAGCAGCTCAGGGAGACTTACCCACACGGATCAGTGACGTCTGGATTGAAAAAGAGGTCGATGCGGATCATCCAAATATGCTGCCATCTCCCAATTCACAGAATACCATAACTAAAATTTTCTTGAATTTACCTGACCGAGATCCTGCCTGGACTTGGCCTTCCAATGAGATTCCTTACAAACCACCTACAGAGGTAGCTCCAGATCCAATCTCAGATACAATTAAAGATCCTGATATAATAGAACCTGTAGACGATGATGATCTTCCTACAGACTCTTCCCTCCCCACACCAGTGCTTGGAAACGTGGAATATAAATCCAAAACCTCTAAGGTGGAAATCCCGATTACAAACCTTTCAGGAAACCCAAAAAACTATTCTGCGATTGTCTATATTCAGCGTCCAGGGCAGCTTCAGGGTATGATCCCGGTTAAAGTTTCTAACGGTGCTCTTTCCTTTACGCTAGCTATAGATGACAAAGCTCCCACTCCAGGGTCTTACTTTTTCCGCGCCGCGTTTCAAAACCCCCAAAAAACCGAGGTTGGTCCCTCATCCAACTTAGTTAAACTAATTCTAACAGATTAGATAATAATTTTTTAGATTAAGTGGACTCGTTCAAATAAGACAAAAACAGCACTGAACCTTCACAGTAGGTCTTCAGTGCTGTTTTATTACGCCGAGGTGTTATGGCTACTTTAATTCGACAACCGTCACACCAGAATCTCCCTCACCATACTCTCCTATCCTGAAACTTCGTACATGAGGGTGTCCTTTTAAAAATCCTTGTATCCCTGTTCGCATAGCGCCAGTCCCTTTGCCATGTATTACATAAATCAGACCGATGCCACCAAGAACTGCGTCATCCATATATTTATCTAAGGCTTCCCTGCCCTCCTCCACAAGCATTCCTCTTAAATCTATCTCGTTGCGTATCTCTTCAGCTTTTCGGACCCCGATACCCATTTCGCGTGAATATTTGGGCGTAACTTTCTTCTCCTCTTGAGCTAATTTTAATTCTGTCAATGGTACCATCACTTTCATGATACCGGCCTGGACAAGTACCTCACCATTGGTATTTGGGAGCTTTACGACTTGACCTTTCTGCCTAAGCTTTGTCATATATACTGTCTGTCCAAGTATTATCTGACCTGCTGATAATTCACTATCCGAGCGTTTCACTTGCCGGCCATGATCCAGCTTTGCTGATATACGGTGAAATCCCTGACGGGCCTTCTCAATATCTTGTTGTTGCTTGTTTTCCTTTTTTAAAGCTGCTTTTAACTCTTCAATGATAGTATCAGCTTCTCGTTTAGCTTCTCTGATAAGCTCGTTAGCTTCATCCCTTGCCAAAGCCAGCAATAGTTCAAATTCCTCATCTAAACGTATTGATTTTTCTTCGAGGGCTTTACTTTGCTTCTCTACTGCTCGCCGGCCTGTTTCGGCCTTTTCTTTCTCTAGCTCAATCTCCCGATGGGTTTCGCCCAAATTTTCAATAAGATCAGCAACTTGCATTTCCCGCTCAGTTACAAAGGTATTGGCTTTTTCAAGGACTCTCTCGCTTAAACCCAATCGTCCCGCAATGGTAAAGGCATTACTTTTACCGGGAATGCCCACTAATAATCGATAGGTCGGACGTAAAGTCTCGGTGTCGAACTCTACAGAAGCGTTTTTGACCCGTGGTGTTTCGTAAGCAAAGGTCTTTAAGGCCCCATAGTGGGTTGTTGAAACGATTCGACACCCTCGTTCATGTAGTTCCGCCAGAATGCCCATGGCAAGTGCTGCCCCTTCTGTTGGATCTGTTCCAGCCCCAACCTCATCAAGTAATATCAAAGAACGGGCATCAGCTCGATTTATAATTTCAACGATGTTTTTCATATGCCCAGAGAACGTACTTAAGGATTGCTCCACACTCTGTTCGTCCCCAATGTCGGCAAATATCTGAGTGAAAACTCCCATTTGTGAGTCACTTTCTGCAGGAATTTGTAAACCCGATTGATTCATAGCTGCCATAAGTCCGACAACTTTAAGAGCCACGGTTTTTCCTCCAGTATTAGGCCCAGTAATCACTAGGGTATCAAAATCATTTCCTAACTCTAAGGAAAGCGGTACAACTCCTCCGCTAATCAAGGGATGTCGTGCTTGAACGAGCTTCATTTGTTGCTTAGTAACTAATTCTGGTGCACCTGCATTCATAGTCACACTTAAATGAGCTTTGGCAACCACAAGATCCAATTGTGCTAAAGCCTCATGCAGATCGGCGATCTCATCAGCACGTCCCTCGATTTGAGCTGAGAGCATTTGCAGAATTCGTTGCACTTCACGTTGTTCCTTTAATATCACTTCACGCAGTTCATTCCCTAGATGGACAACGGGCATAGGTTCAATAAACAAGGTTGCACCACTCGCCGATTGATCGTGAACAATACCAGGAAATGCAGTACGGTATTCCTGCTTAATCGGTATCACATACCGATCCGAGCGCTGTGTAATAATAGGATCTTGTAACATTTTCTGATAACTAGAGTTCCGTAAAGCGCCCTCTAAGGTTTCCCTTATGCGGTTTTGCAATCGGTTTATAGCTCGCCTCAAATCTGCTAATTCTGGGGAGGCATTGTCTGCGACCTTCCCATCTTCCGAAATACAGCGTGATATTTCATCTTCCAGTTCCTTTTGTGGCTCGATGGGTAACATAATATCCCATAGACCAGGAAATTCCTCTTTAAATTCTAGAAGGTGTTGTTTTGTCTTCCGGCCAACTCGCAAAGTATCTCGAATTTCAAGAAGCTCCTCTCCCTGAATCACTCCTCCGCGCAAACATCGCTCAATGTAAGTCCGAATCTCCTTCGACCCTCGGACCGAAAAAAGTGGATTTCCCCGCAGCAGAATTTTTGCTTCATTTGTCTTTTGCAATTCTAAACGTACCAATTCCAAATTAATATAAGGTTTTAAGCCAATGGCTAATTCTCTTGCTCTTGGAAGAATACAAAAGTCTGCTAACTTTGCTAATACTTTTGGAAAGTCCAATTTATTCAGGACTTTATCATCAATTCCCATTAATGCCTCCTTACCTAAATAACGCCACGGAAGAAATGCCCTTTAGTAAATCCCTCTGGGAAAAGAGAGGTTAACTCAGACATCCCATCATTAGGAGTCCCTATGCCCTTCTTGTTTACATTTAACGCATCCCAAGCCTCATTAAACAAACGAACGGTCTGACGAACTTGCGCCGGGGTTTGTCTAGTCAATTGTAATCGAATGGTCGAAAATCCCATACGTCGTATTTGGGCAAGCTCTTCGTAGAGGTTGAGAGTTTTAACGTTAAAAAGATGCATCCGACACTCCTGGTCAGTCTCTACTGGAAAATCATATCGCATGCGGTCACGTAAGAAATGAGGTTCTTTCATACATGTCCTAGCACAGTGTTCACCATTTTTTCCGCCTAAGGTTGACCCTACTGGGCAGTATTCGCTTACCATCATCTCCAAATCCCCAAAGGCCAGGACCTCTGCCCCCTGCCATTTAGCTAAATAACCCAGTTGTTCATGGTGCAGTTCGGGAGAAAGGGTTACCCTTTTAGCGCCTTGCCTATAAAAGTAAGCTAGACTCGCTTCATTAAAAACATTTAAAGAATAGTCCACTTCAAACGGCCAATCCGGATTAATGGACTTCAACATCTCTAACTCTCCAAGGTTTGCTACCATTATTTTAGGGGTTTCTCTCCACTCCACCGCTTGTTTAAGATCTGAGAGAAGATGTTCACTCTGGGCTTGATTTAAAACCCGTGGCAAACGCCAGGTACAATCAATTCCTAGCTTTCTGCAATTATTAAAGCTCGTGCGAATTTCTTCTAGGGAAAAACCTCTCCGAGAGCGCCAATGCTCTCCCCCAATCAAAACCCGCTTAGCTCCTGCTTTAAGGGAAGCTTCTAGGGTTAGTACATCACTAACAGCCACTGAAACCTGGGGGATGATCTTTTCCCTATTTAGAGTTGACTGTTCCGCTACCTGACGTTGTTTCCAAAGCTGGATTCTCTGCTTATATATCTGCCGATCAACCCTTTGTGGTGGTTCTATAGTTAAGAGTTTTTCCACCGCTAGGCGACGCATTTCATTAAGGTCACTTACCGGTAGCATAATATCCTCATCAGTCTCCAATTCCAACTTGTCTAACCAAAAAGGGGTTGTCCCTAATCGCCCTAACTGCTGGAAGGCATAGTCCCAGGTCAACGGTCTTTTCAAGGCTTTTTGCGCTGCACCCGCTGAATAAACTATTATCCTACGCTGATCGTCCACCACCTCTAAGCATAGTTTTTCTCCTATATGACCGGATAGACGCATAGACAGCGGGCTTTTCCGTTGTTCTCGCCCCTCTTGAAAGCTTTGCCGGGCTTTTTCCATTAGTAAGGCATCATTGGTTTTAAAAACTCTATCCCCGGGTTGTGCTACTCCAGAAAACTCTATCTGTACAGTTTCCCCAGGCAATCCTTCCATGGTTTCCTTACGATCGTTCCAAATTTGGCCGACTGTAACCCCTTCCCGCCCACGACCTGTCCAAAATTCAATCCCATCTCCCGGATGCAATGCAGCTTCCAGCTTAATCCATAAACGTCCATGTTCTAGTCGAGCCACTCGACCGAGGCGGGTTCCGCGATTGTTTGGCCGACTATAACTCATAAGTTCTGCGCCAAGGTTACCTCTAAAATAACCCCTTGTAAAATCACGGTTAAACACCTGTAATAGTTCCTGATGCTCCTCAGGGGTTAGTAAGGGGTTAACTGTGCTACCTTCTTGCTGGCCTCCAATTCGGTCTATAGCATGCCGATAAAGTCTAATAACTGTAGCTACATATTCTGGCCGTTTCATTCTTCCTTCTACTTTAATAGAATGAATCCCAATTTGTTTTAGCTCGGATAATTCCTCCGCTAAATTTAAGTCCCGAGGGCTTAATAAATGATCCCCGGTGTTCTTCTGGGCTAAAAGGTTCTCCTTTTCATTATTAACGAGCTGATACGTCATTCTACAAGGCTGGGCACAGGTTCCTCGGTTTCCACTCCTCCCGCCAATAAAGCTCGACATTAGGCACTGTCCTGAATAGCCTATGCAAAGTGCTCCGTGAACAAAGACTTCAATTTCCAAGGGTGTTTTTTCCGCAATAGCTTTCATTTCATCTGCCGAGGTCTCCCGTGCTAAAACAACTCGGCTAAAGCCAAGTGATTCTAAGTGCTTAACACCCCAACTTGTGTTCACCGTCATTTGCGTGCTGGCATGAATCTCCATTTCCGGAAGAATACTTTGAATGATTTCCGCAACTCCAACATCTTGTAAAATAACGGCATCGACGGATATTTCCTGTAAGGCATACAAATAGTCCAACAATTCCTTAAATTCCTGATCTGCAATCAGAATATTTACGGTCACATATACTTTAACTTGGCGTTCATGGGCGTAACGTACGGCTTTTTGCAATTCTTCTAAATCAAAATTTGCAGCGCTTGCCCTGGCACTAAAGCTTTTTCCGCCAAGATAAACAGCATCCGCTCCATTTTCTACCGCCGCTTTAAAGGCTTCGAAACTTCCTGCTGGAGCCAATAGTTCTAGTGGTCTGGACTGTTCTGATCTTAATTCGTTCATTGATAATTCTCCTGTTTCCACGTGTGGAATTACTCCTTGATTCCCAATCCTGCTTAGAGCAGGACAATACCTTAATTATAGTTGTTTCGCTTTGATTTGTACAATTGGGCATTGGCAATTACTAATTAATGGATACTGTAAGAAAAGTGAAATTTTATTATTGACACCTTTAAGCATATACTTTAAGATTAAATTAATTGAATAGCGGTAGCATGGCAGGACAGTAGGAGTTGGGCAAAGAGGCACTTCTGCGGAGGTGTATTTTTTATGCCCAAAATTATGAGGAGGTATGATGGTGAAAAAGTTATTTGCATTCGGATTAAGTTTGTTATTGTTACTTAGTTTAGTTGGTTGTGGGGCAGCTAAATCTGGGACTAGTTCTACTGGGAATGAGGACCAAAAGCAACTAAAGATTGGCATCGTTCAAATTGTTGAGCATCCGGCCTTGGATAGTGCACGCGAAGGATTTTTAGAGACCCTTAAGAAAAACGGTTATGAAGTTGGAAAAAACCTCACGGTTGACTATCAAAATGCCCAGGGAGATCAGTCGATACTCCAATCAATTACTCAAAAGTTTTCTTCTAGTAAATTGGACCTGGTCCTAGCTATTGCTACACCATCTGCGCAAGCAATGGCAAGTGCCAGCACAGATATCCCCATTCTAATCACCGCTGTCACGGATCCAGTAGAAGCAAAACTCGTGAATAGTATGGATAAGCCGGGGAAAAATGTTACAGGAACAACTGATATGAATCCCATTAAAGAGCAATTTGAACTGATGAAGACATTGGTTCCCACCGTAAAAAAAGTCGGAGTTATCTATAACGCCGGGGAAGTTAATTCTCAAGTGCAAGTTGCTATCGCGAAGAAAGTAGCCTCTGAGCTTGGCTTGGAGATTGTTGAAGCGACTGTTACCACAAGTGCCGACGTTTTACAAGCTAGTCAATCATTAATTGGAAAAGTTGATACAATCTATGTACCTACAGATAATATGGTGGTTTCTGCTGCCCAATCCGTGGTACAAGTATCACACAAGAACAAAATCCCCATCATTTCCGGGGAAAGCAGCGTTGTTGACAAAGGTGCTCTAGCTACCATTGGTATTAACTACAAAAACTTAGGTCAGCAAACTGGCGAAATGGCCCTACGCGTTTTCAAGGGAGAAAAACCACAAGAAATGCCTATCGAATCTCAAAAGGACTTTGATACGGTGCTCAACCAGACAGCCATCGATTTGTTAGGTATAACCGTACCAGAGGATATCTCGAAGAAAGCAATTATAGTCAAATAGTAATATATGAGTAAACTCGTTTAGCAGAAGCTGTCAGCGAGACTTATACCACTGAAGCAGAATATGGAACACCCACTGTAGAAGTGGGGTGTTCCATGATGAATCAAGTTTCAAACCCCCTCTTCTTGTAAGTGGGGGGATGTTCCTTTTATTGTACAGGTTAGGCTAAAATGTTGACTTGTTAAAGCAAATGTAATTGGGGTGTTGAAGATGTTCGCTCAAATAGCGCTCGGAACAATGGAACAGGGTTTAATGTATGCAATCATGGTTTTAGGTGTCTATCTGACGTTTCGGATTCTTGATTATGCAGACTTGTCTGTGGACGGGAGTTTTACCCTCGGTGCAGCTACTGCTACATCGATGATAGTCGGCGGAACTGACCCATGGTTAGCCACTGGAATGGCGTTTATTGCCGGAACCCTAGCCGGGTTATTTACGGGAATACTTCATACCAAGTTTAAAATCACGCCCTTACTCTCAGGGATCTTAACAATGACAGCACTTTATTCAATTAATCTCCGTGTGATGGGTAGAGCAAATATTTCGCTCCTTGGCTCACAGACCATCTTCTCTGATTTTTCAAAGTTGCCTTTAATGGAAGAGTATGGTGTCTTTGCGCTCAGTTTGATTTCTGTGATATTAATAGGCTCTGTCATTTATTTCTTCTTGCAAACTGAATTAGGGCTTGCCTTACGGGCCACTGGGGATAACGAACTGATGATACGAAGCCTCGGAGTAAACACGGATTTCATGAAAATCCTTGGACTAAGTCTATCGAATGGTTTAGTTGCCTTAGCCGGAAGCTATGTGGCTCAAAAATTACAATTTGCCGATGCTAGTATGGGGATCGGGATGATTATTGCCGGGTTAGCTTCAGTTATCATTGGAGAAGTATTGATCGGAACCTCTTCGATTGGACGAACTATTATCGCCGTAATATGTGGAGGTATACTATATCGCGTAATCATTGCCGTTGTCTTACAGCTAGGTTTAGAGGCAACCGACTTAAAATTAATAACGTCCTTCATTGTCATCACCGCCTTGGTTTCACCAACCGTCCGGAAAAAGATTGCGTCCTGGAGTGCAGGGGTTGCGGGAAAGGAGGCACAATAACTTGTTAAATGTCCATGAGGTTTTAAAGACCTTTAACCAGGGAACTATTAATCAAAAGATAGCCTTAGATAAGGTTTGTTTGCAACTTTTACCGAATGATTTCGTTACGATTATTGGAAGTAATGGTGCCGGCAAATCGACACTTTTGAATGCCATTGCCGGGAATTTTCTAGTGGATTCTGGTAAAATATCGATTGAAGGAATAGATATCACACGTCTTCCTGCCCATAAACGGGCTGGCTTAATTAGCAGAGTTTTTCAAGACCCCTTATCCGGTACTGCAGCCTCAATGACTATTGAGGAAAATCTTATTATGGCCTTTCGCAGAGGAAAGGTCCGACGTTTACGACCAGCCATTGGCTCCAAAGAGAGAGACTTGTTTCGGGTAGAATTAGAAAAACTCGGTTTAGGTCTTGAAAATCGGCTGACCCATCGGGTAAGTCTTTTATCAGGGGGACAACGACAAGCCCTCACTCTTCTTATGGCAACATTAGAAAAGCCTAAGTTATTGCTTCTTGACGAACACACTGCGGCACTCGATCCTAAGACGGCCGAAAAGGTCTTAGAATTGACCTGCGGTGTGACAGAACAACAAAAACTAACGACCTTGATGATCACCCACAACCTCGACCATGCTCTTACCTTTGGGAATCGAACAATTATGATGCACGAAGGCCGGGTGATTCTTGACATTAAAGGAATAGAACGTACTGATATGACGATAAGTCGCTTGCTCGAAATGTTCGAGAAAGCTAGTGGATCCCATATGAATAACGACCGCATGATTCTGGCCTAAATCTTTTCCAAGAGGGTAAGTTGATTACCCTCTTTTTTTTGTGCATTCAACGTATCGCGGCCCTATGTCAGCAGAATTTGAGGAGTAATATCCCAATTTATGAGAACACTAATACTGTTCAAAATAGGCAAAGAAAGACTTCCATTGGCGTGTCCTATCTAATACTAAGAATAGTTTGCATCAGATGAAGTGGAGGCAATTTTATTAATGTGGAAAAAAGGAGTATTACTGGTTGGATTATCATTTATAGGCTTATATGCCCTATTCCAGGTTGCTTATTATGCTACATCGGTTCCCTCTTTCTGTGGATCATGCCATGAGGTAACCCAGTATGTAACTTCATGGCAAACCTCTGCACATAAGAATTTTAATTGTATGGAATGCCATCAACCCAGTGGAGAATTAGGGAAATTTCATGCTAAAGCAAGAGGTTTGAATTATGTATTCCAACATTTTAGTGGTGACTATACTATACCAACCAGCGCTCCTATCTTCGAACAAAATTGTATTCAATGTCATCTAGGTGATAATAAAGCATATCCGACAATAAGGCTTAAGAATACTTCTAAGGTTAATCATTATAAGACAATAAGAAAATCCCAATCATGTCTTGAATGCCATAGGGAAACTGGCCATTCGACTGACATTTATTTAAGTAAGGATTTGAAAGGAGCCAAACCCTAATAAACGTCACCTAGGAGGAATAACTTTGAATTACGATAAACCATTGCTAGCCATGTTAATTGGGATAATTGTAGTTATACCTCTTGAAATAATGGGATTATTTTTTAGACATTTAAGGTGGATAACCATTACCCCCGGAGAAGCGTGTAGTATGATGTTTATGCCTGAAGGAAGTTGGACACTGGGACTATTAGCACTCCCTTTAGTTGGTGCACTAGCGATTCTTATACTTTATTATCTTACTAAAATTATAGGAACTGATTATCTTCCTATAAAGGGAGCGCTAGTCGGAATGTGTACATATTCTTTCATATTTACAGTCTTTGGCACTCTCTCAAAAAATCATTCTATGCTACAAGGTACCTTGGGTAATTATATTTTCGCATTAAGTTCAGGGTTTGCTGGTTTTTTGGCGGGAATTCTAATGAAAAAGTTTCTGTTTAAGCCAAGTCAACAAGTAAAAGATTAGGTATTGACCAACGGTTTATAATAAAAAATGAGGCATCGCAAATTACTTTTAACTGAAGTAGCTTTAGCGACGCCCTCTTTTTTTTCATATCTACCTAATATTACTCTGTCTTTTCTCCAAGTAATTGCATTAAGGTCTCTTGTTCTTCTCGAAGCTTAGCGAGTTCATCGGCTAAATTCAAAGCAGTTAGTACCGCCGTCTGGTGAACACTCAAGCGAGGGAGCCGTTGAGCGATCAAACGCATTTTCTTATCAACTTCATGCGCTAAACCTTGAATATACAGTGCTGTTCCTTCACCGCGGACCACATGTTTTTCTCCAAAAATCTCAACGGTGATTTTGACTGGTTCATGTGCCACACTTTCTCCTCGCTCTCTTGTACGCGTCACTCGCTTGTCTTTATTTTCGCCGTTCCGCGCCAAATTCCTGCTGAATTCCCTCTAAAATACGCGAATTTAGTAGATTTACTTCCTCATCTGTCAGCGTTCGTTCTAAGGACTGATAACGTAGTGAGAATGCCAAACTTTTGTAACCTGCGGGTATAGGGTTTCCGGTATACACGTCAAATATTTCGACTTGCTGCAATAAGTCTCCGCCCAGCTTTTTCATTTTGGCCATAACTGCTTCAGCTGAAGTCTCTACAGCAACGACAAGGGCCATATCCCTTTGTATTGCCGGAAAGCGCGGGATGGAATGGGCGCGTACAGTTTGTCTGATCCGCGCAAACAAGGGTGCCAATTCTAACTCGAAAACCACCGCTCGGTCAAGTCCCCATTCTTTTCCTAATGAAGGGTGGATTTCGCCAAGGAAACCAACATACTGATTCTCAACATAAATGTCTGCTGAACGGCCTGGGTGTAGCAAGGATTGGCTTTCAGCGACTCGATATTCTAGTTTAAGCCCAAATTCGAGGGCAAGTCCTTCCAAAATTCCCTTGAGATAGTAGAAGTCATAACTAACCGGTTGCTCAAGCCAATGTCTCTCACTCTTCCCTACTGCGACCCCAGCTGCTCTCAATTCTTCCCGAGGAAGCTTCTGCAAAGGATGCTCGTCTCCCCAATACGTATTTCCAATTTCGAAAATACTTACGTCCATATTGCGACGTGCGACATTCCGTGCTGCTACATCAAGGAGTCCTGGTATAAGAGTGGTACGCATTACCCCAAGTTCCTCACGCAATGGGTTAAGCAAGGGAATCGAATGCTTTGCACTTCCCCATTGGGCATCTGATTCTGCGCGAGTAAACGTATAAGTCATCACCTCATCCATCCCAGACTGGGTGAACGTCTTACGTAACCGCCGACGAAACTCTTGTTCAGGAGTTCTCCTGCCTTGAGTCTGATCTCCTTGTGGAAGAGTAGTTGGGATTCGGTCATAACCAATCAAACGCGCAACTTCTTCCATAAGGTCTTCTTCAATCTCAAGATCTGAACGATAGGTGGGAATCTCAACTTGAAATAATCCATCACTTTCCTTATACTCGAAGTTTAAATCCTCTATCACTTGCTGGATCTCGGATACTCCCAGTTCGATTCCTAAAACCGTCGACGTATGCTCCGTAGATAGTATAACTTGACGACGGGTCGGCAGATTTTTGATTTCATCCACGAAGGAAACCGGACGTCCCGCCTTAAGATCTTGTAGTAAATCACAAACTCGCCCTAAAGACGCTGCGATTCCATAGGCATTGATTCCTTTTTCGAAGCGGTTCGAAGCCTCCGACCTAAGACCTAGGCGGCGACTTGTCCGACGGATACTAACTGGTGCAAAATGAGCAGCTTCAATCATTAAGCGTCTTGTATCCTTCGTTACTTCACTGTTTAGCCCACCCATTACCCCGGCTAAACCTAGAGCTTGACGGTCGTCTGCAATTAGCAGGGCATCTTTGTGAAGTGTGCGCTCAACCCCATCTAAGGTCACTAGTTGTTCTCCTGGATAAGCTGGTCGGACATGAACATCCCCTTCAATCTTATCCCTGTCAAAGGCATGTAACGGTTGTCCCATTTCCAACATAACATAGTTCGTAATATCAACAATATTATTAATCGGACGAACTCCTGCAGCTTTAAGCCGACGTTGCATCCACTCTGGAGAGGGTTCAATATGGACATCTTCAACCACTAATCCAGCATAACGCCAACATAAATCATTGTCTTCGATAACAATCCGAAGATCGGAGGCGATTGGAAGGGAGAGCACTTGATCTGGCTCCGCCCACTTCGGCAAATGAGGTTTCTTCCGAGTGAGAGATGCAACTTCACGAGCAACATTGACCATCGCCAAGCAATCTGGGCGATTCGGGTAGAGCTCCAAATCTAAGACACTATCTTCACGTCCTAAATAGTGACCAAAGTTTTCTCCAATCGGAGCCGTGGAGGGTAGAATAAGAATTCCATCTGCACTTCGATCTAATCCCACCGTATCATCTACCAGAAGCTCTTCTCGCGAACATAGCATCCCTTGTGAAACGACCCCTCTAAGCTTAGACTTTCGGATGGAAAGATCATTAGGAAGGGTTGCTCCTACTAAGGCCACTGGAATACGATCTCCATTAAGCAAATTCTGTGCGCCAGTGACAATCGTTATTTCCTCTTGACCCACATTCACAACACAAACCAACAATCGATCTGCATCGGGATGCTTTGTCAAACTGATTATTTCGCCGATCACTACTTTTTCGAACCCCTTATTTAGGTTCTCGACATCCTCAACTTCAATACCACCACGGGTTAGAGTTTCTGCCAACTCTTCTGCACTCTGGTCTATATCAACTAGTTGGTTCAACCATTCTAAACTGACTTTCATGCCCTTTCCCCCTTAAAACTGTTGCAAGAATCGTAAATCATTATCAAATAAGAGCCGCATATCTTCGATACCAAACTTCAGCATGGCAATGCGCTCAACTCCCATTCCGAAGGCAAATCCTGTGACTTCCTGTGGATTATATCCACCCATTTCTAAAACCTTCGGATGAACCATGCCTGATCCTAATATTTCTATCCAACCGGTTCCTTTGCAGAGACGACACCCTGATCCTCCGCAAAGCATACAAGAAACATCGACTTCTGCACTCGGCTCAGTGAAAGGAAAAAAGCTCGGCCTTAAACGAATTTCTCTAGACTCACCAAACATCTCGCGAGAGAAATTAAGTAGAATTCCCTTGAGATCTGACATTCGGATTCCACGGTCAACAACAAGCCCTTCTACTTGATGAAACATTGGGGAATGAGTTGCATCATCGTCATTGCGATAGACTTTCCCTGGAGCAATAATTTTTACAGGAAGTTGAGGATGGAGCTTCTCCATGGTTCGAATCTGTACTGGAGAGGTCTGAGTTCGAAGCAAAATCTCCTCTGTAATATAAAAGGAGTCTTGCATTTCACGAGCCGGATGTTCCTTCGGAAGATTAAGCGCTTCAAAGTTATAATAATCCGACTCTATCTCCGGTCCTTCTGCAATCTGAAAACCCATCCCTAAGAAGATATCTTCAATCTCTTCGATGACTTGGGTAAGGGGATGATAATGTCCTCGATGAACACGGATTCCTGGCAATGTAATATCGATTCGTTCTGTAGCTAATCTTTGCTCTAGAGCTATCCTCTCTAGCTCTGCACTACGTTTTTCCCAGGCTTGTTCCAGTTGGCTGCGGACCTCATTTACGACCTGCCCCATAATGGGTCGTTCTTCGGGGCTTAAGCTTCCCATTTGCCGCAGCATAGCGGTTAAAGACCCCTTTTTACCAAGGACTTTTACTTTAAGCTCTTGTAGTGCTTCTGGTCTGTCCAACTCGCTTAGTTCTCTTAATGCCTCTTCTCTGATGCGTAGTATCTCACTCTTCAAACAAATCACCCTTTCCAAATCTTTCTCTGGGACAAGGGGACAGGTTCCTTGTCCCACACTTGCCCCACTTGTCCCAGACAGAACACAAAAACTCCCGCCCCTGGAAAGGGACGAGAGTCTATTCTCGCGGTACCACCCTAGTTTGGTTATAAGCCACACTTAAGTTCCTTTTAACGGTGGAAACCGGGCCTACCTACAAATCAATAGGCCACTCCCAGGAGAAATTTAACCTCTCAAGTATTTGAAAACCTTAGGAGGTGGGTACCTTCTTAGCTGGCTTACAATCTGTGGCCATGCCTCCCTGAGAAGAAAATACACCTTTTAACCTGATCATCGCATTATCTTAACTAAAAGTTTATTAATTGTTCTGCAGAAATTATAGCATATTCCTTCTATGTTTTACAAGAAACCCCTTTGGCGAACAATTTCATAGAGTAAAATTCCTGTAGCCATGGCTACGTTAAGGGATTCTACGTCTTGGGCCATAGGAATTGTAATGCGCTGGATATCTGCCTCCCTAAACGCTTGAGATGGACCCTTGCCCTCATTTCCAACAACAAGGGCAAGGGGACCAGCAGATAGCTTTGTCTGATAAACTGGGACCCCTTCAATATCTCCCATGAAGACACTTAATCTCTGTTTCCGACAAAACTCTAATATCTCCTCTGGCTGTCGACCAGGTATTAGGACCAAAGAAAAGATTGCTCCCATTGTACTTCTCAACACTTTAGGATTATACAGATCAACAGTCCCTTGGGTTAAACAAACATACTGAACTCCCGAAGCTAAAGCAGTACGCAAAATTGTACCTAGATTGCCTGGATCCTGAACCCCGTCTACAATAAGCATGACTGTTTCCGGATTAATATGTAAATCAGACCATGAATAGTTTTTTTGACGAACAACTGCTAGGATTCCTTGAGGTTCTTCTGTCGCACTCATTTTACGGAGAACTCGTTCATCCACTTCTTCAAATGGAATACCTCGCTCACGCAGCTTATTAAGTAATGGCCTCCATTCTAACGGCTCACGTTCTAAGCAGACATAAACTTTTTTAATGGGCGCGTTTCTGAGGACCCCTTCCTCTACGAATCGCCATCCTTCAATAACAAACAAATTGGCTTCCTCACGAGCTTTGCGTCTTTGTAAGGAGACTACATATTTTACCTGCTCGTTTTGTAAGGACTCAATCATTTTTAAGCCACCCCCAAGTAGAAGTAATTCAAGGATTGCCCCTATCTATATATAAACTTGACTAACGTAAGCCTTCGGCGAAGGCGGTCCCTTCTCGCTATCCTTGGCCAGCGGCAGCCTAGTTGAACTTATGCTTCAGACGACGGAGACACTGTCTTCGCATCATCTGATGGTGTTGCGATGTGGCATGGGGGGCTGATAGTGCCAAAAAGAGGATGCCTTCGCACCCTCTCGTTTTAAGCTTTGATTTGAACTTTTGCTACATTAACTACTTCAGTAAAGGCTGCAGCATCGCTAATCGCGAGTTCTGCGAGCATTTTACGATTAACAGTAACCCCAGCTTTTTTCAAGCCGTTCATCATACGACTGTAAGACATACCATTCATACGGGCAGCTGCGTTGATCCTTGCAATCCATAGCTTGCGGAAATTGCCCTTATTGTCTTTTCTGTGAGCATAAGAATATGCTAATGACTTTAGAACTTGCTCATTTGCTGGGCGATAGAGTTTACTTTTTCCCCCACGATATCCTTTTGCTAATTTTAATATCTTTTTATGACGCTTATGTTTAGTCACGCCTTTTTTTACACGAGCCATTTTTTGAAGACCTCCTTTTACCTCAAGTTTTATAGATAAGCTACGATACTTGCAATCCGTTTTGCATCACTTTTGTGCATTACGGTTGATTTTCGTAAATTACGTTTTCTTTTCGGAGATTTCTTCTCCAAAATGTGGCTAGTGAACGCATGCATGCGGACGATTTTACCAGTTCCTGTTTTCTTAAAGCGCTTTGCTGCGCCACGATGAGTTTTCATTTTAGGCATTTGCGTTATCCCCCTTTTGCTATTAGTCGTGTTTGATTGAAGCTAGAATCATGATCATATTTCGACCCTCAAGTTTAGGTTCGCGCTCTACAGTAGACTCTGCTTTGCAAAACTCAGCAAGTCTTATACATAAAGCTCTGCCTAACTCAGGGTGAGTCACTTCCCGCCCGCGGAACATGATCGTCACCTTGACTTTATCCCCATCCTGAAGGAATCTTTGGGCATTACGGGCTTTAGTTTCGAAGTCATGGTCCTCAATATTCGGACGCAATTTAACTTCTTTGATTTCCATGCTTTTCTGCTTTTTACGAGCTTCTTTGTCACGTTTAGCTTGCTCGTACTTGTATTTACCGTAGTCCATTAGCTTACAGACCGGGGGTTTAGCCGTCGGCGCAATCTCGACCAAATCTAACGATTTCTCGATTGCCAGGCTCAAAGCATCCCTAGTTGCCATGATCCCAAGTTGCTCTCCTTCTTCACCGACGAGACGAACATCTCTAATGCGGATTTCGTCATTAATTCTTAAGTCCTTGCTAATAAGAAACCACCTCCTAAAAATCTATCAAACTAAAACAAAAAGACGGGTGTATACCACCCGTCTTCTAAACAATCGCGAGCAAATACTAGCTCAGGACCAGAAGATACCTTACCGACGTTTGCCGTAAGGTGAGAAGCGGATGGCTTCTGCTTGACTTGAATATCTTACATCAAAAGACCGCTCTTGTCAATTCCTTTTATTGTAAATTGTTTTCCTCTATCTACTCAGAAAGGTAGGGGCAATTCATGGATTGCCCCTCTGCATAATCTAATCTTCTTTGAGATTCGATTTGAGGATTTTTTTACTCTTAATTTCCTCCTGAATAAGAAGGATAAACTCATCAATCGTCATCTTTTCTCCAGCATTACCTTGACCGTACCTTCGGACTGCAGCCATGTTTGACTCCGCTTCTTGATCTCCGACTACTAAGGTAAACGGAATCTTTTCCGTTTGAGCCTCTCGAATTTTATACCCTATCTTTTCTTTACGTTCGTCCGTTTCTACTCTGATATCGAGTTCGTTGAAGCGAGTAGCGATGGATTTAGCATAATCGTGATGCCGCTCGCTAATCGGTAATATACGAACCTGAATAGGCGCCAGCCAAACAGGAAATGCTCCCGCGTAATGCTCTGTAATAAGAGCAATAAACCGTTCAATACTTCCATAAACAACTCGGTGAATCATCACTGGACGATGCTTTTGTCCGTCTTCTCCGATATAGGATAAGTCAAATTTCTCGGGCATTTGAAAATCAAGTTGAATCGTTCCACACTGCCAAGTCCGATCGAGGCAATCCTGTACATGAAAATCGATTTTAGGACCGTAGAAGGCCCCGTCGCCGGGGTTAACCTTATAGTCTATACCTTTCTCTTCTAAGGCTTCTTGAAGAGACTTGGTCGCTGTTTCCCAATCCTCATCCGAACCCATGGAATCTTCAGGTCGGGTCGATAATTCAACATGATAATCAAAGCCAAAGATCTTATAGAAATAGTCAACTAGTTCAATAACTCCAATAAGCTCTTCCTTAATTTGAGATGGGAGCATAAAGATGTGCGCATCATCCTGAGTGAAGTTTCGAACCCGGAGTAATCCATGGAGAGCACCTGATAGTTCATGTCGATGCACAAGTCCCAGCTCCCCCACTCGAAGCGGTAGATCGCGGTAACTGCGCATTTTGGTCTTATACATGATCATACCACCTGGACAGTTCATAGGTTTAACTGCAAAATCTTGCTCGTCAATTTTAGTAAAATACATGTTTTCTTTATAATGATCCCAGTGACCAGATTGTTCCCACATCAAACGATTTAGAATTATTGGAGTTTTAATCTCTTGATATCCACGCCTACGATGTTCCTGCCTCCAGAAATCTTCGAGGGCATTCCGCAAGATCATACCTTTAGGGTGGAAAAACGGGAACCCTGGGCCCTCATCGTGTAAGCTAAATAGATCGAGCTCTAGCCCGAGCTTACGATGATCACGTCGTTTTGCTTCTTCCAACTTAAACAGGTGATCTTCCAAATCTGCCGCTTTAGCGAAGGCTGTTCCGTAAATTCGCTGAAGCATCTTATTTTTCTCACTACCGCGCCAATACGCACCCGCCAAGTTCATAAGTTTAAAGGCTTTAATGCTTGCCGTGGAAGGCAGGTGTGGCCCTGCGCAAAGGTCAGTGAAACTGCCTTGAGTGTACATCGAAATTGTTGCATCATCCGGAAGACCTTCAATGAGTTCGACCTTATATTTTTCACCCAATTCCCCAAAATGGGTTAGTGCCTCAGCTCGAGAGACTTCTCTGCGTTTAAACTCATGTTTTTCCTTTACGAGACGGTTCATTTCCTTCTCTATACTAGCTAAGTCATCCGGAGTAAAGACATGTTCCGAGTCAAAGTCATAGTAATATCCTTTAGCGATGGACGGTCCGATCCCAAACTTTGTCCCCGGAAATAGATTACCTACCGCTTCTGCCATCAAGTGTGCCGTGGAATGCCTTAGTACATCTAATCCCTCATCACTATCTATGGTTACGATTTCTACCGCTGCATCTTCTGTAAGCTGATAGGAAAGATCCTTCATCTTATCATTGACTTTCCCGGCTACAGCTACCTTTGCTAATCCTCGTGAGATAGAGGCTGCAAGCTCTTCTATAGTTGTTCCTTGTTCTACCTCGCGTATTGAGCCGTCTTTTAAAGTAACCTTAATCACCGAAATCACTCCCTATTCATCAAAATAAAAAAACCTCGTCCCTAGTAGGGACGAGAGTTTACTCCCGTGGTTCCACCCAATTGAAAGGTTATTAAAACCCCTTTCACTCGATTTCCCTTAACGCGGGGTACGGCTAAGCTTACTCATTTCAGCCTAACACTCAAGGGTGGTTTTCTCCTTGCCGCTCGTGAGAAATGCTTACAGCCTTTGGCATTCCCTCTCTTACACGATATCAGTTCAGGGTACTATCCCTTTCAACGATTTTTGCACAATATATTTCATTATAATCTCAACCTATTAATAGATTCCTTATTGCATACTTCTCGCCATCTTTAGCTACAGGGATACTTAGCCATTCATGTCCATCGCCTGTGGCTTTTACGATAAGCTAACCCCTGCGAAGACGCGTCTTCGCTCCCCTGAGTTAACACCTTCGAGGACAGGGTCGTAGAAGGTAAGTCCAAGTTTTATATACACAATTATAAGGAACTTATTTATTATAGCAAACAAATCTCTTATCTGTCAAAACTTTTCACACAAGGAACATCCTTGACAATCATGTACACGATCTCCAAAAACATCTCGAATCGTTTCAAGCGTATCTTTGTACCCTTCGTAACGGATATGTAATGTGATTTCCCGGGGCGCAACAGCAATAAGTGCACTGACCAATAAATCCTCATACCCTAGTTCATGGACATTATCGAGTTGGTAGTCTTCTAGAAACTGATGGGTTACTTTAGCCCCTTCGTTGTTATAAAGATGAAACTTACCTTGCGGCGTCATTCCAACATGAAGATACTCTAACTTTGGTTTTTGACTATCTACAAAGTGTTTTAGAAGTTGAATAAATTCTGAGTACTCTTTTTCAACGACATACTCATCAATAGCAAATTCAACCGCTTTATTCACTTCGTTCTTATAGTCATGGGCACGAAACCGCAAAAACCCTTCGATGTCAAATACAGAACTACGATCCAAGCAACCTAATATCTGTGTAACTAGGCTTGTTTTGCGATTAACACGATATCCCGGGACTTGCCCTAGCCCTTGGTTCAAATAGTCTAAAGCCTTGTTAAGTAACAATTGCCAGTTTTCTTGTTTTAAATAATGTCTCTTCTTTAGCATCTGAACAACGTGGTCTTTTTCCCAATGATGCAAAATTGTCTCTGCTAAGGCATTAGCTAAATAGTAACGGTGAATCTTTTGAACCATACCTTCATCTTCTGTTGCTTCCAACGCAGAATCTTGAAACTGACACTGGATAATCCAACGTTTTCCCTGCTGGTGCTCTATAATTTGAAAGGGAAGTTCTTCTTGGTCACGCAGTTCTCGTAATCGTGCACAGATACTCTCCCGATAATATTGCGTCCCTAATTGTACGGAATGTTCCACTGGCACCCCTCCATAGTAATGTATATGACCTTCTTTAAGCCATATTTCGGTTGGGCCAATCTATTAGCACTTTTAATTTTTAAAAACGCCTCTACATTCCTTAATATTTCCAAAAACGCAATCTTTCATTCTTATCAGACATGACAAGGGGACGGTCCTTTTGACACGAAAGTTTCGTGTCAAAAGGAACCGTCCCCCATCGACATGCATAGGACTTGGTTGATTAATCTCCAGCAGTTTCTAGAAGCTCTAATACATAGTTAGGCAAGGCGAAGCATCCTTTGTGGATTTCTGTATTGTAATACTTTGTTTTAATCCCAAGACTATTCCATGCCTGTTCATCTATGTGAGTTACTGGGTCATAGGTTTTAGAGGCAAAACCAAACAACCAGTGACCCGAGGGGTAGGTTGGAATGTGCGCCTGATAAACCCTGCAAACCGGAAAGAATTGCCTAATCCGTTTATGAGCCCTTTGCATAGCTTTAGCATCATCAGCATAATAAGGACTTTCATGCTGATTGACGAGGATGCCATCATGCTTTAAAGCCTTATAGCAGTTACCGTAAAATTCCTTCGTGAAGAGCCCTTCTCCCGGTCCGAAGGGATCTGTAGAGTCGACAATGATTAGATCATAAGAATTTTCCTTGGAGCGAACAAATTTCAGTCCATCTTCAAAATACAGCTGTACTCTTGGATCGTCTAACTTACAGGCTGTCTGAGGAAAGTATTCTTTGCACACATCCACAACCATTTTATCGATTTCCACCATATCAATGTTTTCGATGGAACTATAGCGCGTCAGCTCTCTTACTGTTCCGCCATCTCCCGCGCCAATGACTAAAACATTTTTAATCTTGAGATTGGTAGCCATAGGCACATGAACAATCATGTCATGATAGATAAATTCGTCCTTTTCTGTGATCATCATAAAACCATCTAAGGTGAAGAAGTTACCAAATTCTTTAGAGTTAAAAACGTCAATCCTTTGGAATTCACTCTCACCTGTATAAAGAGGCTTTTCCACTTTGATAGAAAAACGAACGTTGTTTGTGTGCTGTTCTGTATACCATAATTCCATGTTATACTTCCTCCACAACTCTAATGTTCTCAATTGTCATATCCTCTGTACCTGTTAGGGAACTGCCTTTGGACTTAGCGTAGGCGATGTAATCAATGATTTCGTTTGTTATCCGCTCTCCTGGTGCCAAGATAGGGATACCTGGTGGATAACACATGACAAACTCCCCACTTATAAACCCTGTGCTCTCCTTGATAGGGACAGAATGTTGATCTGCATAAAATGCTTTCTGAGGTGTCATTACCACCTCTGGATTAATATACTCATGATCAAGCATTCCCTTTTTATCCCTCATATATAGTCTTTTTATTTCAGAGAGCGAAGATACTAGACGTTCCAACGCGAGTGCACGATCTCCAACGGAAATGATAGCTAGAATATTACCAATATCACCTAACTCGATCTGAATTCCGTAGTCATCACGGAGGATATCGTAAACCTCAATTCCTGCCAGACCTATTTCTCTTGTATGAACAGAGAGCTTTGTGTGATCAAAATCGTACACTGAATCTCCATTAATTAGTTCTTTAGAAAAAGCATAGTATCCACCAATTTTATTGATTTCCTCTCGCGCATAGTTAGCAAGCGCAGAGGCTTTTTCAAAGATGCTCTTCCCTGCTAAGGCTAAATTGCGTCTGGAAATATCCAGGGAAGAAAGCAAAAGGTAGGAGCCACTAGTAGTTTGGGTAAGATTGATTGTTTGTCGTACATGGCCAGTGCTTAGACGTGTGCCTTTTAATAAAAAGGAACTTTGAGTCAGGGATCCGCCTGTTTTATGCATGCTTACAGCTGCCATATCAGCTCCTGCTGCCATGGCACTGATCGGTAGATTGTCGCCAAAGTAAAAATGTGATCCATGTGCTTCATCTACGAGGACATACATATTATGACGATGTGCAAGCTCTGTAATGGTCTTTAAATCCGAGCAAATACCATAATAAGTCGGATTATTAACGAAAATTGCTTTGGCATCTGGATTTTTAGCAATAGCCTTTTCTATATCCTTTATAGACATACCTAACGGTATTCCTAACATTTTATTAACACCTGGATTAACATAAACAGGGATTGCCCCACTAATGATAAGCGCATTAATGGCACTTCTATGAACATTTCGTGGCATAATAATTTTTTCGCCTTGTTTACATACGCTCATAATCATCGCTTG
Organism: Desulfosporosinus sp.; assembly: GCF_014237355.1. NCBI lineage: Bacteria > Bacillati > Bacillota > Clostridia > Eubacteriales > Desulfitobacteriaceae > Desulfosporosinus > Desulfosporosinus sp. The sequence continues at coordinate 26,504 of NZ_JABZFS010000057.1, forward strand.
AACGGCTGAGGTGGTGCCATTAACCATAAAAAAGGCATGGTTAGCACCAAAAGCATCTGCTGCTAACTCCTCCGCCTCCTTGATTACAGAGACCGGATGAACAAGGTTGTCTAGTGGTTTCATGGAATTGACATCTACTGCGAGGCATTTATCGCCTAGGAATTCTGTAAGTTCTGGGTTTCCTTTGCCTTGCTTATGCCCTGGGACATCAAAGGGTACTACTCTCATTGATTTGTATTTGAGAAGCGCTTCATAAATCGGTGCCTTGCCTTGCCAAAACGAATTCATAAGAACCACCACCTTACCCTAAGTATGATATATGGGGACATTCCTGCCACTATAGCATTTCTAATCTTGCTACAAGTATTCTAAACAACCAATGTATAAATGACTCCACAATAAATTTAGTACATATAACATCTTGATAAAATTAAATTACCCATTGACCTAAATCAATGGGTAAAATCAGCTCTTGTCAATAGACACATTTATTTTAAAATTACCTTTTTCATATGGTGGGTTTGAGAGGACTCGAACCTCCGACCCCCGCGATGTCAACGCGGTACTCTAACCAGCTGAGCTACAAACCCATATGGTGCCGATGACCGGAATCGAACCGGTACGGATGTTAAGTCCGCGGGATTTTAAGTCCCGTGCGTCTGCCAGTTACGCCACATCGGCAAATTGATTGGAGGCGGCACTCAGATTTGAACTGAGGAATAGAGGTTTTGCAGACCTCTGCCTTACCACTTGGCTATGCCGCCAAATTATTATGGAGCGGGTGACGAGATTCGAACTCGCGACTTTCACCTTGGCAAGGTGACACTCTACCACTGAGTTACACCCGCGTGGTGCCTCAGGACGGAATCGAACCGCCGACACGAGGATTTTCAGTCCTCTGCTCTACCGACTGAGCTACCGAGGCATTTATCGAGGTACGAGGTCCGAAATTCAATATTCGAACTCAGGTATTCCTCTTTAGGGTTCTTTTCTCAGATCCATGTTCTAAGCTCTATTAGCGAAGAAGTTTTACCTTCACCTTTCGAAGCTCGAATCACGATCTTCGAATATCGATAATGGCGACCCCGATCGGACTTGAACCGACGATCTCCTGCGTGACAGGCAGGCATGTTGACCACTACACCACGGGGCCCAACTCGATGTTCGAGGTACGAAGTTCAAAATACGAACTTTGCCTCTATCTCAAAGTCTTATCCGAGAATCTTTCAAATCTCGTATGTCAAACTTCGGATATCTAGATTGGTGGGCGATGACGGGCTCGAACCGCCGACATCCTGCTTGTAAGGCAGGCGCTCTACCAACTGAGCTAATCACCCGAGAACTGACGATTATCAGTATACACAAAAAACAGCGATGTGTCAAAGCCTTTTTTTTCTACATTAAAAAATATACTTTTACATTGTATAGACACCGCTTCGCTCAATTCGATGATACTTTTTTTTGTTTTACAATAACTTCTTCAATACTAATTGAGCGAGTATGTTTAGTATGTGACCACTGTTTATCTTTACGATTGATAAATCCTAAAAACACGATTGGAATCCAGCTATAAATGAAGATAGGATATAGAATAAGCCCTACATAGGCACGCCAGGGTATACGGTCAAGTGCCAATGCCGCTACTGGATAAAGATATTGAAAAGCGGATAAGATTTGCCATCCCGTCCACGGCATCACTAAAGTGAATACCCGGGTGTATTCCGGTTGAAAAGCATCTATCAGATTAGTCAACATAAAGAAAGTAGCAATCATTACAAGTGCAGGTTGAAAAAGATGTATAGCTGCATCAAAATACATAACTTTCTTTTCCCGTATTCCTTTAATAATTAAGGGGAAGAAATACCGTCCTGCTACGTCGACCTGTCCCTGAGCCCAACGTTTTCTTTGGTTCCAAGCCTGGATAAAGGTCAATGGTTTTTCATCATAAACCACCGCATCGTGAGCCCAGGTCGTTTTGATACCGTGGGATAACGCTTTCATGCTGAACTCAAGGTCCTCAGTTAATGATGTAGCCCCCCAGCCAAATTCTTTTAAAACATCTGTAGAAATACACATGCCCGTTCCACCTAATACATTAGAGAGACGCCCAGTATTAAACCTTGCAAGTTGTAACATTCTATTTGTTACCCAAAACGCAATAGAGAAAGTATTGGTAACCCAAGTATCAAATGGGTTTTTAGAGTCTAAATAACATTGAACAATTTTATGCCCTTGGCAAAGCTTACTGTTCATTTCAAACAGGAAGTTTTCCTTAACGAGGTTATCAGCATCAAAAATTACTATCGCATCGTACTGTCGCTCCATATTAAATAAACGATGGAACATCCACTCCAACGCATATCCTTTGCCGCGCTTTTCCGTATTAAACCGCCGATGGACGATTGCACCTGTATTTTTTGCTATCAAGGCAGTTCTATCCGTACAATTATCTGCAACAACAAAGATATCGTATAATTTCTTTGGATAATCAAGTTGAAGAAGATTTTCGATTAATGGGCCAATAACGGCCTCCTCATTATGAGCCGCAACAACTATTGCAAAGGTCTTCTCTGATGTATGTATTTTAAGTTCCTGTTTCCGGAATAGCCCAAACATCGAAAGAATGAAATAGTAAAAGGTCAAAAAGATAATAATAATTTGAACTGGTAGCATGATAACATTAAATATCTGAGTACCTGTAACTCCAGATAAAAAATCCACAGATTCAACCCCTTTCTTAACCCATAAAATTTTAACATAGGAATGGTTACCTATGCAAGAAGAGAGATACGACAATAATAGACAGATTGTCCGCTTGCAACTTATACTTACCACGGAAGTCGTAGGATTTTTTAGTAGTAGTTTCTCTCTTAGTCTATTCTTAGCTTGTACATTTTACTGAGTCTGTATTAAACTTGTATTTTATTTTATCTTAACTTAGAACTATTTACAGTATATTTCTATTAAACTTAATAATTTCTAATAATAATATAAACCTCTAATAGAAATAGAGATCAATATCTAATACCTTACGAGCCTTAGCTACTGCATAAAACAAGAAATAGACTCACATTTTTTAAGTACTGCAGGGGGCTAGATATGTATTACGATTTACGATTCATTGTTGGTCAACGTCGTTCACTTAGCTTTAGTAAGCAAAACGTAATTAGTGAGCCAACAAATAGTAGAAATAGAAAGCTTGCTTTTATTCCAAAAGCTAGTGAATACCAGTAGACTTCTCCGACACGTGGACCAGATACCCATGGAACAAAGGATCGGAAAATATAAGCAAATCCTCCTCCAATTACAACAAATAGTAAGACTGCTGAAAGCAACAATAGTATGCCCATCACACCTATAGGCGTATCCAACCTCCAACGACGTATTAAGTCACGTTTCAGCCATTGTAATTCTATGTTAAGTACCCTAATCCGTCTACGCCACATCTTTATCACCTCACAACTATTTTATGAGGGGAGTAGTAAAAGTGTTTATGGCAAAAAAAACTTGATTAGTACCTTTTACTGTATAAATATCCTGTAATTAGGGTATAATCGCCGCAAGGAGGTGGTTTATTATGCCAGTTGCGGCACCAGATGGTAAATTTGTACACTGTTCCTATTGCGATCAAAAGTTTCGATTTGGATACGATGCAAGTCTACATGAGAAAGAGAAACACTCCGATCAACTGAAGTCATCTAGTTAATAGCATAAGTTATTATGACATAATTATGAGTAATGTAAATTTTAGCAAACAAATAGAAGACTACCCAACATTTGTGGGGTAGTTTTTCTATTTGTAACTTTGCGGTGATGACAAAGGCCTTTTGGACAGATTCACCTACTTTAAAGGAATATACCTCTAGACGGTGCCTTTCGCATAGAATGTGGCAAGGAGAGCTTTTCGCCACACTGCGTCTCGTAACGCATACTCCTGCAGTGTGGATCCGAACAGGTGGAACCCCGAACCCCGGTATCTTAATTACGAAACACAGAAAGGACTAACTCATTAAGAGATAGTCCTTTCGCTTGTTACCTGGCGATGACCTACTTTCCCAGGAGCTATGCCCCAAGTATCCTTGGCCCTGGAGGTCTTAACTTCCGTGTTCGGTATGGGAACGGGTGGAACCCCTCCGGCATAATCACCAGAT
>NZ_JABZFS010000020.1:0-30336 GCF_014237355.1 Desulfosporosinus sp.
CAAAAAAAGTTATTTCACTTCTTCTAGAAGAAGATGATTGACTCATGATTTATTTTGAAACTCTTTCGAGTCTCTCTCATTGGCTGTCCTTGTTGTTTAGTTTTCAAAGACCAAAGTCTTTGGCCTTCAAGGCCGGAATCACATCTTAGCATTTTCAACTTATGTTGTCAATAGCTAATTTTGCTTTTCTCAACGGTGTCAAAGTTAAGTATTCAACCCTTACCTGTTAACCATTGTTTTTCCTTGCGGCACTCAGTTATATTACCATTTTCATTCTTAGCTGTCAACTGTTTTTTTATTATTCCATCCGTAGTATCTATCAATCAATTTAAAGTGTTCTGAGGAATGTCCTATGGGAAATATTATTATTTAGGTAAAGAAAGATTTTAGAGTACTTAGATTCAAACAAGATATTAAGAGGTTGTCAGGAGGTATGGAGTTAATGACAACATATTGTCAACAACTCCATACCTCCTGACACAACCCTGACGCCCTTATATTATTCCAACTGGGTAATCATTCTGCATAACAGGAATCCATTGCTTTCCAGATTTCATCCGGGGTTCCGCTTTAACCTTTTTCATCTCAAGTCTAGTTACGATTCCGCTGAGTTGTATAATGTTTAATATGTCATCGTCTATTACATGGCTAACCCCCATGATATAACCCGTACCAACTGAATCTATCTTGCTAATAGCAATCCCTTTACCTGCACGACCTTGAGGTTTGTATTCTTCGAAGGAAGTCCGTTTTATGAATCCTCTTTCGGTCACTGTCACTAAATCTCCGAGAAAACTTTCTTCCGAAGCAGTTAACATTAATGCATCTACAATCCAATCCTCTTTGCCTAGAGTCATTCCCTTGACTCCACGTGATTTTCGTCCCATAGGGTTTATCTCCGTCTCTAAGAATCGAATTGATTGTCCTTTATAAGTAGCTAGGAATAATTCTCCTTGCCCATCGCTAAGAAACACTTTAAGGATAACGTCCTCACTTTTAAGCCCCATAGCTTCAGATGAGCGAGCATTTACAAAATCATTCACCGGACTCCGCATTACCTGTCCATCCTTAGTAACAAATACAAAGAATAACTCTTCAGTCACATCTTTAATAGGAAGAGTAGATACTACCTTTTCCCCTAAAGGCAATGTGCATAGATTCGTTAGGGGCCCTCCTTTGTCCTTATTCTTTGCTTCTGGGACTGTTTTAGCGTTGATGGTGTAGAAATTCCCTGATTGAGTGAAAAAATAAAGCGTGTCCTTGTTAGTGCAAGTTATCCTTTCCTTTAAGGTATCTCCATCCTTAAAAGAACAAACCAGGGCACCGTCTTTCTTATGCTTGGTTTGGATCGAAATCCGCTTAATAAATCCATTCGTTGTAAGCATGACTTGATATAAACTTTCAGGTTCTTCAAAGGAACTGAGATCGATCTGCTCTCTCATTTCCTCTGGCAAGATAAAGGTACGACGATCATCTCCATACTTATCACCAATATCCTTAAGTTCCTTTTTGATAATGTCGTAAACTTTAGTTACATCCGCCAAGATACTTTCTAAGTAGGCGATAAGTTTCAAGGCCTCTTCATGTTCTTTAATGATGCCGTCTAATTCAAAGTTCGTTAGGTTTTGCAGTTTCATATCCAGAATTGCTTGTGCTTGAATCTCCGACAGTTCGAAGCGGGTAATTAGGGAGGCCTTGGCTATGGAAGGTGTTTTACTAGCACGAATTAGAGCAATCACTTCGTCAAGGTTATTGATAGCAATAACTAAACCCTCAAGGATGTGTGCTTTTAAACGAGCCTTCTCCAGATCAAATTCTGTACGTTTTGTGACTACGATTTTTCTATGTTCAATAAAAGCTGCATTAATTTCTTTCAGACCTAGAACCTTCGGAGTACCCTCAGCCGTAATCACTAAGTTAATGATCCCAAAGGTATCTTCCAGTTGAGTATGCTTATACAGAAGGCGTAAAACTTGCAGTGGATCAGCCTCTTTGCGGCATTCAACAACAAGTCGTATCCCTTCTCGATCGGATTCATCTCTAACCTCACTAATCCCTTCAATCTTACCAGAATCAGACAGGGTTTCGATCTTAGCAGCCAAAGTTGATTTATTAACTTGATAAGGAATCTCGGTAATTAGGATTGAGCTTTTACCATTTTTGCCCTGCTCAATCGTAGCTTTACCTCGCATGGTCACTTTTCCGCGTCCTGTTTTATAGGCATTAGTAATGCCCTCAGTGCCGATAATTAGTCCACCCGTGGGGAAGTCCGGACCACTCACCTTTTCCATGAGTTCAACCACCGTAACCTGTGGGTTATCTATTTGAAGTATTACGCCGGCTATAACTTCTCGCAAATTATGGGGAGGGATATTCGACATCATCCCTACAGCGATTCCGGATCCGCCGTTCACCAAAAGGTTGGGGAAAGGACTTGGAAGCACCACAGGCTCTTTAAGTCGTTGATCATAGTTTTCTTTAAAAAGAACCGTATTTTTGTCAATGTCTTGGGTCATAAGCTGAGATAGATGGGTCATTCTCATTTCTGTGTAACGCATAGCAGCAGCGCTATCTCCATCAATTGAACCAAAATTCCCCTGACCATCTACCATAGGGTATCGTGTTGCCCAAGGTTGCGCCATACGAACTGCAGATTCGTAAATTGACGAGTCGCCATGGGGATGATATTTTCCCATGCAGTCTCCCACAAGTCGTGCTGACTTACTGTACGGCTTATCTGTGTGCATTCCTATCTCGTCCATGGAAAATAAGATTCTGCGATGAACCGGCTTAAGCCCATCTCTGACATCAGGAACAGCCCGCTGTAAAATAACGTGTTTGGAATATCCTAAAAAAGCTTCCGGTAAGACGTCCTCAAGTGGACGCTGAATGATGTTGTCCTCTGTTATATTCATCGGGCCTTATCTCCCCCTAAAAAACTTTACATATCATCGTTGGTAAAGACGATATTCTCCATCATGAATTCGCGTCTTGGCTCAACTTGCTCACTCATCAGAATTCTCAGCTTACGTTCTGCTTCTAGAGTATCGTCAATCGTAACCTGAATCATACGCCTATTGACAGGATTGAGGGTTGTTTCCCAAAGCTGTTCTGGATTCATTTCGCCAAGCCCTTTGTAACGAGAAATCTTAGCTGTTTTCCCCAGTTCCTTAAGTTCTTTTTTTAGTTCATCGTCATCAAAGGCATAGCGTATGACTTTGCCCCGTTCCTTCTCCACTTTATATAAGGGAGATTGGGCAATATAGACCCTGCCATTTAAAATTAACGGTTTCATATATCTATAGAAAAAAGTCAGTAATAAGCAGCGAATATGCGCTCCATCTATATCCGCATCTGTCATAATACACACACGTGAATAATTGCCTTTTTCTAAATCAAATTCTTTACCAATACCTGAGCCAACGGCGGTTATAATGCTCCTAATTTCCTCGTTTTCCAAGACCTTGTCTATCTTAGCACGATAAGTATTTATTACCTTCCCTCGCAGGGGAAGAATGGCCTGAAATCGTCGATCACGTCCCATTTTAGCAGACCCACCAGCACTATCTCCCTCAACAAGGAAAAGCTCATTACGGGATTTATCTTTCCCACTGCAGGCTGCAAGTTTACCGCTGAGCGCTTTGACCTCTGCATCTCGAGCTTTCTTTTTTAGCTCCTTAGCCTTCTTAGCCGCCACTCTTATAAGGCAGGTTGTTAAGGCCCGATTGATAACTTCTTTGGCTGTCAAGGAATTATTCTCAAAAAATTGAGTGATACCCTCATTGGTTATCGACTGTACAATTCCCTCAATTTCCATGTTCGAAAGTTTTGTCTTCGTCTGACCCTCAAATTGGGGATCTTTAACTCTTAGAGATAGTACACATGTTAAACCATCTTTAAGATCATCCCCGATAAGGTTTTCTTCTTTCTTAAAGAGATTGTTTTTACGTCCGTAATTATTGAATACTTTGGTTAAAGCCGTCCGGAAGCCAGACTCGTGAGTTCCCCCCTCATCTGTAGGGATATTGTTAACATAAGAATGCAGAGATTCATCATCCCCATCATTATACTGTATGGCACATTCCACGATCACATCGTCTTTTTCCCCATGAAAATAGATTGGTTTTTTATGTACAGGCAAATAGCTGGATTCTTTGATTAAATGTTCGACAAAGCCAATAATACCATTTTTAGATGAGAAGGTTTCCGATTTCTTTTCCCCACGTTGATCACTTAAAACAATCGTTAGTCCACTGTTAAGAAAAGAGAGTTCCATTAAACGGCTTTTTAGTGAGTCATATTTAAAAACAGTCGTTTCCTTGAAAATAAGTGGATCCGGCTTAAACGTAACAGTTGTTCCAGTGCCTTTAATTTTTTTACCTACGATCTGTAGATCTGACTTAAGCTTACCTCCATCGACATACTCAACACGATAAAGTTTTCCATTTCGTTTTATATCTACGGTTACATATACGCACAAGGCATTCACTACACTTGCTCCGACGCCATGTAATCCTCCGGAAGTTTTGTAGGTTTCTCCGTCAAATTTGCCACCGGCATGCAAAGTTTCAAAGGCTAACCGTACAGCAGCAATTTTTTTGTCTGGATGTATATCAACTGGAATCCCACGTCCATTATCCTCGATGGTTATAGATCCATCTACATTAATAGTAACTGAGATGAGGTCACAAAATCCTGCCCCAGCCTCATCAATGGCATTATCAATGATTTCATAGGCTAGATGGTGAAGCCCTCTGCTTCCTGTAGAACCGATATACATGCCAGGACGTTTGCGGACTGCCTCTAGCCCTTCTAAGACCTGAATAGACTCTGCGTTATACTGCTTTGCTGACAAGAACAGTTCACTCCTAACACTTTTAAAAACAATAAATTGACAATACGTACAATATCATTTACTTAACCCTTTTGTCTACCATAATTAGCCTTAAGCTAATTGAAAGGGTCTCTCGCCACTAAAAAACAAAAATTCATTTATATATAGGAGTAACCTAACCAAAAAATAAGAGAACGTTTAGCAATCATTTTCTAAAGCGTTCTCCTATATCTATTTTGCAATCATAACAGGACATTCTGCTTTACTTAAAATACGTTGACTAACGCTCCCCAGCATTGATCCCGCGATCGGTCCGTAGCCGCGATTTCCCATAACCACAAGGTCCACATCCGAGCTCTTAACTTCTTCTAGTATAGCAGACGCTGGATGACCGGGTTTTTGCTTCTTTTCAAGAGGAACTGTTCCGGTATCAATCCCTATCAAGGTTGCCGCTAAAACCTCTCCGCCATAAATACTAACTTCTTCTTGAGGTACAGTTACACCACTGGAAAGAGTATAACCCAAGGCCTCGGGTGTATACACCACATGAAGAAGGAGAATTCGAGAACCAAACTTCTTGGCTATTTCTAAGGCAAGTATTAAAGCACTTCGTGCGGCTTCGGAAGCGTCGGTTGGAACTAAAATTGTTTTAAACATTGGTTACCCCCTTCTTGTTTTTACTCACTTTCACTTAATGTAGATAAATCCTTTTGAACCTCGTGTCTCGTTTAAAACCAATACCTTGGGTAATGTCGATTAGGGGATAGGTTATTAATTAAAAGCCCGATGATTACCAGGATTACCGTACCCGTCATCATTGGAGTTATAATATACCCTGGTTGAACCTGAGTCATAACCCCAAATAAAGCCGTTGCCCCTCCCGGCGGATGAGTGGTTTTTGTAAGCAGCATAAGGAGAAGGGCTAGAGCTGTACCTAAAGCAGGTGACCACCATGTTAAACCGAACATCATCACTGTAACTACTGCCGCCGTTGCGGAAAGAGTGTGACCAAGAATCACATTGCGCGGCTGTGCCATAGGGGCATCAGGTACTCCAAAAACCATCACCGCTGAAGCGCCGAAGGATGCCACAACACCAATGTTAAACTTGTTAGATAATAGAACGATGACGGTTACCCCCAATAGTGTTCCGATCATGGAAAGGACCACATCCAAGGGCACAGGCGCCACAAGCGGCGTTGTCCTTTTGGCACCCTTCATTTTGGTTATGTATCGAATTATCAAAGCAACTTTTTTATGTTCAGTTTCCTTTGTTTTAGTAACTACCGACAAAAAAACTCACTCCCAACTCATTTTCATTGCTTAATTATAACTCTAAATTCGTCGAGAAGCTGTAATCAGCATCACACTTTTTCGTAATTTGCATTGAGATGTGACTTAATACAAAAAAAACTGCCGCTGGGACCTGGTGGTTCCTTCGCGGCAGGGTTCATGAATCCACATAAATTTTGGGCTTGCCGAAAGCCCCTTTCCTTCGGCGAAAACAGGGTTCGTTCTAACGTAATGTAGGTGGGGGGTCACTTCTTCCGAACAGGCATCCAAACTTCACTATAAGCGTAATCTTTTTTGTCTTTGTCCATTTTAGTAAAGGAAAAGGAAGGGGCATTGATTACTTCATAATTGGAAGATGGCAGCCATTCTGAGTAAATTCTTGCCATTGTTTCTTGTAACGTAGAAGGAAAAGGTCCTTCATTAGGAAATACTGCCCAAGTATATGCTTCAACGGGCACCTTTTCTAATTGATCACTTACCTTACTTTCCGTCGTTAAAACACCTATCAAGTGAGTTAAATATCCTTCTTCTTTTAAGAAATTAGCGTCAGCCTCATAAGAAGCGTTGACTATTTCATAGGGTTCAATATTCTGCAGAGAATGCATTTCTTTTCTTTGTTCGTCCGTTATGCTTTGTGCAAGCTTTACAATCTCGTTATTAACACCTTCAAATTGCATGGGAACACGTTTACTTACACCGACTAAATTAAACGCTGGTTTGTCTTCAATTCTAAATTCCATACTAATTCCTCCCTTAACGGTTATTACAAATGAAAGTTTGGGAAAGGATTTACTGATGCCTTTTTTTATTACATCTGAGGGTAAAAAACCACTCCACTTTTTAAAGGCTCGAGTAAACCCATCCATTGACTGATAACCATATTTCAAAGCAACATCCGTTACTTTTTCTCCCTGTAACAAATCCATGCTTGCTTCTGACAATTTTCTGTTTTTGATATATTCACTAAGGGGCACCCCTGATAGATAGAAAAATATCTTTCTAAAGTGATAGTCAGAAACCCCAGCATAGTCTGAAATTATTTCAAGAGACAGATCATCGGTTAAATGCTCTTCAATATAGTCAATCACATGATTTAATTCCTTTAACATTATTTCCCCCCTTTAATGTCTACATAATACCAAAGCTCCTTTAAAGATGCTCGACTTATTTAACACAACATATATCGAATCGTTCTAGCTGATCAATTCTGGCGGCACAATCATTAGTTTACAGTCTAGTATCATTTATTATAAGTTCTGGCAAGTATCGTTATCTCTAATAAACTGAAGCCTATTTCAATATCTTTAATCTTTCTTTTATATTTTGCTCCAAACCACTACATATAGTGTTCTCACAAAATAGGGAGAGTGGAGATTACTCCACTCTCCCAACTTTTTATTCAACAATGTGAAACCTTGCAGATTAGTTTAAACCAACTGTACTACCAATCATTATTGCATAGAAAACGCTGCAGCAATGTAAGTATTGATACTCACAGTACCTTCTGCAGTTTCTGCGACCCTGCTTGATGCTTGGCTAGCCAATACCTTAGTGTTTGCTTTCTTAATCGGTAAGAACATTAGTCCTGAGCCAAGAAGAATGAGCAGCCATTTTAAAGCCATGGTTGTGCCCATGCTGTTCAGGAGAGAAAGACTTTTTTGAGCGGCAAAACTTTCATTTGCTCCTAATTGTATATAATACAGTACCATAGCAACTACCTGAAGTATTACTGCCGCTCCAATATTGATCGTTACTGTTCTTCTTATATTCCCTGCTTCTTTCCCGCCCAGGGCAATAAAGAGAACCGCTTTCCCATCGAGACAGCGGCGGCATAGAACTCAACAAATATAGAGCTGGACTGCCATGCCGGTACACTCGCGAAATAATATATCGAAGCCATAACGAAAACGTCCTTCTTTGATCTTCCTCCAAAATCCAGCTAGAGTTCTAAAAGGATAAAGTAATTACCTTAGGGGACAATAATTCCGAGGTGGAATTATGAAAAAAACTCTAATTCTTGGCGGCGGAATTGGTGGCATAGTTGCTGCTAACGCACTAAAAAAACACATGGGGGCTTCAATGCAAGTGACTGTAGTTGATCGGGAAACCAATCACTATTTCGCTTCGTCTTTCCCTCTCTTAATGATCGGAGAGAAAAATCCCTCGACAATCACCCGTGAATTAAAACAATTAAGAAGAAAGAAAATTGAAGTTTTAAATAGTGAGGTTACAAAGCTTGATTTACCCGGACATCGGGTTACGACAAATCAAGGAGATTTATATTACGATCACCTTGTTATATCTCTTGGAGTGGAATACCATCCGGAGGCAGTATCAGGATTCAGTGAGTTTGCTTTAAATGCATATGACCTTAAAGACGTCATAAAAATCAATAATAGGTTAAACAACTTTTCTTCCGGACAGATCGTATTGTTCATTTCAAGCGCGCCTTATAAGTGTCCTCCTGCTCCCTATGAAATAATGTTTCTTCTTGATCAATTTTTTCGCAGTCGTCGGTTTCGACATAAAGTTAAACTTACGATAGTTACCCCGGATTATTCACCTGAACCTTTAGCCCCACCAAAAGTTGGCCAGAGTGTTAGAAAAATGCTAAAGGAAAAGGGTATAGAACTAATTACTGAAGCTAAGGTTTTAAAAGTTGAAAAGAATGTCCTGATCTTAGATCATGGAACAAAAATACATGCTGATCTATTGTTAGGTATAGCCCCGCATTGGACCCCGGAAGTGCTGCGTGATACAGACTTGGTAGATAGCCGCGGCTTCGTTAAAGTAAATCCGTTTACCTTGGAAACAAGATATCCCAGTGTTTATGCTATTGGAGATGCGAATGCTATCAGGTTACCGGTAATGGGAGCCTATGCTCCAAAAGCAGGAGTTTTTGCACATGCCCAAGCAGATGTGGTGGCGAGAAATATCATTTTGTCATCCAGGGGGTTGAAACCGAAATATCAATATAAAGGAAAAGGCATGTGTATTATGAATACTGGGTTTGGCCGCGCGTGCTACTCGTCAGTTCATTATTATAAGAAACCTCGTCCTTTCATAACGTTGCTACGACCAACAACGCTTGCCTATTGGGCGAAAGTTGCTTTCGAAAAATACTGGTTTATACGCTCGTTTTAACCACTCACCAAAACACTTCCTAATTACTAGTTGCTGCACAAGGAGCATTATTCTATACAATTCTTGGTAATGATCGAAGTACTTCGCAACGGCCTAGGCCACAGATTCACCACCATTCCAATTTATTGACATATTGTCTTAATAGCAAAACAGCAACAATGGCTTCAGTGAGTAAATCTGCAGAGGCGCTGGCAATGCTCGGCGAAAACCTTTCACGTATTGTTGGTAAGTTTAAAATATAGTCAACTAGAAACTTAATACCACTAACTCAAGTTTAATATGACATAGGTAGCCCCTCGTTCAAATGAATGAGGGGTTTTCCTTATCTTTATTTCTTTGTCCTCGTTTGTCTTTTCAGCAGACAATAGTTACTTAGATATAGACAATCAAACTCAAATTAGCTAATTGACTCACCGCTTACGTGTCTGTGGTTCGCTCTGCTGTTTTGATCTTGTAATGTCCTAAAAGCCTATCATGGATCTGTGCAGATCTCATCGATTGATGCTCACAAAGCCATTTGAGGATTACGGGTTCAAATTGAAGGTACAATAACTTAGCTATAGGTTCTCTCTTAAATCCTTGAGATTTAAGTTGTTAAATTTGACTGTACACTTTAATCTCCTTCATCTTTTCTTCCTCTCATGCTTGTTATCTATGTCTTCGTTCAGCATGAGGGCTAAGCTGTATAATTTCAAGATGAAAGCGATCAGTTTGTGGCCAAATTCCGATCAGTTTATTTTACCATTCACAGGTGAGTAAGTTGAGGTTATAACATGGTAAAGGTCTACGTATAGTTGACAATATCAAAATTAAATAATAAAATTAACCTAACTAATATTAGGTAGGTGATATCCATTGACTAGGGAGCTCATTAAAAAAACAGCATTATCGTTATTTGTTAAAAATGGTTATGAGGGCACAAGGTTAGTAGACATAGCCAAAGCAGTAAATATTAAAACTCCATCGATCTATTTTCACTTCGAAAGCAAAGAGCAACTTTTCATTGAATTATTTAATGATATGAGAACAAAAAAATTAGATAGCATTAAGGTACTTCATCAAAAATTAAATAAATTTGACTCAGCAAAAGAACGACTGTTTTGTCTTTATAGTGATTGGTCTGATCGGGGATACGAACATAATGAAGAAGTTGTTTTTTGGAAGAGAAGTGCTTTATTTCCACCGAGTTTTCTCAAAAAAAAAATTAATAATGATCTGATAATCTACCAAAAGAAATTTGTTGATGAATTACTCAGACCAGTAATTTTGGAAGGAATCAAATCAAGTGAATTGAAGAACCTGGATGTAGATAAATGTGTTGTTGTATTTTTAAGCATAATTCAGGGAATGTTCAGTGAATTTCATTATTCAAAACCTGAAGCATACAAAGAAAAGATCACTATGTTATGGGAATATTTTTGGGATTCAATAAAAAAATAATAGTTTTTTAGATGATAGCTAAAATATTTGATTCATGGAATAAGAAGTTGGTTCGGAAATAGAAGTGTAAGACTGATTAAGAAAGTGAGGTTGAACCCATGCGGAAATTTGTAGATGATGTTACCATTCAAAACGCTTATATGCAGGCTTTAGAGATTATCGAAAGTGTTGGTGTTCGCTTTGAAAGTGAAGTCGTGAGGGAACTTTTTAAAAAGCAGGGGGCCCGTGTTGAAGGAGATAAAGTATTTATTCCCCGCCACTTGATAGAAGCAGCCCTTGAGTCTACTCCGAAACTGGACTATAGTGTGCCTGCTAAAAAGAGAGTTGTCGCTGCCACGCCTTTTAGCAATGCGCCTTTCATCCTTGACGATGATACTGGAGCTATACGTCGCTGTAATATCGAGGATGCCATAAAAATGTATCAGATTAATGAGACCTCTTCCCTTTACGATTGCGCTAATCCCGGCTGTGCCGATCCTGAAGGCAATGATGCCCCGGACCAATTTATTGCCCAAATGGCCATGGTTTTAAAATATTCGGATAAGTATCCCAGCATCGGTTTGCGAGCTACCGGCAGCAATTCACAAAATGGCGACGTCTATGGTAGCGCTCGGCGGGCATTTCGGTTGGTTCGTGAATTTTACGACGTCTGGGATGAGCCTGTTATGACCCAAGGAATCTGTCCGAATCCTCCCTTGGCTTATGACCGGGAATGCCTTGACAACCTCTGTGCCGCCATTGATGAACAACAGGCCATATCCATTTTTCCTTGTTCTTTGGGATTTATGACCGCTCCTGAAAGTATCATGGGGACTGTCATCCATGATTTTGCCATGGCCTTGGCGGGGTTAGCCTTTATTCAGCTTAAATCCCCAGGACATCCCACTTCTTTATGTGAGTTTTCTACCATAAGCAATATCCAGACTTTGCAACCGAATTATGGCAGTACTGAAGGTGTTTTTATACAGGTCATCTTTTATGAGTTGTGCAAATTCTTAAGCTTACCCTGTGCGATTTGCGGTAGCTATGGTGACGGAACTGCTGTTGATTATCAGGCAGGTATGGAAGCACTGCTGACAACGATGCTTCCATTTAGCCTGACAGAGGTAAATGAGGTATGGTGTTATCCGGGCATTATGGCTGGATTTTCCTGCGGAAGCTTCCACAAGGCGATTCTCGACGAAGAGATGATGCGTAATACCAATCGGATGCTCCAGGGGGTGGAGATGAAAATCGACCCTAAACTACCGGGACTTCTTGCCGACGGGCAGGATGCTGGTAGTTTTCTTGGCATCGGCTCTATGGATACGTACCGGCGGGATAATTATCTGACCAAAATCTTCAATAAGTGGGGTATTTCTCAAGTCGATTATGCCGAGAAAACCAATCTTGCCTACAAAGTTCATCAAGTTTTGGAAAGTAGAATAGCTACTTATCAATTACCTGAACGCAGTACAGCGCAGAAAAGGCTATTACAACAGTATTTACCGTCCAAGTGCCAATACTGATAAATTCTGATTGGCAATTTCGAGGATAACATAGTGGTTATAGATTTAAACAGTCAATACTGAATTTCTTGGGGGCTCAGCAGTCCCTTGTAATTATCCCTGGATTCCTCACTGTTAGAGCTTTGGACGTTATTATCCTCAATTTTTAAATAACCTTACCTTCCCGTTATCCATAGCAAATTATCCGAAGTTAGGGTAGAAAAAAAGAACTCCTAAAGGAGCTCAAGGATGTTAAATTGGAAATATTGGGTAATCCAATTTCCCTAACTTTGGATAATTTAGATAGCACTAAACCGCCATTTGAAGGAAACCTTATCTTTATCGATGTTAATGATGCGCTTATTAGATATAGCCACCCGTGAGTATAACGGCCTAGGTATTCAACAACACAAGCTGCGTTTTTAAACGGCGGTTTGCAGTAAACGACCCACTCTTTGTCATAGAGAGAGGATAGAAGTTTTTCGAATTCCTTATCGTCCGAAAGGATGGGCTTCTCATTCACATAAACCATATACTCTCCAAACATTTTCTTATATCTAACAGCACCAACGCCACTGATCTGTTCACACACATATTCTATAAAATCTGTTGTTGTCCTCTGATACTTATTTTTTTATTTTGATGCACGTAGTTTTTTGTACCGGAAGGATTGGTTGATCGTTTTGTACCGGAAGGATTGGTTCATCAAAACCAGAAAATTAACTATTCCCCTCGGAACACGGGCTTTCTTTTCTCAGCAAAGGCTTGAACCCCTTCCTGAACATCTTTAGTTCCAAAACATTGCTTAATAAAAGCGTATTCTTTTTTTAGAATCGTTGTGAGATCCGTGTCAGGGCTTGCAGTAAGCAATTTTTTAGAAAGAGTCATTGCTACCGGCGGTCCTGCCGCTAATTCCCTAGCAACATTCATCACCTGTTCCTGAAATTCGTCACCCGGAAATATCCCGTTCACCAATCCAATTCGTTCCGCTTCCTGGGGGTAAATGTCCCGACCAGTTAAGATCAATTCGGCAGCCTTTGCCTGCCCGACCAACCGCGGTAAAAAATAAGTCATTCCCGCATCAGGGCTGAGTCCACGTCGTATATACCCGGCCGTTACCCTTGCATCCGCAGACATAAAGCGCATGTCACAAGCTAGAGCTAGCGCGAATCCTGCACCAGCCGCAATCCCGTTAATTGCAGCGATCACTGGTTTGTCACATTGTACAATCCCCAATGCCTGGTGACCAACCCACCCCAATTCATCTAGTTTTTTATAACGCGAATCGGCAACCGGATTTCGCTTTGCATAGTCTTTCAAGTCAAGACCTGCACAAAAGCCTCGTCCACTCCCGGTAATCACTATGATACGAACTTCATCGTCAGCAGATGCCTCCTTAATTGCCAGGATAATCTCGGAGCTAAGTTTATCATTGACAGCATTGAGCCGCTCAGGTCTATTTAGTGTCAGTGTGCGAACCCCATCTTTCGTTTCGACAATGATATGGTCCATTTTTATTCCTCCCTAACTGAATATTCTATATTTTTTGAGGAGTATAGGGTTTAAATATATCCAAACTTTTCTATTCCTCTTCGCTTAGGGTTACACCTTTCCTTTTTTATCTCCGTTCTTATTCACATAGTTTTCAACCGTGTCCACTTAGGCCCACTCCTAAGATTAACTAATTATCTTAACTGCATTTTCTGTGATTCCAACGTACATCTTCACAAAAATCGCTTCCTACCGTTAATTCATAACATCCATTAAGAAAGTATCTTATTCCTTCAACCCTCTCAACCAAATCGGTCAATCTAGCCCAAGCGCCGGTAAGGTTCTTGGCAATATCAAAATAGGCTGTTCCAGAAAACCGATCCTTTGGGATGAACTCGCAATTAGCAATGATCAATTAACTGATATTTAGGAAAGCTGGTTTCTTTGTAAACAACAGCTTCTTTCTCATCATTAAAGCTTAACCATCCACCATCACGTTTCAAATGTCCTAAACCTTTATAACTTGTTTCGCCCTTCTTTATCCAGTATATACAACTATCATCAGTATGTAATGTACACGTTCTTAATGGTTTATCGACATTGAGCCAAACCATAAATAAGTTCCCCCATTCTCCGCCTGATATTGTCTTTGGTATTAATTAATCCTATTTTATCACCAGAATATCCCCAATATTATACCTCTGCTCAACCCTATCCCCTTGTTGGTTGGTATAGGCCACATCCATATTCAAATTCTTCAGTCGGTCCCGCAAGCCATTTTCCCCAATCTCTCTGAGATACACAACAACCTCAGTAGAATAGTGTACGAAGTCTTCAGAGGAATTATTCTGACTAAAACTGCTGGAGAACCAATATACGTCATCTGTCAGTACATCCTTTATTTGCGTGATCTCAGGAAAACTAAGTTTCCTATCAACAAGCCCTTGTACTTTAAGAGTCAGATCCAGCCTGCGAAAATTATCGATTGAGGGATTCTCTATCTCTGAAGTACCAACTTCCAGATATTCCCTCTCCGTTAAATGCCTCAGTGCAGCAATTGGGGATATCACCATAATTCTTTCAGAAAGAGGGTAGAGTTCCAAGCCTTTCAGTATTGCTTGGGCTTGTGTTGTGTCCGAACCCAGCAGCTTGACCACCTCGATCAGTTCTTCCAAGCTCTCTGGATCCTTGGCAAACTGCCTCACATCCCCGCCAACCACCCGCTCAGCATCAGCACGGGTATAGCTGAATTGAAAGGGTGTGGAAGAAAGCAGTTTATTATGCCAGAACCCGGTATGGGTCACCTGATCCAGATTATCGATCAGAGCAAAAAGCAGGATAGAGTTTCTCAAGAACTGATCTTCACTCACCTGAAGAGAATCATCTTCCAGCTCGTAGTAAGACGTCAAACCATAGGGAGGATTATCCGTTGACAATACGAAGTTGCCGCGGGTTATTCCCTCAGGCAGTGGCATCTCATTGAGCAGGGCACCCACTTTCGAATTATTTCCCACGTAAGAGGTTTTGTTGTTCAGCAAATATTCAACATTATATAAGGAAGCGGCAGATTGGGGGGACGATGTTTGTGGTTCATTCATCGGATTGGAGGCCAGAAGCACCGCCAAAATCAACACAGCAATAAGCGAGACACTTAATGCCCAATATGGCGGTTTCCTATAACTGAGGATATTTTTAATCCGGGCTTTCACATTGCTTTCCCCAAAGGCCAAAGGGGTTGGACTGGGCATTTTCTTCTGAGCCGCTAAAGCCAGGAGTGAGGAACTGTAGTTAACGACTTCCCCTGTCTCTGCAGTTTCCACAACCCGTTCATCGCAGGACATCTCCATATCTTTGCTGAACAAAGAAAAACACAACCAGATCAGCGGATTGAACCAGTGGATCACCAAGGCAAAATAGGCTATTGGTTTAATGAGATAATCCAGGCGTTTGATATGAACCTGCTCATGGCGTAAAATGTACTCCCGCTCACGCCCTGTGATCCTGAGAGGCAGATAGATCCTGGGCTTGATAAAGCCACAGACAAAAGGGGTCTGAATTAAGTCCGTCTCGTAAATGTTGTCTTCGACCCAAGTTGCGGTGCTGATCCGGCTCACTAAGCGTTGATAAGAAAGGATGGCATAACCAAGCAATACCACCATGCCGGCCAGCCAGATCAGACCGGCCAAAGAAATCCAAACCTGCATCGGGTTTATGCTGGCGTAGGGAGTTGCCGCAGGCAGTGCGGCATTGATTCCGGCGTTTACACTATCTATTCCCGTATTCACCTGAGGAACAGCCATCAGCCCGATTTTGCGGGGAATATACTGAGCAGAAAAGGTATTATCGACTTGGTAGGAACCGATAAGCCCCAATAAACTAAAACCGGAGGAAAAGCTGACAGGGCAAATCAGCCGAAAAAGTACAATCGACCAAAGAGCATAGGAAAATAGTTTAGGCGCCTTGCGTAGAAAGAATCGGACAGCCAGCACAGCCAGCGTCACATAACTGGCCGTCACACTCATATTGAGCACGGTCATAAACGCATCCTCATAAAATAAGCCCATCATCTAACCCTCCTTATGACGGTCAATAAGTCGCTTCATCTCTTCTGCTTCCTCGGCGGAGAGAGTCTTAGCCTCAAGGAAAGCTGCGATGAATTTGGGCAAAGAACCATTGAAGGCTTTTTCCACAACCGTTTCACTCTCATATTTTTGAACATGCTCCCGTTTGACAATAGAGGAAACCTGGGAATTCACATTTTGCAGGATTCCCCGGTCGCTCAGCTTGCGCAGTACTGTATATGTAGTGGTTCTTTTCCAGCCTAACCTCTCCTGACACAGCTCAGTAAGCCTTCGGGCACTGAGCGGCTCTGCTTCCCAAAGGATGCACATAAACTTAAATTCCGCATCAAACAGTTTATACTGTTCCATAATCCCCCTCACTTTCGTCTATTCCAATAGACAATAATAGTCTATCACAATAGACAAAAGTTTTCAATATACTCAAATCGCCACTCCAAAATCAATTTATTATTATTACAATTGATTCGAGATCACTTTTCAGATACAATAGCTTAGTTAAAGGTGAGAATTCTAACTATTAATCTCTTGCCCTAATGCAAGCGCCATTATTACCCATTCTTAATATTTAGAGGAGCTGCAAAATGAATAAGAATTTGGAAATGCGCGACGAAAAGATCAGTAAACTTCTTTGGAAATTTTCCTTGCCAGCGATTATCGCAATGCTGGTCAATGCCCTTTATAATATAGTCGACCGGATTTTTGTCGGGCAAGGTGTGGGATCTGTAGGGATTGCCGCCACAACGGTGGCATTTCCGATTATGATCATCATGATGGCAACGTCCATGTTGATTGCCATCGGAGCTACGGCCCTCATTTCTATCCGCCTTGGCGAACAAAAGAAAGAAGAAGCTGAAAAGATCGTCGGCAATGCCACTGTCTTGCTCATTTTGCTTCCGCTCCTGCTGGCAGCCCTTTATCTGGCTTTCACTGATCCCGTCTTGAAGCTGTTCGGAGCCAGTGAAACAGTTTTGCCCTATGCCCGTGATTTTACTCATATCATCATGTTAGGTTCAGTCTCCGGTTCGATTGCCTTTGGTATGAACAACTTCATACGGGCCGAAGGAAACCCCCGCTATGCTATGCTGACTCAGATCATTGGTGCCGTAATCAACACGATCTTAAACTACATTTTTATCTTTAAACTCGGTTTAGGTATTAAAGGATCTGCTTTAGCTTCGATTTGCGGTCAAACCGTATCTGCGCTTTTTGTCCTTGGCTATTTTTTTTCAGGCCGCAGTATGATTAAAATCCACTTGAGAAATCTTAAGCCGCAAATGCCTATTGTTCTGGGAATCCTTTCAATCGGATTTGCTCCCTTTGCCATGCAGATCGCCAACAGCGTTCAACATACGATTTTGAATAAAACTCTAATGGCCTATGGCGGAGACCTGGCACTTTCTGCCGTAGGGATTATCATGAGTATAGCTACAATCATATTTATGCCCATTGTTGGTATCAGCCAGGGCGCTCAGCCTTTAATCGGCTTCAACTACGGAGCGAAACAATATGACCGGGTTAAAGAAACTCTAAAGAAATCGGTGTTTGTCAGTACCATTATGGCCGCAATCGGTTTTATCGTTATTTGGATCTGGCCTAATCAAATTGTGGGGCTTTTCAGCAAGGGGGATCTGCCGCTCACCGAGCTTACTGTCCATGCGATGCTGACCTTCTTTGCCCTTCTCCCCTTCATCGGTGTCCAAATTCTCGGTTCCAGTTACTTTCAAGCCGTGGGTAAACCTGTACAATCCACTCTACTGAGTCTTTCCCGCCAGGTATTGTTGTTCATCCCGCTCCTGATCATCCTTCCTCGCATTTGGGGAATCGAGGGAGTATGGAGAACAGCTCCAATAGCAGATACTTTGTCTGTTCTGATTACGGTTACAGTTATCCTATTTGAGATGAGAAATCTCCCCAAAAGTACCCCTAAGCCGGTGGAACAGTCCTGAAGGAAATAAGGAGCAGTTTTTAAAGCTGCTCCTTATTTGTCGACTGCAGGAACTCTACTATCCCAGTTAGCGGCCCTTTTCCTGAGCCATTCGTTGAAATTTCTCTTTAACGTTCGCCGGCGGTATTAACTGAACTGAACGGCGAGACATGGTCAACGATCCACTCGGACAGGCGGCGGAACATACTCCACAGCCAATACAGATCTCATTTTTTATGACAGGTACTTCACTGCCATCCTCTTGTGCTGTCATAGTAATTGCGTGAATTTGGCACTTATCAGCACAAATCCCGCAGCCAATACAACTTTCTAATTCTACGGATGGAATGAAATTACTAGGATGGGTAGCAAAGACTTGTTGCTCATTAATACCCCGGAGAACTTTGCAGCAACAACCACAACAATTACAGATGTAGGTTGGTTTATTCATTACGTTATCACACAGATGCACTAGGCCAAGTTCCTGTGTTCGTTTAAGCACATTAAGGAGATCCTCAACAGTTGCTGCTTTACCCCAACCTTTGCGTATGATCCATTCAGCTGCACCGCCCAGGGAAATACAAACCTCCTGTGGTGCATCACAGGCTGTGCCTAGATGAGAGGCCTCGTGGCGGCAGGCGCACGTAGTTATGGCACCCCCTCCGGATTGCTTGATGATTTCCGTCGCCTTCTCATAGTCCAATACCTCAGTTTCAACCGCCAGCGGCAGAACATTTTCATAAATCAGGGTTCGCATAACTTTAGTATCCAGGCCAGCAATTTCCTTCATTACACCCGGGCTGTGAAAATAAGTTTCAAATAACTCCGCTAACTCCTTAAGGTGAACATGATCCCCTGTTCGCATAAAGGTATATTCAAAGAATCCAACTAACATAGGGGCCAACATATAATAAAAGGTGTCCTTACGCGGAATATCCAGAACCAAACCCTTATCAGACATTCCATCCAGGATTACTTTTAATTCCGTTTCCTCAATGCCGGTGAGAGTCGAGATTTTTTTCAAGGGCATAGGAATAAACGAAAACTTACTGCCCACTAAAGCTTCGCCTTCCGTATAGAGACGATGAAGAATTGCCATGAGGTGTTCATTTATTGGCGCACCTTCAGGAGTCTTACTTAGACGTTCGGCAAGGGCATGATATATCTCTTCTTTAGCATTAATACTGTGGCCCAAATTTACACATCCTCCTCTTTTCATAATTCGAGGCGCGAGGCGCATCGTTCGAACAACCTAACCTTAACGTTCTCGGTCTAGGGCTTCTTCTTTCGAACCTCGAACCTCGCACTTCGTGCCTCGCTATTTCCTCCCCTCAGCATAAGCCTCATGAACTGCGTCAAGGACTTTGCGAGGTTTAGCTGCGTCTCCAATCGTGCTTAAATTCTCTAATTTACCTTGGAGTGCACTGTAAAGTTCATTTTGAGAGCAAGAGCCTACCGCTAAAATGACAGTATCTGCTGGAATAACTTTTTGAACACCGTCATTGGCACTCTCTACCAGAACACCGTCTTTACGAATTTCCAGCACAGTATGTTTGCTTAGACAGTTTACCTTGTAACGCTTCAAATCTGCTAACATGGACCAGCGGGTACTGGGGCCGATATCTCGTCCGATTTCTTTGGCCATTTCTAAGACTGTAATCTTTTTAGTTCCCTGTGTCAACAAGCGATGAAGTTCTTGATCTGTTTCTGCTTGCTGCAGCATGAGGAAGCGCAAGGTTTGGCTATCGATTGTACCTGCTTCCGCTAAGAACAGAGCGGTATCCACACCCACAGCTCCACCACCGACGATAACGACGTTATGTCCCGTTTTTTTACGGCCTAGCAATACATCCCAGGCTTGAACTACCTCTGCTCCTTCTTCAATTTTGATCGACGGTGCGATGGGGCGAGCTCCGGTTGCAAGTACGACTCTGTCAAACTCTCCATTCTGTACGGCGGATAAGATCATGTCCGGAGTAGCTTTTATACTATGCTGGATTTTCACCCCTAGTTCCCGGCAAGCATTGGCCAGATAGTTAGCAAAGTATAAGAAATCCTGTCGTCCAGGAGGAGCTGCTGCCAGGGCTAATTGTCCTCCCGTCCGTCCACTCTCTTCCCAAATGGTAACCTTATGTCCTCGCAGTGCAGAGACGCGCGCAAATTCCATCCCTGCGGCGCCTGCCCCGACCACAAGTATCTGTTGGGTTGCCGTAGTTTGGCTGATGGGACCCAGTTCTGCCTCCCGACCTGCTTCCGCATTGACTAAGCAGCTGACTGGTTTTAAGCGAAATATATAGTCTAAACAACCTTGATTACATCCGATGCAAGGGCGAATACGTTCTGATTGACCACTCATAGCTTTATTAGGCAGTTCCGGATCCGCCAGCAGTGGGCGGGCCATGCCGATAAAGTCCGCTAACCCTTCTTGTAAGATACCCTCTGCTAATTCAGGAGTGTTGATCCGATTACACGCTATGACAGGTATAGAAACCGCCGTTTTGATTCCATGTGCCAGGTAGGCATAAGCCCCTGGAGGTACATTCATAGTAAGCTGAGGCACCTGGGTCTCATGCCACCCACCGGTTACATTGAGGGCATTAACTCCGGCCTTTTCTAAGGCCTGACAGAAAGCTCGAGATTCTGTGTTTGTGTGGCTGCCTGGGACAAAGTCATTCCCCGCTACCCGTACGATGATCGGAAACTCCGATCCGACTGCTTCTCGTATAGCCTCTACCACTTCAAGTCCGAAAGTCATGCGGCCTTCGAGGTCACCACCATAGCGGTCTGTACGTTGATTGGTAACAGGAGAAAGAAATTGAGAAATCAGATAGCCTGCGCTGGCAATTATCTCAACTCCGTCAAACCCTGCTGATTGGGCTCTTTTCGCTGCATTGGCAAAGGAAGAGATTACTTCCTTGATTTTTTCTTCTGTTAATTCTTCGGGAGTTTCCCTGGTCAATCTGGAAGGGATCGCAGATGGTGCCACAGCCAGCTGACCCGTTAAAGCTGAATGAGCATATCTACCTGCTTGATAAAGCTGAGGCACAATTTTAGCACCTTCAGCGTGAATAGCATCGACTAAACGGCGAAGTCCAGGGATGTATCGATCCTCATCAAGTTGAGTCATTCCGAAAGCATTACCGATGCGGTCGATCCCGCAGCCACCTACAACGATCAGGCCCGCTCCTCCTCGGGCTCGTGCTCGGTAAAACTCGACTAGTTGATCATTCACTTCTCCCATAGGGCTATATCCTAGATGCATAGGTGTCATTACTATGCGGTTACGAAGCTGAAGTGTACCGATTTGAGCAGGTGAAAAAAGAATTGACATACTTAGTAAAACCTCCTCGTATTATATTTTTTCGACTTTACAGCGGACATATCGGTGCAGCGGAGTGCCAGCGATGGGGTCTGAATATTCAATTATTTTTATGTAAAATTTTTTCCCATCCCCCCTTGTCACAAATGTAAATATCAGTTTAAGAAAAGCTTACGCTTTATTCCTGAGAGAACTTTTCTAAAACTTTCTCGAAGGTAGCAAACTCCTCTTCCGAAAATCGTTCTTTAATTTCTTTATCAAGGCCCTCGGCTAGGTGGGCTATTTCAGAAATTTTTTGCTTGGCTTTTTCCGTTAGAAATACCAAGAGGGAACGTCTGTCTTCCGGGTCATTTCTCCTCTCCACTAAATCCAGGCGCTCCATGCGATCTAAGATGGAAGTAAGGGTTGATCCATCCATGTCCAAGCTTTTCGCAAGGTCCTTAAATTTTAAGCCATCTCTTTCCCACACTGCACTCAGTACATAGAATTGTGACGGAGTAATTCCATACTGTGAAAGATTGCTCTCGTAATAGCGGTGAACCTTCCGCATCACGCGACTCAGTTTGTAGCATATATATTTTGACGGACTTCTGCTGTTGTCATTTGATGCGACCATTATCTCACCTCGTTTTAGTACTTGTTCGTTGGTAAGGAAATCAATTGTGTGTCAATTGTTTGTGTACCAATGATTTTGTTTAAAGTATAGCGCAGTTTGATCTTGATGGCAACATATTTTATATGGGATTCTTCAGATCGTCCCCCTTTCACCCTTTCATCATCTTATTTAGTAGCGGGTGGTTATGAAATCAATTTACAAAGGAGGGGAATATCAAGTGGATAACGACAAATTCCAAGAAGCAGTTCTCAAGCATCTTGCTGAAATCGGCGGCAAACTTAAAGATCACGATGGACAATTTACGACGATAGATCAGAATTTCCCTAAAATAACTACCCGCTTGGAGCGAATCGAAGTACCTGTCCGCGTTTACAAGATGACAAGGGGACGAGGTTGTTGAACCATTTATAAATGGTGTCAACAACCCCGTCCCTCATGTTCCGCTCGAGTACTTTAAATCACCTCAAAATCTAAATTAGCTCCGCTAAACTGACTGTTATAAAGATCCGCATAGAAACCATTCCGGGCAAGCAGATCCTTATGGTTACCCATTTCAATAATCCTCCCCTGATTCATCACAAGGATCAAATCTGCATCTCTAATGGTAGAGAGCCTATGGGCAATAACAAAGCTTGTTCTTCCCTTCATCAGCTCGGTCATCGCTTTTTGGATAAAGACCTCAGTTCTTGAGTCAACACTACTTGTTGCTTCGTCAAGAATTAAGATAGCCGGATCCGCTAGGATCGCCCGAGCAATGGTGAGCAGCTGTTTCTGTCCTTGAGAAATATTCGAGGCTTCTTCATTTAGTATTGTATGATAGCCCTCAGGGAGTGTCTTGATAAAATGATGGGCATGAGCGGCTTTTGAAGCTTGAATTACTTCTTCTTCAGTGGCTCCTTCACGTCCGTAGGCAATATTCTCAAGGATTGTACCATTAAACAGCCAGGTCTCTTGAAGAACCATACCGAACATACTGCGTAGAGCACCACGCTTTATGTCTCTGATGTCCACTCCATCAATCGTTATTCTCCCCGCATTTATTTCATAGAAACGCATTAATAGATTAACCAGTGTTGTTTTGCCAGCCCCCGTCGGCCCAACGATAGCAATGGTATGACCTTGTTTGACATCTAGATTGATTGCCTTAATGAGTGGGTCTTCTTCTTTGTAGCTAAAATCCACGTTTTCAAATCGTACATTCCCCTTAGGAAAAACTATCACCTTTGCATCAGTAGAGTCTGGTACTTCTTCGACCTCATCAAGTAGTTCAAAGACACGTTCAGCAGAGGCAACCGTTGATTGAAAGATGTTGGCGATATTGGCGGTTTGAACAATTGGCTGGGTAAATTGTCTGGAGTATTGAATAAAGGCTAGAATATCTCCAATGGTTATCAGTCCTCTAGTTGCAAAAACACCACCAACGACGCAAATAATCACATAGCCTAAGTTGCTGACCAATCTCATCAGTGGCATAATGATGCCCGAAATAAACTGGGCTTTATAGCCGGCTGTATAGAGTTTTTCATTGATCAAGTTAAAGGTTGCTATGGATTCACCTTCACGCCCGTAGGCCTTAACGAGTTTGTGACCGGCATACATTTCTTCAACATGTCCATTAAGTTCACCCAGGGATTTTTGTTGAGCCGCAAACTGTTTTTGCGAGCGTTTGGCGATGCTAATAGTAACAATCATATAAAGTGGCAGGGTTAAAATGACAATCAAGGTTAGTAAAGGACTAATCGACAACATCATAACGATAACCCCAATCAGGGTGACAATCGCGGTTATGAGTTGGGTGAGACTTTGCTGCAGGGTCGTAGAAATATTGTCAATGTCGTTGGTAACACGACTTAAAATCTCACCATGAGTCCTGGAATCAAAGAACTTTAGCGGTAAATTAGCAAGCTTCTCATCCACTTCCTTGCGCAACTTGTAAACCGTTTTCTGGGCAACTCCAGCCATAATATACTGCTGCACATAACCAAATGCGGCACTGATGAGATATAGTCCGATAAGGATTAGTACGATATTCCCAATATAGGCAAAATCTAAGGATGGAACAGGCTTACCCATCTGAACCGCCATCATTTTTGCGCCAAAGCCTTCTCCAATTTTAGTGATCCCTTTCCCCATAATTTTCGGACCCAGAATACTAAAAATCGTACTCAAGCCTGCGAATAGAAAAACAATGAGAAATTTAGTTCTCTGGGGCTTTAGATAATTCAGCAACCTATAAAAGGTTCCCTTGAAATCCTTGGCTTTTACGACCGGTTTCCCAAAGGCTCCCATAGGACCTCCTCCCGGTCCACCGCCGGAAAAACCCTTATCCTTTTTGGTATTACGTTCTTCACTCATCCTAGTTCCTCCTCGGAGAGCTGTGAAGCCACGAGCTCACGATACACCTCACAAGTATTTAACAGTTCTGTATGGGTTCCCATTCCCGCGATTTGTCCGTCATCTAAAACTATAATTCTATCTGCATCCCTAACCGTTGAAACACTCTGAGCAATCAAGAAAACTGTAGCCTCAGCAATTTCCGGTCTTAAAGCCGCCCGGAGTTTGGCATCCGTTTTAAAATCCAAAGCAGAAAAACTATCATCAAAAATGTAGATTTCAGGTTTTCTCACAAGTGCTCGAGCAATGGATAGACGTTGCTTCTGTCCTCCAGAAAGATTGGTTCCACCCTGGGCAATAGTGTGCTCAAAACCCTCTTCTAATTCCGAGATAAACTCAGTAGCTTGAGCAACATCCGCTGCATGCTTAATCTCTTCTAGAGTGGCATCTTGCTTGCCATAGCGAATATTTTCTGCAATCGTACCTAAAAAAAGGACCGTCTTTTGAGGAGCAAAACCTATCTTAGCACGTAGTTCTTTCTGACTCGTTTCTCTGACATCTACCCCATCAACTAAAACCCTTCCCTTTTCTACATCATAGAAACGTGCGATTAGATTGACTAAGGTTGTTTTACCTGAACCAGTCCCCCCAATAATTGCGGTCAGTTCCCCTGGTTTCGCTCTAAAGGTTATATTACTGATGGCGGGTTGGTCTGCGCCCGGGTAGCGAAAGGAAACGTCTTGAAATTCAACAACCCCCCTTTTCTGATCGGCAATTTTTGGGGTTTCGGGATCCTTAATGTCCAATCTTGTCTCGAGTACTTCATTAATCCTTACGGCGGAAACCTCAGCACGAGGAATCATAATAAATAACATGACGAGCATCAATAAGGAGAATAGAATTTGTATTGCATATTGAATAAAGGCCATGAGTGATCCGATCTGCATATCTCCTGAGTCAATTCTGAGGGCCCCAAACCAAACAAGCGCTACCGTTGTAAGGTTCATGATCAGCATCATGACCGGCATCAAGACAGCCATAATTAGATTTATCTTAATAGCGTTGTTCATAAGATCAGCATTGGCATCATCAAATCGTTCTTTTTCTTTATCAATCCGATTAAACGCGCGTATAACCCTTATACCGGTAAGGCTTTCCCTTAGCACGAGATTTAATTTATCCAACTTTTCCTGCATCAGTTTAAATAAAGGCAACCCTTTAAACAATGTTATGCCAATAATACTAAATAATATTGGGATTACAACAACAAGAACCCAAGCTAAGGAGACATCTTGTCGCAAGGCCATCACAATTCCGCCGATGGACATTAAAGGGGCGGTCACCATCATAGTTAGGATCAAAACCGACACTTGTTGTATTTGAGTCACATCATTGGTCGTTCTCGTAATCAGTGTGGCAGTACCAAATGTGTCAAATTCACGAAGAGAGAAGCTTTCGACTTTACTAAAGAGCTTTTCTCGTACTATTTTCCCAAAGCCAACGGCTGTTTTTGATGATAAATAGGTCGCTAGAATTGCGCATAATGTTCCTCCTGCTGCTATGAGCAACATAAAACCACCGATTCTAATGATATAGCTAATATCTTTATTGACGATACCTATGTCGACTAAGTCTGCCATTAACGTCGGCAAATAGAGATCTGAAATCACTTGTATAAATAGCAGCGAGACAATTGCAAAAATGTATGCTGTATAAGGTTTTAGTAACCTAAACAACTTTACCATAGGTATCACCTCCGTTATAGCTATTAATCTCTATTGTCATAGTCCCTTAACAGTTTCTTAAGGGTGCTCAATCCTTCGCATACCTTTTGAAGATCCTCTGAAGTACCTTTACTCATCACATGTTCAATATTCTGCTCAAACTTACTATGGAAGCATTGATGCATTTCCTTAAATTCTGGGGATATTCTTACATACACTACTCTTCGATCCGTATCACTTCTAACTCGTTCTACCATGCCCTGCTTTTCAAGCCTGTCGATTATGCCCGATACCGTACTATTCGATAAACTTAATTTTGTGCTGAGTTCGGAAATCTTAAGCTTTCTGTCCTTGCTTAATATTCCGAGAACCATGCCTTGCGGCGGAGTTATACCCGAATTCTCAAACACTTTGCTCATGCTGCTTCTGAAAAGCATCATAACTTCCCGGAAGAGGTTAGCGACTTTGGCACTTTGATTTAATGTATCCACATCTTCATCCCCTATCGTTCAATCCATATACTTCGCATACGAATACTTCGCATACGAAGTATATTACTCCACACTTAGTTAATTGTCAAACTTGAATTTCACCAGACGAAACACGGGGACAGGTGCACTGTTTCGCCTTTTCGGCGAAACAGTGCACCTGTCCCCGCGTTTCCCGCGTTTCGGGGCAATTCTTTTGGGTTGGAAAAAAATGCCCCCCGTTAACGTCTGACAAGGGGAAGATCTTTTGTCAAGCTTAAAAGGCTTGTCAAAAAAGGACCGTCCCCTTGTCACGCTTGTCATGTTCTACCTGACGATTCCACGATTTACAAAATCTTGTTTGAGAACCTCTAACCGTTTAGTTCCATCTATGCGTTTTTGTCTCATTTCCTCTTGGATAGCTTTGGTCTCCTCTATTCCCTTAACGATGGTTTGCCAGGATTTTTCTAAGGTTTCAATATTCACGGAACTCCCTGTGGCGAGCCTTGCTACCATTTTGGATTGGAGGGCTGTGTTTTCGGCATTTCTCAGTAAAAGCTCATTGGTCTTCTCATCTAATGCACTCATCGCTTTAGCTTGGACTGATTGGCGCTTTAACATAATAGCTTGTACCAAGCATTGTTTGAAGATAGGCATGGTGATAACAAATGCTGAGTTAATTTTACGAACCAAGTTGTAATTACCGTATTCAATAGCTTTTATCGTCGGCATACTTTGGACGGCGACATTCTCCGCCAGTTGCAGGTCATAAATTCTTTGTTCCATAATCTCTTGAACCTGCAAAAGGTTATTGACGTTCATTTGATCGACTTGGTTCCCCGTCTCATTAGCTTTGGCTTGAGCAGTAGGGATAATATTATTCTTTAGTTCGGCAAGGACAACCTGACCAGCATAGATATATTGCCCCAACTGCTCATAATATTCAACATTCTTATTAAACATATCCTCTAACTGCTTATTAGCAACACCGATTTCGGCTTCATACTGCTTGAGTGTGACGAACACCTTGTCAACTTCATCACCCATTGAATTATATTTCTTAAAGAGTGCTTCAACTGTATTCTTCGCCTTTGAAAAAATCTTTTCCAAAAAGCCCGGTGGTTTATCCTCGAAATCTTTGATATCAAACTTGTCCATAATTCTGTTAAGTTGGATTAAGAGTTCTCCCGAATCTTCAACCTTTGTCGCTTGCATAGAATTAAGAATGGCATCTGAAAACCTCGAAACTTCCTCTGCCGTATTTTTGCCAAACGACATAATAGAACTTACATCTTCAATGTTGATCTGACGTACAATACTGCGGACCTCCGGGCTCTCCATTACCTTTGTCATAACCTCATTTTTCTTTTTTTCGAGATCAAACTCGGGAATAGGTGCCGGTACTAAGCTTTTATCCTCAGTTAATTTGGTTGTAAAACCTTGAATTTCCATTTTTGTTCCTCCCTAATAAATATTTTCTAACAATCTACCAATTTAATCGCTTTCCTACGTAATAATTAGTATTCCAATTTCATAGCTACGCCGTCAAAAACAGAATGTCCAAATAGTACCTTAGGCTTGATTACCGAAGTTTAAAGAAGCGAGCCAAAAGCCCAGGTTTTTGGGCAGGAGTCGCCGAAATGCTCTCTAAAGATGGAAGAACTAAGTCATATTTTACTAAAGGAAACTGATGTAGATCAAAAAGACTAGGCTTTAGGTAATGTTCTAGGGTCTTATAATTAGTTGGCGTAAAGATAAGAACATCCAAGCCAATCAGATTAAAATAGGCTAGTAGAATAGAATCACTTTCACTGAAGGTTTCCTTTTCATTATCATAGATGATGACTTTCGGAATTTCTTGAGGATAATCAAAAACTTCAATGAGCTGGAGGAGTTCATCATTCAT
Organism: Desulfosporosinus sp.; assembly: GCF_014237355.1. Lineage (NCBI taxonomy): Bacteria > Bacillati > Bacillota > Clostridia > Eubacteriales > Desulfitobacteriaceae > Desulfosporosinus > Desulfosporosinus sp. The sequence continues at coordinate 28,561 of NZ_JABZFS010000020.1, forward strand.
TGTTAAAATCGTCATGATAATCTTGAGCTTCAATTTTTTGTCCACTGGCTCTAAGAACATTCTAGAGAATAAAAGCTCATTAATTTTTGTGATTAGAAAATGTTGTAAAGGTGCTTTAAGATAACCAAACTTGTAATGCTTACTTTTTACAACTTTCGTTTCATCTAAGCGCCCATGTTCGTCCAACAAATAGTTAGTTTGATATAGCTCTTGTTTGGTGTACCCTATTTTTGTGAAGGGAACATCTTCAATAAGCCTTGTATTATGAGCAGTGGAGAGTTCTTTAAGGTCTTGCCAATAAGCATTGAGATCCTCGTTTACTCCGTTAATCTTTGCGAATAGGTTAGGGACATAAACTTTCTTATTCTGGATTCTGAACTCCGGTCGAAGTTTAGTGGGTTCCCTCCATAGTATCTTGAGTTCGTCATAGGTGGTTTTAAGAGTTATGGGTTGTGTCCCGTAGCTTTCAAACTGCCAAGGTTTAAAAAGTCCAACCTCTTCGCTATAGATTACTTCCTCAATCTCTTTGGACGCATTGTAAGCAATTGTGCTTTTGCGAATCAATCGCTCTTCCTGTGGAAAGGAGATCAAGGGAAGATTATGCCTATTACTAATAAGATGAGTCAAGGCATTTTCCTCGTCAAAGCTTTGAAATGGATTATCTCCTTCTTCCTCGGAATGAACAAAAAGCACATCACATCCAAGCTTATGAAAGGCAGTTAGCAGAAAGATTTCATGAGCTTTAATCGGTCCATAGAATAGAACTTTAGGATTATACTCATAATTAAACCCTGGTCCATTAGGTTTTTGATTAGAATTCATACTTAACAATAACTTTGGCAAGTATCGCTTTAACCAGCTAATTATCTTCAAGGAGAAATTCAAAACTATTGAGGTATTGGCATTTCCACTTTTCTCTGCAAAAAGATGAACTAGGTCAACAAAGGTTTTTCTGATAGTATTGTCTAAAAGCGTATCATATGTTTGCGGAAGGATCTTGGCCTTAAGTATATGTTCGATAATCTCAAACCGATCTTTGAATGGATAACTAATAAGCTTCTGGGGAATTAAGGCACTCTCCTCTGCACTTGGTGCTGGGATGCCTTCAAGAAATTTAAGATAAGAACCCGCCATGTGCAAGGTCCTATCTAAATTATATAAACTATTATGATACTCAGCTTCCCAATCATCTGATGAGCTGGGAACCCCAATATAGCGCACGAAAAAAGTTGGAAGTATTGGATGAGGCCCGCCCACATAGCCGCTACGCTTATTTAACGGGATTAAGATTTCCTCAAGGATCGTCTCGGTTCTCTTCAGTTTAACTACAATAATAGGATCATTTAACAAGTTATTACTCAAATCCTGCTGTGGGCTGATTTGGGGATTGGTTGGCTTCATTTCTGGTTTACCAGGGGGTGTCTCAGTCTTCATATTCTCTTGAGGTTTCTGCCTTGGAAAAGCTCCAATCGGCAGCTCGTTTGAATGTCTAATAATCATGGAGAATTCATTGTGCTTATCTACTTTGTCAAACCGGTCTTTAAAGGAAGTATTTAGAACAAGCACATCACACCCTATAAGAGATATTAAAATAAGGTAATAGATTTCGTGTTTTTGTGGACTTCCCCAGTAAATCACTTTAGGGATATCGAGTGATTTCTTCAGGATTTGCTTACCGTAATCTCCAAACCATAGCAACATTTTAGTACAAAAATTTATGATCATACTAAGATTTAGTGTTTTCTCATTTTTAATATAGAGATCAAGGATTATACC
>NZ_JABZFS010000064.1:0-30300 GCF_014237355.1 Desulfosporosinus sp.
ATAACGGCCACGGCACCAGGCAAAGTTGAGAGTAACTCTATAAGTGTCAAAGTAGCCGCAGCGCTAGCTCCAACAACATTACCTGAGGTAGAAGGAACTGTAAGGGCCGGAGACAAGATAATTTCAGGAATCACAGATGCCGATGCATTGGTATGCGTTAATAGAGACGAAACTGTAATTGGCAAAGCAACAGCTGATGGAACCGGTGCCTATACTGTGACCCTAAAGGACGGTGTAACCTTACTCAAAGATGATAGGTTAGCCATCGTTGCTAAAGCACCAGACAAGTCTATAAGTGAAGCCGTGAGCGTAACTGTTGATGCTGAGTTAGTCGAGATAATAGAACCAATAGAAACTGAGGTAATATCCGAAGCTGCAGACCCTGAAGCAACAACTGAAGTTGTAGAAGCTGATACAACTACCGAACCGACAGAAACTGAGGTAATATCCGAAGCTGCAGACCCTGAAGTAACAACTGAAGTTGTAGAAGCTGATACAACTACCGAACCGACAGAAACTGAGGTAATATCCGAAGCTGCAGACCCTGAAGCAACAACTGAAGTTGTAGGAGCTGAGACAACTACTGCACCGACAGAAACTGAGGTAATAGCCGAAGCTACAGAACCTGAAGCAACAACTGAAGTTGTACAAGCTGAGGTAACTACTGAACTGTAGAAATAATCGGTAGAGTTTATTAACTAAACGAAAAGGGGCAGCCTTCAAATTCCGCTGGCCCTTTTTCATCGCTTCCGCAACATAATTAAACCACTTAACATTGACTAGATATTATTGCTGAATCTGAGTTCGAACACTCAGAACGGGGGATTTTATTTCGGGGTGAATCACGTTTGCTTTTGCGTGTAGGGCTTACACCTTTAGTCCGAACCCGTCAACTAACCTCGTAAGCAAAGAAAGGTGGATAACAATATTGGTTTCATCCGTAAGAAAGTGGGGGAGCGTGATAACTCTCTCGGGAATGATACTGACATCAGGCCTTATCGGAAGCACTATTTCCACTCAAGCATCCGTTAAGCAACAAGTTTTAAACACAATAAATAGTAAGAGCAATGTAGAGATTGTACGAGACAAGATGAATCGCATTAACCTTGTTTCGGCTGGAAACGATCTGACAAAAGAAGCAGAGGACCAAACGAAAAACCAAGAAAACATTGCGCTTAGTGAGCAACCTAAAACGAGTGATGACTTGAAAAAGGCAGACGGCCAAGTCAAACCGCCGGATAAGAAGTATACTAAGAAAAATGATGCGTCGATTTCAAGTAACTCTAAAAGCATTTCGGTTCCAGAAAAGAAAACAGTTTCTGCGACTAAGCCAAATGTTTCTCAGCAAGTATCCAGAGGGAGTTCAGAGGTTGATAAGTTAATTAGCCGGGCTAGGAGTTTACAAGGAGTTCCTTATCTGTGGGGTGGTACGACAAGAGATGGTTTCGATTGTTCAGGTTTTGTTCAGTATGTATTTAAGGCATCAGGAGTTTCTCTCCCCAGGACATCGTTTGAACAGTACAAAGTTGGAACTCCTGTCAGCCGTGATCAACTCAAACCTGGAGACCTGGTGTTTTTCACCACCTATAAACCAGGGGCATCTGACGTGAGAATATATATCGGAGGCGGACGAACAATCGGATCTGCCAGCGAAGGGGTAGGAATCCATAGTCTTTCTGATAACTATTGGTCCAAGCGTTATATTGGAGCACGCAGGGTTTTATGATCTTAGTCGTTTCTTACAACTTGAGAGCCATTAGGGGTTATACCCACCAAAGATGTCCGAAAGAGTATAATGTAAAGGAGAGTCGCAAAATGAAAAATAGGGGAGACCATAAATCACATGGTTTATTAATGTTACTATGCTGTTTAGTTCCGATTATACTTCTTGGAGTACTGTCATCGTTAAACTTGCCAAGTTCAGGTATGAAAAATGTATTATCGGTTCTATTAGTTTTGGCTTGTCCATTAGGGCATTTATTAATGATGAAATTTATGGTTAATAATCATAAACATCAAAAGGAGGAGATGGGAGAAAAACGAAAAGAGATTTTGAATTGAAAGCATCAATAAATTAGACATGGAATTAAATTGAATGTATAAATCGAATACTGGGGCATAATATAGCTCATCCAGTTCGTTTTGCTCTCATCAGCTTGATGGGAGCCTTTTGTTTGATAAATCTGTATATTGATGTCACTATCTGCTTAGTTTCTATTATTCTTTGGCAGAGCTCTCATCGTTTAAGAGTCATTTGTTTCACTTGACGGCAGTTTAATGGAGCAGTATGTTCTGTGTATTTCTCAAGTTGCAAAGAATTTTGAATTATTTGGCTTGCTGTGAGACAAAATACACTTAATTTAGGTGAAACAACTATATTTAAGGAGGAATTCTATTGATGATGAATGGATGGGGTGGCTATGGTGCGTATAGTGGAGGATATTGGTGGATGGGTTTAATCGGTATGGTAGTCCAAATGATCTTTTGGATTGGTTTGTTCGTTCTTGGAGTGTATTTATTTCGGCGTATAGGCAAACACACCCCTATCGAGACAGCAAACAGGAGGGATGCCTTGGACATTTTACGTGAACGCTATGCTCGTGGAGAAATTGATACCGAAGAATTTCACATCCGTCGTGATATTCTGCAAAGTAAGTAAACTAGTATGGATAACGGAGGGAGGCTAATTAAAAGCTACCACCTTTTCAGGTGATAGCTCTTGGTTTAATTTTATCGTGAAAGTATTTCCACGAATTCTTCTCCTGTAATGATTTCCTTTTTCAATAAATAACGCGCCAGCTCGTGCATCTTATCGGTATTTTCTTTCAAAATACTGATGGCCTTTTTATGAGCACTCTTAATGATAGCGAGCACTTCATCATCTATTTTTGCCGCTGTTTCAGAGGAACAGGTAAGGGAAGTATCGCCTCCAAGGTAGGGGTTATTTACAGTCTCTAGTGCCATCATATCAAAGTTTTCGCTCATACCTAACCTGGTGACCATCGACCGTGCAATCCTAGTGGCCTGTTCGATATCATTAGATGCGCCTGATGTAAACGTGCCAAAGACCAACTCCTCAGCAGCGCGTCCTCCGGCAAAGGTAGCAATCTTATTGAACGCCTCTTCCTTGTTCATCAGCACACGATCGCCTTCTTCAACCTGCATGGTGTAGCCAAGCGCACCCGATGTTCTTGGAATGATGGTGATTTTATGCACAGGAGCCGAATTAGTTTGCTTAGCAGCAACCAGAGCATGACCAATTTCGTGATAAGCAATGATCTCTTTTTCCTTGTGAGAAATTACCGCGCCCTTACGTTGATAACCTGCAAGCACAACCTCAACAGATTCCTCTAAGTCATCCTGTTCGACACGTGTTCTGCCATATTTAACCGCGCGCAGTGCCCCTTCATTAATGATATTAGCCAAATCGGCACCTGAAGCACCTGAGGTCGCTCGTGCAATAGCTTTAAAATCAATATTGTCTTTCATTTTGATCGTTTGGGCGTGAACTTTTAAAATTGCCTCACGACCTGCAAGATCGGGAAGTTCAACCGGGATTCGGCGGTCAAACCTACCTGGACGGAGCAGTGCCTTATCTAAAGTTTCGGGGCGATTGGTAGCAGCGAGTATAACCACACCTTTTTTACCATCGAAACCGTCCATTTCGGTGAGTAGCTGATTAAGAGTCTGTTCACGTTCGTCGTTTCCTCCGATTCCGCCATTACCACGTTTTTTGCCGATAGTATCAATCTCGTCAATAAATACGATACAGGGAGCTTTTTCGTTCGCTTGCTTAAATAGATCACGTACTTTAGCAGCACCCATACCCACAAACATTTCTACAAACTCAGAGCCTGAAATCGAAAAGAAGGGAACTTTTGCTTCTCCTGCTATAGCCTTCGCTAATAGAGTTTTACCTGTTCCAGGAGGGCCTACAAGCAATGCGCCCTTAGGTAGACTTGCACCAATTTCAGAGTACTTCTTGGGGTTGTGAAGAAAATCGACAATCTCAGCGAGTGCCTCTTTCGATTCGTCCTGGCCAGCTACATCGGCAAAGGTTTTGCCAGTCTGTGCCTGAACATAGATTTTAGCATTGCTCTTACCGAACGACATAGCTTTCATGCCGCCCATACGTTTTTGCATCTGACTTATTAACAGCTGTCCTATTCCAATAAAGAGAACTAGAGGCAGAATCCATGTCATAAGGAAACTATACAGAAAGGAATGCTCTTTCGGAATGACCTGAGAGAATTCTACACCCGCACTGTGTAGACGATTAACTAGATCCGGATCGTTGATAGTTCCTGTGGAATATGAGCTGTCCTGTTCAGTTTCGTCTTTGGCAGTAAAAATAATTTGAGTATCCTGAATTTCAACCTTACTCACTGCTCCTCGTTCTACCTGGTTAAGAAAGGTACTGTAGTCAACCTGGGTGACCTGTTGCTCCAATAATGTTGGAAATACAAATGCATTGAGTAGCATCAGAATCATCATTGCGACCACAGAATAATAGATTAAAGATTTCGCTGGCTTTTTGGTTTTATCCATAATCTTTCACTCCATTTATAATTGTCTCAATAGGTCGTATTGTTAAAATCCCGACAGTAATCGATAAAGGTGCCTGTCAAGCCTCCTATTATTTGAACTTCCACGTGAAAGTCCGTGTTGGTGTATCATAAACATTGCTGACGCTCAAGGTCATTACGCTTCCTGCAGTCGCCTTAGTAAATTCCGGACTTTCGACTTGCAATTCAGCGGAAGAATGATGACCAGAGCCATTCTTCTCCAAAACTTGAACTTTAACAGGAATTTCTTTGTTATCTAACTGAATTCTAACATTTTGTGCAAAATCAAAATTATCGACATCTAGGGCGTGATTATTAATACCTATCAAAAACCGCTGAGAAGAGATTTTATCTTGCTTTTCCCACTGTACGCTGACCTGTAGTCCTTCCCAATCATCAATAATTGGTTCGGTATATTCCTTTGGCAGGTTTTCACTAGAATTGTTAGATGCAATGGTCGCTCCATCAGACGTCAATTGTTCTGCTGCATTTAGACCCCAATAGCCACTTCCAACTAGCATTAGAGTTAACACTCCTATGATTACTTTTGTTTTCAATGGTCTTCCTCCTTACAATACACTATCCTAACTTATTTCTGGAAAACAGGAAGGCTTCCAAAGAAAGCCTTCCATGAAGAGGAGAGAAAAAAGAGAAAAAATATTAACAAAACTAATATATATCATTTATATAAAGAACCTATGAATTAAATGTGAATATCTAGTGAACTCTAGTGTGTACTACTTTGCTGGGGATTCTATATTGGGATTAAGAAGTTCCTGAAAGGCTTCAGTTCCGAACCTTGAAACAAATCATTGAATGACTCTTGGAAATGTCGTTGAGTTTTGTAAAAGTTGAAAAAGTCCTCTAGAACCTGATGAACTCTATCGGAGGGGAGCGCGCCTTGGAGCGTGGGTGCAAATCCTACACTTCCGAGGCTTCCTTATGTAATTTACGTAGACAAACTATTACTTTGCTAAGTACCTGCCTCTTGTGCCGTTATAGTATTGTAGTTGTGAGTAAAAAGGTGATAATTATAGGCGGTTTAGCTGGTGGGGCTTCTATTGGGAAAGGAGTTCCTAGGATATTCATGATAAATTCATAACTCATTCATGAGAAAGTCGCATCTTTACTCTATACTTCAAGCATGGAAGTTAAAGCTTAAAAAAATAACTTGAATTTTAGGGAGGATATAAACACATGAAAAAGATTATCAGTAAAAAGTTAATTGCGATTCTAGGGAGTGCAGTTCTTGCAACCGGGCTCATTGCGATACCAGCGTTCGCGGGAACATCGAATGATGAAGGACAAAACTTGTTCGGTCAAATGCGATCCTTTATGGCCTCAAGTCAATCCCATGAAATCATGGATTCCAGTGCAATGCAGAACTTGCACAACTCTGAAGCTATGCAGGAGGCTATGCAAACTGGAGACATTGACAGGATGCAAGAAGCAATGAACCCTAATCCGGAAGTCAAAGCTTTTCTAGGAGAAGAAACCCTCAATCAAATGAACCAGTTCATGCAAGAGAACGGTCAAGCGATGAGTCAAATGATGCAAGGTCAAAACTTAGAGGCCATGAATCAAATGATGAATGTAAGATAAAAAGATAATGCGTTGGCCCAGGTTTGAGGACCTGGGCTCGTATTATCTTATTATCTTTCCCCCCGTCTCCCCAGTCCTCGATTTATCCGCACAATAAAATCGTTCGAATATCGAAGGGAGATCGAAACGATCAGTTCATCTACTACATTTCTGCCAATATTATGTACTCTTCTCAAATAAGTTCGTTTCCCTCTTTGGCTAGTAGTAAGTTTGCTGAATCGTTAGTTTTGACACTTAAACCTCTTCATATAATAGACTTTTGTATAAGTATCGGAAATTTCAGGGGGCACCATGTAAAAATGTGTATCATAGAATTTCTTAACCTACCCCTCGATACTTAAACAAGCGGACGAATATATTGATGATCCAGGAGGTGATCGCTAGATTGAAAAAATCTTAAATTGGTTCCGTATTGGATCTATCAAGCAAACACTAATAGAATGTATTATGAAAGGATTTGAATGAATAATGATGAAGAACAAAGCTTTAATGGTTACACTATCAATGGCTATGGTACTGGGATTAGCGGGGGCTGTAAACGCTACTACAATTGGCAGCAATACAACGAATATGTAGCCAAAGACTACGTACGCACAGGCCTATATGGATAACAATGATGTAACAAGCACGGAAGTGGAGAAGGTAGAAACCACTCAGCCAGATCAAACAGTTTCCACCCAGACAGATGTCTACGATCAAATGATGAGTCCCAACCCTACCATGACTAACCAAATGCAAAACATGGCGACCGATCCTCAGATGCAAAACATGTCTGAAAATGCTCAAATGCGGAATATGCCTATGAATGACCAAATGCAAGATATGCCAATGAATACCCAAACAAATGGCCAGATGAATTATCCCAAACACATACAAGGAATGAATGGAATAAATAATCCAAACAATTCTAACGCTTCTCAACAGCCTGACCAGAAATCAAGCAGCCAGAATAGGATGGGGTCCATGGGAAGAATGGGAAGATAAATCTTCAGAAAGCTAAATAATCTTAGCTTAGGCTAATAAAAGGCTCGGACCGTATAAAGGGTCTGGGCCTTTTAACATCTTCACAAGAAATTCACAACTAATTCATGAGTTTATCGTATTTGAGGATTATTGTAGGGATATAGAATTAATCCATGAGTGAGCTTGAGTATTTTTTTGTTAAGGAAAATAGGGTAGTCCCCTATACTATTATCGAATTGGTGGTGAGTGAATGAACAATCCGGCAAAAGATGTTTCTATTGATTGCCAGGATCTGAACCAAGAAGGAGGCAAACCTAGGAGTCATCATGACGAAAAGACAATCCAGCAGATTATCGCCCGGATGAACCGAATCGAAGGGCAAATACGGGGCATTAAAGGAATGATCGAGCGTCAAACTTATTGTGATGACGTCCTGAATCAGATAGCCTCGGCTCAATCTGCCCTCGACGGGGTCTCGAAGTTGCTTTTAGAAAAGCACATGAAATCATGCGTGAGGGAACGGTTGGAAAGTGGTGACACTGAGGTAGTGGATGAAGTCTTAAAAACGGTGTTTCGGATGTTGAGATAATCTTTGGTAGATAATATAAAGTGAAAAGGAATCTGAAATCAGATGGTTAATTGGAGGTACAAGTTATGAGTGAAGCAATAAGAAACGAACATCTTGCCCAGGTAAGTTTACCGGTACAGGGCATGACTTGTGCAGCTTGTGTGGCAAAAGTTGAAAAGACCTTAAAAACCATGACCGGTGTGCAAGAAGTTCATGTCAATTTGCTTTCAGGCAAAGCCGCTGTGACTTATGAGAGTAATCAGGCAGGAGTACCCCAGATGGTAAAAATGATTCAAGACATCGGTTACGAAGTGCCGGAGGAGGAAGTTTTGCTCACTGTGCGGGGTATGAGTTGTGCAGCTTGTGTCGCTAAAGTTGAGAAGGCCGTTAAGGGAATGCCAGGAGTAACCTCTGTTGTCGTTAATTTACCGGCCGAGTCAGCTAAGGTAACGTTTTATCCCGGTGCCGTGGATAAAGCCCTGATCAAAAAAGAAATTCAAGCTTTAGGGTATGAGGCTAGGGAAAAGGTGACCGGTCAGGAAGCTTTGGACCGGGAGAAAGAGGCGCGGCAGAAGGAATTACAGTTTCAAACACGCAATATGTGGATTGCCTGGCCCTTATCCATTTTGGTGATGATTGGCATGTTTCGAGATATGTGGATCTTTCCTTATTTTGTCCCGGAGTTTTTGGGTAACGTTTATGTCCTTTGGGCTTTGACCACGCCGATTGCCTTTATTCCTGGTTGGCAGTTTTTTAAACACAGTTGGAATGGACTAAAACGTGGCGCAACGGATATGAATTTACTCTATGCAACGGGGATTGGTGCTGCCTATATTATTGCGACCATCAATACCTTCTGGCCCGATGCCGGCTTCGGCGGACGGGGAGCTGCCTTTTTCGAGTCAGCGGCATTGCTTACAGCGTTCATCGTTTTAGGGCGCTATTTGGAAGCTCTTACCCGAGGCCGAACTTCGGAGGCCATCCGAAACCTAATGAGTTTGCAAGCTAAAACGGCGCGGGTGATTCGTAATGGTGAAGAAGTCGAGATTGCTGCCGATGAGGTGGAGATCGGTGATATCGTGGTTGTGCGGCCTGGGGAAAGTATACCTGTGGACGGGGAAGTTACAGATGGTTATTCGGCAGTCGACGAAGCAATGATTACCGGAGAAAGCATGCCGGTAGAAAAACGAGCAGGTTCTCAGGTCACGGGCGCCACTATCAATAAGACGGGTTCGTTTAAATTTAGGGCAACGAGAGTTGGTAGCGAAACTGCCTTAGCCCAAATTATTAAAATGGTTGAAGACGCTCAGGCTTCCAAGGCGCCCATCCAAAAATTAGCCGATTTTGTGGCGGGCCATTTCATCGCTGGGGTCCATGTCTTGGCTTTAATTGTCTTCTTCTTCTGGTTCTTTATCGGGTACGCCTCTTTCTTCTCACCGGCAAGCCAGTTTATTCTTTCACCCTATAGTTTAGCGGAAGTGGGGGTCTTTGGCTTTGCCTTGCTCTTGTCAGTGACGACCTTGATCATTTCTTGCCCGTGCGCTCTCGGCTTAGCCACACCCAGTGCTATTATGGCTGGTACGGGTAAGGGTGCGGAAAACGGTATTCTGTTCAAAGGGGCGGATGCCGTGGAAGCGAGCAGCAAACTAAATGCAGTTGTTTTCGATAAGACGGGTACCTTGACCAAAGGTGAACCCTCAGTGACGGACGTCTACGCGACGGAAGGCTTTGTTCGAGAGGATGTTCTTAGGCTTGCAGCGATCACTGAAAAACCGTCTGAGCACCCCCTAGGTGAAGCTATCGTACGGGGGGCCAAGAAAGAAGGATTGTCGGTTGGAGATACCGATGACTTTGAGGCTATACCCGGTCACGGTGTTCGGGCAATCTATCAAGGGCAGACAATTTTGTTAGGAAACCGTCGTTTGATGCAGCAACAAACTATTGATATCGGAAACCTAAGTAAGAAGATGGAGCAGCTTGAGGAAGAAGGAAAGACAGCCATGTTGATGGCTATTGATAATAAGGCTGCGGGGATCATTGCAGTAGCTGATATCCTAAAGGAAAACGCCAAAGTGGCCGTGGAGCGTTTGCAACAGATGGGTGTACAAGTAGCCATGATTACCGGGGACAACCGAAGGACGGCTGAAGCCATAGCTCGACAGGTGGGGATTAAAACAGTCCTGGCAGAAGTGCTGCCCCAAGATAAGGCCGCCGAAGTGATCAAGCTTCAGGAGAAGGGTCTAAACGTAGCTATGGTTGGGGATGGGATCAACGATGCTCCCGCCTTAGCTCAGGCCAACGTGGGAATTGCTATTGGTTCAGGTACAGACGTTGCCAAAGAAACAGGCGACATCATCCTGATCAAGGACGATATCCGCGATGTGGTAGGAGCTATCGAAATTGGGCGGGCTACTATGCGCAAGATTAAGCAGAATTTGGTATGGGCTTTCGTTTACAACATCACAGGAATTCCCTTAGCTGCCGGTATCCTATATCCTTTCACAGGGCTTCTAGTTAGCCCGGAACTTGCCTCTTTCTTTATGGCAATGAGTTCGGTATCTGTAACACTGAACACGCTTCTCTTAAAACGCTTCCAACCCTCATTCCGAAGGGAACAGTTGAAAACTAGTATGCATCCAACACCTCAACCACAAACTGCACGCTAAGGAGGAGGTCTTACTATGAACGATTTAGAAGCAAAAGCCGCTAGGCAGGCTTCCGTGGTTTACACGGTACTTTCGCTTGCAATAACCTTAATATTTCTTGGCATAACATGGGTGGATGGAAATACCTATACTGCTGTGGCTCGGATCGGGGGAATGGTTTGGGTTTTTATCCTAAGTATGATTGTCTTCATGCCGATCGTCATTCCTATTGTGAAGAAGAGGATCATGGGATAAGAACGAGGCTAATTGAGTCATATAATAATCCAATTGATATTTAGTAAGCTTACTTTATTGTTAGAAAACTGTTTAGAAGGAGGAACACAAATTTGCTGCAAACTTTATTCAGCATTGGGGGATTTTCTTTAGGGTCTTACGGTGTAGTCGTTGCCATCTCACTATTAATTGGTTTAGGGGTAGCTTATCATTTAGCACCTTCTGAAAAGGAATATCGCCAGCATCTTGTAGACTTGTTGATCTATGCAGTGATAGGAGCGATTATTGGAGCGCGTCTTTGGCAAGTGTTCTTCTACGAGTGGGATTATTACTCCCTGCATCTCGCCGAAATCTTTATGATATGGCACGGTGGGATGGCAATTCAAGGAGCATTGGTTGGAGCTTTTATTGTGGGATGGATCTATACTCGTAAACACCAACTTGATTTTTGGAAAATGGCTGATATTGCTGCCCCAGGAATTATCTTAGGGCAGGGACTGGGAAGGATTGCCTGCTTTCTCAATGGGGACGCCTACGGAAGCCCAACCAACCAGGGTTTTGGCTTGGTTTATCCATCGGGAACTCCAGCTTATGAAGCTTATGGCAGCCAACCTCTTTGGCCTGCAGAGGTATGGGAAGGGCAATGGGACATGGTTGTATTTGCTCTGATCATCATCCTTTCTCGTTGGCGCAAATGGCCGAGGGGTATCATCTTTTTAACCTATATTGTGCTCTATTCACTAGGACGTTTTGCGTTAGAATTCTTACGAGGGGATGGCGCCCGTTATCTGTTTAATTTGACGTCAGCACAGTGGAGTAGTGTGGGAATGATTGTTATAGCTCTTGTTTCTGCTGCTGTGCTAATTATACCAAGGAATGGGACGAGAAATTAATCCAAGATTTAAAGGAGGTCTCTGATTATGTGGGAATTCTTAAATCAATATGGGTGGTATTTCTTTATATTTGGGATGATGTTCTTTATGCATCGGCGGGGTATGGGCTGCTGTGGAGGGCATAAGAAAGACCAAAAGAATTTTCAGGATCAACATGAAACAAAAACCCTTTGAAGAAAAGAATCAGAATTGGACTGAGGTAAAACTTCAGTCCAATTCTGTTATATCTATTATAATTTGTTCTCCATCCTTTTGAATTCTCTGTACGGTAGTTTCACTAGTACATCTCAATTCAACTTTTTATGACAAATTCATAGGTTATTCACAACTTAGGATTATACTGGAGTTATGTCAATGGGAACCATTGGTAGTATTAAGCCCAGGAAGTTAAACAAACTAATAAATTGTTTTGAATACAGCATGAAAAGATTTAAGGGATACTCCGGTTATCTGATAATCCTTAGTATAGGAGGTGTCTGCTTATCGAGAATACATAGAATTATTGGGTTTTTCGAATGTCAAGATTAGGAGAGATTTTATGGTTTTGTGAACTTTAATTCGATCTAATTTTTAAGCCCTTGTCATTATGGTTTAAGTTTATTAATTCATTGTACCGTTACTTATCAAAGTGATTTAAGAGTAGGAGATGATATTTTTGAATAAGAGAATTAAATCGATAGTATTTTTAGGTCTAACTTCTATTGCCATATTAGGTCTAGCTGGTTGCGGTAGCCAAACAAAAGACATGATGAATACTAGCAATATGACCCAATATATGACGAGCAATCCAACGGCTATGATGGATGTTTTAAGCTCACCTGATGCTCGCCAGTCCATGGTTAAAGTAATGGGGTCTTCACAAATGGTGCCTGTCATGATGGAAATGATGAAAAATAGTGATGTTCAAAAAAACATGATAAGTATAATGGGAAGTAGCGAAAGTAAAGATAGCATGGTGAGTATAATGACTAATCCGTCAATGTTTAAGCCTATGGTAGAGGTCATGTCAGATCCTAAAATGAAAGCAACCTTCGAAGCTATGTTAAAAGACCCAGCTCTTCAACCCTTAGTTGAGGAAGTTCTAGGTACAAAATAAACTTTATACATTGAAGAAAGGACCCTGATTAATCGGGGTCCTTTCTTCATGGGAAACCTCACCTTCCATTTTTTCACTATTACTAAGTGACTACTATTTCCTTAGGAAGCCGAACGATAAATTCAGTCTCATGCCCAACTTTACTCTGTACGTTTATCGTGCCTTGATGGAGGTCTGTAACCTGGCGCGCTAGTGCTAGACCAATCCCAGTTCCTCCCGTCTCACGAGTTCGGGATTTATCGGCACGGTAAAATCGTTCGAAGATCAAAGGAAGATCGTCCTCAGAAATACCCATTCCAGTGTTCTTGATTTTAATATTAGTGGAGCTTAATGTTTGTGAAAGTTCGACGGTAACCCGACCGCCAGGATTCGAGTAACGATAGGCATTGTGTATTAGGTTATAGAAGAGTCTAGTCAGAAGATGCTCGTCCCCTGATGTAGTCACGGGCTCTTCCGGTGTATTCCAATCCAGAGTTATTTCTTTTTCCTGCAAAAGGGGATATAGGTTGCGAATAATTTTTTCAAGAAGGAACTTTATGTCCACAGGTTCAAGATTTAGATGTAATCCACCGATTTCGGCCACATTTAAGTCCTTTAGGTCACTGGACAAGTCAACAAGACGGTCAATTTCTTCATGGATAGAGGAGAGGTTTTCTTGATCGGCAGGAAGGATGCCGTCTTGAAAAGCTTCAATATAGCTTTTGATCGAGGTCAAGGGAGTGCGTAGTTCGTGGGCGATATCCGCAGTAAATTGTTTGCGGAGAGTTTCGTGTCGATCCAAATTATCAGCCATCACGTTAAAAGCGTTGGCCAGTTGACCCACCTCGTCTTTGGAGTTGATGGATACGCGTTCGTCAAGGTGTCCATGTCCAATACGATGGGCGGCTTGGGTTAATCGTCTGAGTGGAGCGACAAGTTGACGACTTGTAACGAAACTTAGAATAATCCCAAATAGGAGGGCCAGCCCCCCTGCGAAAAGTAAAGAACGAAAGACGGCGGATTGGAAGAGGATATCTTGGGGGTTAAGAATTTGTGCCGTTGCTGGGTAGCGGACCTCCGCAGTGGCTAAAGTCCCCAGGAGTCCTGTCACAGTAAAAGTTTTGGTTTTCCAACTTGTTGTGGTGTAGGAAGTCATGCCCATATTCATACCCATACCGCCTTGGCCATGCATCATATTATCCATGGGGTTTTCTAGCGTGGCAATAAGTTTACCGGATGGATCAGTCAAAGTAACTACTGTACCAATCGGCAGAGAATGACTTACTACATTCAGAGCCGCAGGGTCCCAAGTACCCTTGGCTTGATATAGGTCACTTAGACGAGAGGGTAAATCTTCTAAGGTTCTTTCACTCACCTGAGTTAAGTAATCACTAAACTGTTGTTTAAAAACAAAGTTCACGGAAAGCATGCTGAAGCTTAAGGTAATAAGTGCAATGATTAAAGTGGAAAGAAACAATTTAGTACGCATGTTATTCCCCCGCATTAGGGTTGAACTTGTAGCCCATGCCATAAACAGTCAAAATAATTTTTGGGTTGCTGGGTGTAATTTCGATCTTTTGCCGAATCTTCTTAATATGGGCATCAATCACTCGGTCATCTCCGTCAAAGTTGTGCCCTTGAACAATCTCTACCAACTGCCCCCGTGATAACACCCGTCCAGGGTGTTTAGCTAAGGCACCTAGAATCTTAAATTCGGTAGGAGTTAATGAGATTTCCTGATCGTGCAGCCTAATTTCATACTGTACATTATCAATGGTGAGGCCATTATCATAGGAGATCACGTCGGCAAGGGGGGTAGTTTCATTATTAACTCGACGTAATACAGCGCGGACACGGGCCACCACTTCACGAGGGCTAAAGGGTTTTGTAATGTAATCATCTGCGCCAATACTTAATCCCTCAATTCGATCTTCTTCTTCTACTTTAGCGGTGAGCATAATAATGGGTACGGAGGATATTTTACGAACCTCACGGCAAATCTCCGTCCCAGACATGCCAGGAAGCATTAAGTCAAGAATGAGCAGGTCAAACGGGTTTTCTTTAAACATGGTTAAAGCGACAAGGCCGTTAATGGCGGTGCTAACCTGAAAACCTTCTTGCTGAAGATAAGCTTTGAGTACCGTCGTAATCTTTTTTTCGTCATCAACTAATAAAATTCTCATAAATAAATAGACTCCTTCCAATTCTGAAACTAGAAACAATTGTTTCGTAATATTCGAAAATGGCCTCTTAATCTAAGCATAACCATTATAGTATTACATAAAGACATCCTGCAATTAGGGATAACCCCCCAGACAAATGAAAGTGCCTCTAAAGGTGGTTTCCTTCTGCAATTGTCTTAAGTTATAAATTGATTCGTAACCGGGCCGGTATAAATCTCAATAGAATGATACACAATAATAACCGAAATACATTTTTAGGGGGAAAATAAATGCAAACTACTAACGTAACCGGAACAAGTTCAACAGTAAATCAAATGCCAATGCCTACTGGTATGAATCCTACTATGCAGGCATGTATTGATGCTTGTAATGCCTGTCTTCAAGCTTGCGAAGAATGCTATGTTGCTTGTTTAAACGAACCTGATGTACAGGCAAGAATACACTGCATCCAGGTGCTAAGAGATTGTGCAGATGTCTGTTCTATGGCCTCTCAATACATGTCAAGAAACAGTGAATTTAGTCAGCAATTCTGCAACCTATGTGCCACAATTTGCGATGCTTGTGCTGCTGAGTGTACCAAATTCCAGGATACACACTGTCAGAACTGTGCTAATATATGTCGTACATGTGCAGATGAATGTCGCAAGATGTCAACCACAAAAATGTAGACGATAATTTACCTCTTAATAACACCATACATCACATTAGTATTAAAGCACAAGCAAACAATCGAAGAATTGATTGGATGCTTGTGCTAATTTAATTATTATCATATTTCGCCATGTTTCGCGATAGATATGGAATATAGTTGTTGAAGGGCAAACCACCGATTAACTGCATAGTAATAAACATTTATTTGTCTTAGGAAAAGGAGAAGAGGGAGATTGGCAAACAACCGAGTTTTGATTATGTTCATTATTTTGGGATTGGTGGGGATTCTTGATACCATCTTGGTTCTCGCACTTAATGGGGGTATCAATCTTGGAACGCTTCTGCCTGGTGTCCTTGGAGTAGCGATGCTCCTTTGGGGATTAAAGAGTGACTATCTAAAGCAGCATTTTTTAAAAGATGGCTTTCTAAGATTTCGACGGGTGATTCGTTTAAGCATCTTGGTGCTTCTAGCGTCTTTTATTCTAATTGAGAGCTTGTTGCTGTATAGTACCAAGGATCCAGTGCCAAGCCAAGTGGATTACCTCATCATTCTTGGAGCAGGCCTTAATGGAGATAAACTCTCTTGGACTCTTTGGGAACGGGTAGATAAGGGTTTAAGAATTCTACAGGATAATAAGGATATGAGAGTTGTTGTCTCTGGTGGAAAGGGGCCTGGAAAATGGATTACCGAAGCCGAGGCAATGCAGCGGTATTTGGTTGAGCAGGGCATCGCAAAGGAACGAATCATCAAGGAAGAACAGTCGACAAGTACAATGGAAAATTTCCGGTATACGCGTAAGCTTCTTGGGCAACAATCGAGTTATGAACCTTCTGAACCTGTTCTGGTCATCACGAACGATTTCCATATGTTTCGCTCGAAGTTTCTAGCAAGGCGTAATGGATTGAATCCAGTGGGTGTTCCTTCGCCAACGCCTTGGTATTTGAGGCCTAATGCTTATTTGAGGGAGTACTTTGCGGTTGTGAAGTCTTTAGTTCTAGATTTAGATTACACTTAGTTGGGGGAGACAATAAATCAAAAAACATCTTGTTTATGGTAAATGACTCATTAGGCCCTTCAGAATGGATCGCACAATTAGGGCGAGAACGAGTTATTATGGGATTCCCTGGAGCAGGCGGAAAGAGAAGGAGGTTGCCTCACCCAATTTTAAGAAATTAGCAAATTATAGCTAAACGGTGTATATATTAAGTAAGTTAATTATTCTCGTTAGTGAATGCAAAATGACCTATTGAACTACTCAATAAGGTCATTTTGCGCTTAAAATAATAGTGACGACTCATTAATCGATAATAGCCTCGTTAATTGGTATATCCTCATTTTCACGGATTTTACTTGCTACTTTGGCAAGAAGACTCGCGGAACGTTCTCTAACAGACTTAACTTCTGGATTGGAACCAGGATCAATGCCTTTAAGCCGGGAATAAATAAACGTAGTATCTGCAAAAAGTTGACCTAATATCGCGGAGTGTTCTAAAGAAGGTTTTACCGGGATCTCAATCAATATTGACGGTAACAATTCAGAAAACCTTTTATAATTGGCATATGCTAAAACTACTTCTTCGTCACCAAAATGTAAACCTTTATGTTCGGAATTTATTGGGTCGATAATCGAAGATACTAATGGATGGGTAGTGTAACCACGCATGTTAGTTCTCAATAAGAATATGGCCATTTTTGTCATACTGTTCCCTAATAAACCTTCAACATTCATATGAGAGTCTCGAGGTAATCCGAAAAATCTAGAAATTAATAAGTCGTTTCCTCCCTTATTAACCCCCTCGTTCCAGAATTGGATAAACTCATCAGACAATAACCCTAAATTATCGTCATTACAGCCTAAGTAAATAAGGTTTTTTGAAGAAAGTGTCTGATACAACAAAATATATTTCGCTAAAATAAATGGTAGTGATTGGGTATTTGTAATATCAAAAGCTCTAATTGCTGAATCAATATGTTTCCAATAGCCTTCCACATCCAAACCAGCAATGAACATAGGGGCTAGTAAAATAGGAGTCTTATTTCTTCCAAATCTTCCGGATACTTGATCAGGTAATTCAAGTATTAAATTCTGATCACGTTCAGCGAGTTGCCTTAAAGGTCCAGTGTTTGAAAAAACGATCCTTTTTGCTTCCCTTGGAGTGTATTCATGAATTTTGACTGTTTCTTCAGTAAGACTACTTCGAGAAAACTCAACAAATAAAGTATTATCAATCGTGGCATCATTAGGAAGTAACGAGAGACTTTTTGGAGAATCAATTATTAACCACTTCAGCTTAGGATTATCCGCGTTATTATTGCAAGAAGCAACGAAATGAGTAAATTGTTCATTTGCTCCTATCCCAGTCGTTACCATGTATTTTGGATATGTAGATCCAAAATAACTTTTTATCGTTTTGGTTATTACTGGAGCAACATTATTAATGAAATCAGTGTAATAACTTATAACATCTTCCCTATACATAGGTATGAAGGGATCATTTGGAAAGGTTTTAGAAACAGTCTCGAATAAGCTACTTAGAATCTCTGTGTGCTTATCGTCGATCGCAATAGTGTCAAGAAAGTTAGGGCAAGAGCTAACTTTAAAAAGCTCTGGAAAGGGGTTTAAGAAATTAGTATTATTACAAATACGGAAATCACTTTTGTTATTTTTCTGGTTTCCCAATTCGATTGACTTGCTAAGATTGAATTGGTCGATAAGCTCTTTAAAACCAAAGTCTTGAAGATCTTTTTCAATTTGATTTTTAGATAGGCGTAATACTTCAGCTAAGTTGTTAATTAGCATTTCTATTGATATGGCATTCTTTATAGAGTTTTGAAGAGCCTCAGCCCCAATCTTTTTGTCAGAATGTCGTTTTATCAAATTTTGAACCAAATCTTGAACGAAATTGTTAACCATGTTTCTGTTCTCTCTCTTCTAGTGTTTTTTTATAAATAAGCTTAATCATAAAATTCCTCCGATCATTATCATAAATATGAGAAATTATGGATGGTTCAATGACACAAAAAGTATACCGCAGAAAAGCTTATAATGCAAATTATTCCATTTAAGAATTGTGTTCATTTGAGCGGAAATGAAGAGATTTCGTACCTCCTTAAGCATTACTATTTTTACTTTATATAAAAAGAACACTTAAGTGTTAAAATAGTTCTCATAAACTATTGACATCGCTGGTTAAATAAATGTTTAAACTAGAGGGGATGCTCAAAAGTGAGAAAGATAGTCTTTGGTTGTTTACTCTGTATCTTTTTGTTTATACTTGGCTGTTCCACGCAAACATACCAAACTGTTGAAGATTCTATGAAGGTATCTAATATATCTTACTCGGAAATTATCAATGAAGAGGATTACGGAGAGAATGGTAAGATAGTATTTTATCGGGTTTCAAATCCAGAAAAGATTGGCATTGGTTATCTCGAAGGAACTTCATTAGGATATAAATGGATAGACGGTGTTGAACTTCTTCTATTTGAAGATCTTCAAATGGCTAACATAAATGAAAAAATTACTTGGATTAGTTCATATCAAATAAAAACTAAAAAGATTGCAACTGAAGAAAACCTAATTCCCATATATATGGGTTTGGTTATTGACCCAAATATAGAAAAAGTAATTGTTAAAGCAGAGTTGGGTACTCCTTTTTCAATAAAAGAAGACATTACGGTTGAAGCAAGAATCTTACAATACAAAGATTCAAGAATTTGGTACGTATTAAATCCAAAAGATAATTTAATGAAACTATATCAAGGTCCATTTAAAATATTAGGCCTTTCTAAAGATGGAGATACGTTAACAATCGATATCTTAAAAAAGGCTACCGTATCATCGTCTAAAGGAAACGGAAGTAATTAATCATCCTATCAAGAAGAACCCTGGATTTCTTCTTTGTAGCAATATTCCTGGCGGTCCTACTTTACTTCATTAAAAACGAAACAAAAAACGATGCTAGTTACTTCTTTAATTGGACTTGTTTTACATGCGGGTTATTACTGATTATTTCATAAAACAAATCATAGGGGAGATTACATAGTAACAGCGCATTCTCCTAATTAAGCGTAAGATATCCAGGCTCTTAGGGAGGGACAAATGAAAATAAGACCTAAGTTAAGTAACGTTGAGCAAAACCAGATTAGTTTATCTAACAATAATATGAAACTAAAGCAAGAAAATGGAGATTACGCCACTCAAGTAGCGGAATTGAAGGGCGAGATCGAAAAACTATTCGACTCTGATAAAATTGCGATGCGGGAATTACAGCGTGAAGGATTTACTGGTCAACTGAAAGACATCGTTGCAGATCTTAAGAAGCATAGCGAGTTGATTCCTTACAAGGGGATTAAGGGTGGCACAATGGGGTTTTATAGTGACAATGACATACATGTTCTTACAGATAAATGGGTATTGGCATATTTTGAAGATGGACATATTTCGGGATACATGTTATTAAGATACGACACAAATGAAGGAGCTATCTCATGGAAGGTAATTGATTCCTACATAAGTGTATAAGGGTATTAGGAGAATAGAAGACGGCAACCATGACCTTGTAAAACCTATCTCATTGGATATCTATAGATAAACCTGTAGATGATGATGTTGAACCGATCCTATAGTTGGACTCATTAGCAGGATTATGCATGTAACACAGGGGAGTGGATTAGTGAATTGGAATTGATAATAGGTGTAATCCTTTTTATTTTCGGGTTTGGTCTAATTCTTTTATCTTACCAAGGATGGTATATCGATTGGGTTAAGGAAAGAATTCCAATGGAAAGATATAGGCTTATTCTAGCAGAACGCGCTTCAGGAGTTGCACTATTGATTTTAGGACTTCTACAAACAATGAAGGCTCTGAGATAAGCGTAGAGTACTTATTATGGGTTTTGAGGATAGACTCCTTGAGATTAGTATGATTAGATGTAGAGATCTAGCCATCTAGCATTTACTACATGGCACCCTACGTCGGATGCTTCAATGGGTCTAGGGTCATGGCTTCTATGATGTATTCCTTTTAGGTCAACGGGGGTTGATATTAACTAAACAACCACCTTGGGGTGGTCAATTTTTGGCCGTCAAGGTGGTAAACTTTACTATTTGTTTGACACAACTAAATAAACACATGAAATATTCTCCAAACAAATAGCAGGTATTCTCGATATGTACATTCCTGGCTTAAATAAAGGCGTATCATCCGTAGAAGATATCAAGAGCGTATTCGTCAATGGACTCTGAAAACTTACAAACATAACAGGTGAGAAAATGGGCTTTTATTGGGTAGGATTCATCTTTTGGAGTTCATTGGTTGTACTTTGTTGCTATCTTTTTACGGACTATGGAAAACTTCCTGGAAGTCACTATTTTACTACCAAGTCTCTATTTTGGCAGCGCTGAAAATTGGATAGCTAGTGGACTGGAAAACATCGGCAAGATTATTCTTTGACGGCGTTGACCAACTCATTCTATATAAGCATAAAAAACAAAAAAGGCAAATTGATTTATCAATTTACCCTTAAACCCTTATGTGGTGCGGTCGAGAGGACTTGAACCTCCATGCCCTTGCGAGCACTAGAACCTGAATCTAGGGATGTGTCACTCCTGACACCGCATCATCGCTAGGCTGAGCAAATCGGCGAGAATTGAAGGGTGAAATTTATTTATGGTTTGTTTGTATAACTAAATGACACTAATTCACTTCTTTTACCTAAGCGTGTGTGTAAAATGTGTGTACACACGGACAAAAAAATGAGCTGAGGAATGTTATCCTAGCTCCGTTTTCTTTGTTTCTTCAATTTGCTTTGAAAATGCTCCCTCAATTACAATAGATGCTTGACGGTCCATATCGGGTAGGACGTGCTGGTAAATCTCTCTGGTAATTTGTACTTGACTGTGGCCCAATCTTTGAGAGGCCACCTTGTCTGGAACCCCATACTTCATCATGATGATAGCATTATAATGCCTTAAATCATGAAAACGCATAGGGGGTAGGTTATGTCTTGCTAAAAGTTTTTTGAAGTGTTTACTGTAGGCATCAGGCTGGAATTCGCTAAAAATCAATTCTGGAACTATTTTGAGAGTCGATAAGTACGCGTTGATCGAAGTGGTAACGAACTCGGGAACAGAAATTGTCCTTGAGCTTGTTTCACTCTTGGGTTTTTTGATGATCCATTCTTTATTGAAGCGAACCTTGGTTTGAAAAATTGTTATTTTGAAATTTATCCGGTCAATATCTATAAATCTTAATCCGAATATCTCGCCTCTGCGCAGACCGCAAATCCCAGCTAGTAAGATAAGGACCCCGTCGAGGGTTCCTTTTGTTTCTTCTACCAAAGTGTCAAAACTCTTCTCGCTGCAAATCGCTGGTTTATACTTCTGTTTCTTAGGCTTCTTAACTCCTTGACACGGATTATACTTTATGGTCCGATTTGTGATGGCATCCTCAAACGCTCTATTTAGAAAAGAATGCAATTTTCCTATGGTGTTTTTTGATAATCCCTTTTTAACCTTGCCGTTTTTAAGTTCAATGTCTTTCATTTTTTCGTTATAGAACTCTTGTATCTGCATAGGTTTTATGTCTTTAATTTTGTGTTTTCCAAAGAACGGGTTAATGTGCACCTCTACATACATCTCATAAAGCTCGCGAGTGGTTACTTCCAAGTTCTCATCAGCATAGACTTTTAGCCATTTTTTAAGATATTGCTCCATCGTATCATTGGTTTCATTAAGGTATAAGTTATTGTTAATTTCATATTCCAATTCTGTGATCTTCGCCTGAAGTTCTCGCTTTTGCTGCCCTGGGGTTTGGTTAGAATCTCCGTAAAATACCTTTTGTTTACGAGTCCCATCGTTTCCTTTCGGCAGGTTTACAACCCCGCGCCAACGACCAGCTTTGTCTTGGAATATACTGCCCATAATTATTCCTCCTCAGGGGAGTTTAGAAATTGCAAATACCGAAGAGCTTCTTTTTTTTTAGATTCATCTAATTCGGCAAACAACTCTTGAATCTTTTCGGTTACAATCGGCTGCCTATCATTTGTAAAACCGAACAAATAATCAAGCGATACGTTAAAATGATCGGCAAGCTTTTTCAATACTCTTAATCCTGGCTCGCTTACGCCACGCTCGTATTTCGACAGAAGTGATTTTGACGAACCAATAACATTCGCAACTTCCTCTAATGTCTCATCCTTTTCCTTGCGCAGCGCTTTTAACTTAACGCCTATGTTTTCCAAAAGTTCCATGGACAAAACCTCCTTAGCTATTATTATATCAGTTCGGTGTCATATGTAAACACAATTAATAACAAAAGTGTCATAAAGGATAAAATATTTTGTTGACAGCATTCGACCCTAGATGTATCATGAAAGTGTCAAGTATGACACTTATACGCGAACGGAGGTGAATAAATGGTTATCAAGAAGAAACAAAAACCTTACGCAAGCCTTAAAGCGTTGCGAGCCTCTTACGGGTTATCAATGGCTGATATGGCTAAAATACTCGGAATATCAGAGACATCCTATCTTGCCAAAGAAAATAACAAGAGAGATTGGAGATCTTCGGAGATGTTCATGATGAGAAAGTATTTCAAACTCTCCCTGGACGAAATTTTTTTTGGCAAAGTAGTGTCATAGATGACACGCCGCGAGTTGATGAAAACGTTGGGTTATTGTATGCGAGGTGAAACAATATCGAAAAACGCATATGTCCCGAATGTGGCAAGCCAGCATACTCTGCAGATCGCGCTTACGTCTGGATCTGTCCGTATTGTGGTGCAGAGATTCCTTACCGTTCCGAAGCTGAATAATCGAGGGAGGTGGTAGCATGCTCAGAAAAATTCTTGAATTAGATGTGGGCTCGATGATTGACTCCGAATTTCGTGAAGTTCTTGATCTCGCAACCTCGGACATCAAAACCAATCGTGTTGACTTCGGCAAGAGGACAAGGCTCTCTGAGGTGGTTGAGATTGCGCGAATATGTTTTAGGGTTCAACAAAGAGGGAAGGTAGCTAATCAGCGAAAGGCGGGGTAAAAAAGAGAAGGGAGATTTCAATGGATAATAATTTAGGAGAGTACAAAGTGGCGGATCGCGTTCCGTGGTTCGTAGATGTCAAAGAACTCGGAGGAAGTATCGTCATGCACGCCTTTGCAGTTGGAGTCATTACTGCGATTATTGACGATCCCTATCAGACCGCGGAGGAAACGCTGCAAGAAATCCGCGGAACCTTGTCCGACTTGAAAAAAGTCTGGAGCGATGGTTCCATATCCAATGGGTATAGACAAGAAAAAGCCCTCCGCGCCAACGGAGAGCCCCGAAAAAAGAAGTCACTTAGAGTGTACCATGGTTTGAGAAAATCGTCACCATCAATCCTGAAGAAGTGAAAGGATTGAGGAGGTAGATGTTACGAGAAACGAATTTATTTTACACCGTAGATAAAGTGAAGATCGCGATTGAAAGACTGCAATACTTTATGCCACCAGAAGGCTATTACCTAGCTTTTTCTGGAGGCAAGGATAGTCAGACAATTTATCACTTAGCCCAAGAAGCTGGCGTGAAGTTTGATGCTCACTATAATCTAACGACCGTCGATCCGCCTGAGTTAGTCCGCTTTATCAAGAGGAACTATCCGGACGTTATCATCGAGCGACCGAAACTTACCATGTGGCAGCTGATCGAGAAAAAAGGATTGCCTACCCGCCTACACAGATGGTGTTGTTCCATCCTTAAAGAACACGGCGGCAAGGGACGAATATGTGTAACAGGCGTTAGATGGTCAGAGAGTAATGCCCGTAGCCAGCGAAGACCGTTTGAAATCGTTACGGCTAAGTCAGCAGACAAGAAACTCTTTAACGATAACGATGAAGATCGAAGGTTATTTGAAACCTGCTTACAAAAAGGTAAACGCGTCATAAACCCTATTATCGACTGGGAAGAAGCTGACGTGTGGGAATTTATACGGGGTCGCGGCTTTGAGTACTGCAAGCTCTATGATGAAGGCTTCACGAGAATCGGTTGCATCGGGTGCCCCATGGCAGACAAGCAACGAATTACAGAGTTTGAGCGGTACCCTAGGTATTTAGCAAATTATAAACGGGCCATTGCGAAGTTTTTACCAAACTATCTAGAGCGAAGCGTTGCTAAAGGTAAAGTGCCACAATTTAGGACCGTTGACGAAATGTACGAGTGGTGGATCTACGGAAATAAGCCACTAAACGAGGGTAACCAACTAACCTTTGAAGAATTCTACGAGGATGAAGACGATGGGGAGGATGATTTCGAATGAAAATCTCCAGGCTAGAAATCAATAATTTTGTGGGAATCTCGGAATTCAAGGTTGATTTAGGCAAAATAAATATCCTCACTGGCCGGGTGGGGTCTGGTAAAACCAGTATCATAGAAGCCATCGAAAAAGGTTTCAGCAACAAAAGCCAACGAGTTGAAGTCATCCGCCACGGTGAGGATGATGCGACGATCTTTATAAAAACGGATGATGGGCTGGAGATCGACCGTAAACTCCGGAACAACAAAGCGGATTATTTAAAAGTTCGGAAGGCGGGACAAGCCGTCCCGAGCACGGAGAAATTTCTCAAACAATTTCTCAAGGGTGACCTGTTCAAGCCCTTGGAATTTTGCACAAAATCTCCCACCGAACAGGCCAAGATTATTTTGAACTTGCTGGAGATCCCCTGGAGTATGGACGACATCTCGAACTGGTTTGGCGAGATACCGACAGACATTGACTATGAGCAGCATATCCTTCAAGTCCTTGGGCAGATTGTTAAACATTACTTCAGTCAGCGCGAAGTGGTCAATCGAGAAATCGGGGTCATTAAGGCTCAGGTGACGGGCTACAAAAATGAACTTCCCAAGAATTATGACGGGGAAGAATGGAGAGCAAAAAACGTTGCTGAGTATTATCAAGCGGTGTCTGATGCTGAGCTGCTCAATAAGCAAAGAGAGAATGCTGCAAACTTGATCGAAGGGCTGGAGGGACGCAAAGCTAGGATACTGGCTGAAGCTGAGACCGAAAAGCAGACCAAGCGAAACGAGATGAACCAAACCCGACATGAGATTGAGGAATATCGGCAAGAGACGGTTCACAAGATTGAAACCCTCAAAAATGCCATTGCCCAGAAAGATCAGAAGATGAAGCAGTCGGATGATGCCCTTAATCTCGAACTGGAACGCAAATATCTGCAACTGAGGGATGAATACGCAGTTAAGAAAGACAGGGCAAGGCAAGAGATCCAAGCGGTCGTCAAGGACCTTGAACAAGAAGTTGCTAACTATGAAAAAACGATCTATGGAAACGACTTGGAACTCACATCTCTCCAAGGTATCGAAGAGACCGCGCTGATCAGTATTAGTGAAAAAGTAAACGAGCGTATCAAGACCGAAGAGGCCAAGATCGAGAGTTCACGGAAGCTCCTTGCTGAAACTGTAGGAGTAAATGTCGAGCCCTTAAAGCTAGCCGCTGCTGAAGTGGCGCACATGCAGAGCTTTCTGCGCGATTACGATTTGATGACGAACCTGATCCGTGAGAAATTAGCACCTCGGGAAGAGCTCTCCAAACTCCTTACTGCCAGAATTGATAAGGGCCGCAAACTGCCTACAGAGCTGCTTAAGACGGCAGCCCTGCCTATCCCCGGACTTTCCGTGGACGGTGAGGGTCAAATCCGGATTGGCAAGACGCTCATTGACGGGCTGAGCGAGGGTGAGCAACTGCAGTTAGCCTTCAGAGTCGCCAAAGCCCAAGCCGGTGAGCTGAAATTAATCTGTCTGGATGGCTGGAACAAGATTAATCCCACGGAGCGGGCGTGGATTGAGAAGGAAATCAGCGAGGATGATTTTCAATATGTCGTAGTCTCGACTGAGGATGGAGACCTAGCTATGAATGTCTCGGGATAATCCGACAAGGGGGAACCTGAATGCTCGAACTGACGCAGGATAATTATCATAGCATCGCCGCAAATCTGGAATATATGTCGCGCAGCCAGTACACGGGATTTGTCTATGAGTGTGAGGCTAAAGAAATGGTGAAGTTAACCGGGGACTGGGTGGACGTAGCCACCACAGCTCAGGAGGTTGGTCAATATGTGCATAGCTGGAATGCCGGAAAGCAAAAGGAGTTTCAGGAGAATCATCCCAACATGTTTACCAAAGCGAATACCTTAAAAGCTGACTATCTCGTCGCCAACACGATGATTGACTGTCTCCAAAACGATCCCTTTGCGATGTCTTATCTTGAAGGTGAAAAGGAAAGGATCCTGACCGCCGAAATGTACGGCGCACCTTGGAAGATTATGATGAACGTTCACAGTATCCCTTCCCGGCGCATGGTTGACTTGATGACGACCAGAAGCATTATTGGCAAAGTGTGGGATGAGGCTGTTCATGGCTATGTATCGTTTATTGAATTAGCTAAAGCTCCCATCAAGGCGGCCATCTATGCGGAGGTCGAGCGGCTTGCTATGGGAAGAGCGGCCGAAGACTGGTCGGAGTTTATGGTTGTAGCCGTCAGTAAGGAGAAGTATCCCGATAAAGCAGTCTTTAACATGACGAATCCGACGAGAATAGCCGCCGAGCTGGCAACGTTCGAAGCAAATATGCCGAGAATTATTGCTCTCAAGGCTGGGCTAGAGGCGCCAAGAAGATGTGAGAAGTGTAACTATTGCCGGTCGACAAAAGTTCTGAGCCAAGTAATTCAGTATTCTGTAGGATGAACGTAACACTGTTTTGACAAAGGGGTGGCTTTCAAAGTGGCATGGATAGAATCAAATCAAGAACTCGCCAGGCATCCCAAGGCGATAAAGGCAGCGAGGAAGTTAGGTATTTCGGTACCAACTGTCGTGGGTCATCTGCATTTTCTATGGTGGTGGTGCCTCGAGTATGCTAATGATGGAGACTTATCCAAGTTTGACGCATTGGACATAGCCGTTGCAGCTGGTTGGGAAGGGGACGCTGGAGACTTCGTGACGGCATTGGTTGAGTGTGGCCCAGGAGATTCTATGGGGTTCATTGAACAAACTGACCTTGGCCTAGCGATACATGACTGGATGGACTACGCAGGAAGACTCATCGAAAAGCGACAGGCGAACACCAAACGAATGCAAAACGCACGTGCGAAAAATAAACATGTGCGCAACACAGGCGCAACACGTGCGACGAACGTGCAGGGGCTACCGTACCCTACCGTACCTAACCCTACCGAACCGTACCTTACAGTACCAAACCATAATATCATCGACGACGTCATCCCGTGCGAGGGTGAACTTGATTCTGAGAAGACAAGTGAAACGATGACGGAACCGGAACCGGTGGATCTTAAGCTTGTCGTCAAGAAATTTCCCTGTAATTTAAGATCGATCGGCACTCTAGCGGTTGAGTGGGCCGAAAAGAACTGGGGACGAATGATTCCAAAAGGTGATGCTGACTCCATTCTTGCCTGGTGTGATGAATTCTCGACTAACGGAAGTGAGGACCCTGACGCAGTGGTCATCGAAGGGCTGAAATATTGCCTTGATGCAGATGCTCGCAATGTGAATTACCTTCGTGCTGTGCTCACTGACTGGAGAGAAGCTGGCATCCTGTCCGTCGATCAAGTCAAAGCCCGCGAGGCTGAACACATCAAGCAAAAAAAATGCAAGAGGAATAAAGATCCGGGAGACAAACTACAGTCAGCCAAAAAGGAGTCGAGTAAGTACGAAAAATTCTATCTGTGAGAAGGAGAGGCCCTATGGGAAACGGCCTAATCTATGCGCTATTCTTGAACCACCTCAAGGGCTGCGGGGGATGCACAGGCAAGCGTTCCCACAGACGCTGTGATTACTCCCTTATGTGTGCCGTCATTGAGACGCTCGCTAAGAATGGGGCTATTAGCAATCCGAAAGAGATGTTACCCGATGAATAGCGCTAATTATGCGAATCGCGGAAAATCGCTGGAGTATCTGATAAACTTTGCGAACCAACAATACCTTGCCAAGCGAGTCGCACTAGTCCAGTACATCCCAACCGATTGGACGGTTATCAGGTGGGGGACGCAGATTATTTCTGCGTTCCCGGCTCATAAATCAACGGTGGACTACATCGGAGTCAGAAACTTCAAGGGCGAAACAGTGCCGCTCGCCTTTGATGCTAAGCAATGCATGCGAGTTTTCCTTTATCAAATATTGAGCAACACCAGCTTGATTACCTTGTCGAGTGGAGATCTATTGGTGAAACAAGTTTTTTCATCATTGAAATGATAGCGTTAAGGAAGATATTTCGAGTTGAGCTTCATGAAATTATGTCCTATTGGTTGGCTGCTGAAGCCGGAGGAAGAAAGAGTATACCCCTCAAGGACTTCGATAAGTTCCAACTAGTGGGACAGGCCGGTGGTATTGTCCTGGATTATCTGGGGGTATATTCGTGAAGGGTGTTCTTGGGAGACATCCCGGAAGAGATCGCTGATTTAGAATCATGCTAGACCAAATCGAGATTATCTTAGGCGTAGATACTTGGAGGATAAGGCAGAGGAAGTTGAGAGATTGTCCGAACGGATGCAGACAGAGGGAGGGAACAAGATTGCTAAAGTGGGGGAATAAATTCTGTTCGAATTCGAATGTAAAATCAGATGTTGACATCAAGCAGTTTTGTGAGGCGTTTAAAATGAGTGTTTCAGGATGGACTCCCAAGCGTTCCTTCTGGCAAAGAGATGGAGCAGGTTGCATGGAGTGCGGCGCTAAAGTTGTTAGGGGCAGCACATGCTTTATTTGTACTAGGTGTGGGTGGAGAACTGTTGAATAGTGTGCAAACAGCTGTTAATTTAATTGTTCGAAATGGAAGACGAAGTAGGGCCGTATTAATACGAGCCATGTTTTATTTGCTACTAGATTATGAGTCGAATCATAATGTAGTAAAAAAGCAGCGATTAAAAAGGATAGAGCTGCCAGGTTATTCTGCATGAATTTCGAGCGGCAGCAAAGTCCCTCTGGCATTCGTAACACGTGCGTATACGAAGATGAATCCCCTCCTGCGTCGATCATACTGCTCAGAAACTAGCAGCTTATGAGCTCAGCCAGGTTGTAGAACAGGAAGGTTTCATACGTTTTTTGTTTTTTCTCGTTATCTTGGAAGGAATTGAAAGAAAATTGTTGAAAGTGTCTTAGAATTAAATATTAAGTGACAAGAAAAGTACTAATTTAGGATGTAAAGTTTCGTATCCTCATTGTTGGGTGTCTAATACGTATCTGATTGCCTAATGGCTACAACTGGAAGTTAATATAAACCCCATGAAAAGCAAAATGAAAAATCCAATTCCTCGTATTTTGTTTCTAAGGAGTGTAATAAAAGTATGAAGATTACAATGAAAATGAGTAAAGGGGCTTATGAAGTAGCAAAGAAGGTGTATTCAGGACAATTGAATAGGAATGAAGGAAAGATAGAGATAAACAAGACTACGGGGATGAATGAGGGTTCTGCACAGGCTTTTATTACAATATTTTTAGCCATGATGAATGGAGAAGAATATAAAAGAGCATTTAACAATGATACAAATAAATTTCTACTTGAAAGTATTAGTAAAGATTATGGTGAGGAGTTTTTTCAAAATGCTTTAGATGCAGTTCAAAAACACATAAAGTATTACTCCAAATTAGGAAAAGGAAATTTGACAGGGCTACAAACTATTGTAAATCAAATGAAACAAGATTTATAATAAGCCACCATTAGGTGGTTTTTCCATGTTCGCGAGCCGATGGTTTAAAGAAAACCTGTTACCTAGAAAATGGGAAGACAAGCTGTAATAGCAGCCGGGGCCCCGCTCCACGGGAACCGCTCACATATTCGCGGTACCCACTCCGCTCGGACATTCTCATCCTGCAGTTGCCGCTCGCGTGATCTGCCCTAGCCGGGCAGCTCCCGCTCGCTGAG